>JAAYHC010000008.1 GCA_012735535.1 Bacillota bacterium
CCTTTTTTGGCGAGGCTCCCCAGCTCAATCCGGCGCGGACATTAATTAAAGGTGTTATTTGCGGTGTTCGGGTCGAAGAGATCGCGGAGCCACTGATGCGGGAGATTCGCTACCTGGATAAGCTCATCGATGAGCTGGCCAAAGGCAAGGCAATGGAGAAAATCTTGCGAAAATCGTAAGCAAGACGCCTATAGTTGACAGATACGCAACGGTACTGTAAGCTGTAGGTAAAATGAATAAACCTCACTTTTTTAGGTGAGGTAGAGGCGCGGCATTTAACAGTCCTTTGTGGAGCGCGAGCAGTGATGATACTTAGGAGAAGGAAATGCCGCCGAAGTAAATAATACGCTCGGTATTATTTGCTGATTCTGCAGTGAATAACTGCAGGATTGTCTCAATAAGTGTCCCGGCTTATTGAGGAGAGCTATCTCGTCGGGGGAAAAGGGGGGGTTTTTCTGGCAAAGGTTCGACCAACCTGGGACTCGTCCCGGGTTTTAGTTTTTTCGTGGTGACGTTACTTAATCTCAAAAGAAAGAGGGGTTTCAGCTGTGAGCAAGAGGTTGTTCTTGGCGGTCGTTGTGAGTTTGTTAGCGATGTTCCTGATTACCGGGTGTCTTTTTACCAAGAAAGAGAGCAAAGATGTCTTCCGGGTAGGTATGGAGTGCGACTATCCGCCGTTTAACTGGACCCAAACGACTCCGGCCAATGGTGCGGTGAAGATCGACGGTAGCGCGGAGTACGCCGGCGGTTATGATGTCGAGATTGCTAAAAGAATCGCCGCAGGTTTGGGTAAAGAACTGGTTATAGTGAAGACCGAGTGGGACGGACTAACTCCGGCTTTGACTTCCGGCAAGATTGATGCGATTATCGCCGGTATGTCCCCCACCGAGAGCCGTAAGAAGACTATTGACTTTTCCGATAACTACTACGAATCCGACCTGGTGATGGTCGTCAAACGCGGTAGCAAATATGAGAATGCCAAATCCATTCATGATTTCCGTGGCGCAAGAATTACTGCACAGTTGAATACCTTCCACTATGAAGTGATCGACCAAATTGATGGTGTAATCAAAGAATCTGCTATGGATAACTTCCCAGCGATGCGGGTGGCTCTGCAATCCGGTTTTATCGATGGCTATGTCTCCGAACGCCCGGAAGGGATTAGTGCCGAAGCGGCTAACAAAGATTTTAAGATGGTCGTATTTGAGGAAGGCTTTGTCACCTCGCCTGATGATACAGCCATTGCTGTTGGTCTCAAAAAAGGCAGCCCGCTGACCGCGAAGATCAACGAGATTCTCAAAGGGATCTCCCGCGAAGAGCGTCTGCGGATCATGGATGAGGCTATCAAGAATCAGCCGGTATCTAACTAATTGTATTAATTATAGCCGCGGTCTTAAATAAAAGGAGAGAATAATGAGTTTAGAGTGGATTGTCCGCATCGTATCTGAATACTGGCCAATGTTTTTGCGGGGTGCCGGTGTGACGCTCCTCATTTCGATTATCGGTACCCTATTCGGTTCACTGATCGGATTAGTCATTGGAGTCATACGGACGATGCCGATGCCGGCGCGCGGGATCAAAAGGATCCTGTTAAAAACGGTCAACGGGATACTTGCTGCGTATATCGAATTTTTCAGGGGTACACCGATGATCGTGCAGGCCATGGTGATCTTTTATGGTACGGCCTTGGCATTCGGCATTCATATGGAACGGTTGACGGCGGCGATATTTATCGTTTCAATTAATACCGGCGCTTATATGGCGGAAATTGTTCGGGGCGGTATTATCTCCGTTGACAAGGGACAGTATGAAGCTGCTCAGGCTATTGGCATGAACCATTTCCAAACGATGATGAATGTGGTTTTGCCCCAGGCCATCCGCAATATCCTGCCCGCAACCGGCAATGAGTTTGTTATTAATATCAAGGATACCTCCGTGTTGAACGTTATTTCCGTGACGGAACTTTATTTCCAAACCAAGTCTGTTGCGGGCAACAACTTTAGGTACTTCGAGGCCTTCTTCGTAGCCTGTATTATCTATTTCATCATGACCTTTACGGTGACGAGGATTTTGCGCTATTTGGAAAGAAAACTGGATGGACCGGAAACCTACACCTTAAATCAAATGCAAGTGGCCACACCGGAAGACATGTTACGGCTCACGCAACGTAATTAACAGGGGGGAGACATTGTGGAACCAATCATTGAGGTCAAACACTTAAGCAAGTCTTTCGGTGCCAATGAAGTATTAAAAGACATCAATTTCAGCGTCAATAAAGGTGAAGTGGTTTGCATTATCGGTGCATCCGGGTCGGGCAAATCTACGTTGCTGCGTTGCATCAATCTTTTGGAGAGACCGAGTGGAGGACAGATAATTTACAAAGGCGAAAATATCCTTGATGACAAACATGATGTTTATAAGTACCGGCAGAAGCTCGGCATGGTTTTCCAACAGTTTAACTTGTTTAACAACCATAACGTCCTGAGCAACTGTACGGTCGGACAAATTAAATTGCTAAAGCGTTCGCGGGAAGAAGCGGAAGAGGTGGCCCTCCGCTATCTGCGGGTGGTCGGCATGGAACAGTATATCCATGCGAAGCCGAGGCAATTATCGGGAGGACAAAAGCAGCGGGTAGCCATTGCACGTGCACTTTCCATGGATCCGGATGTGATGCTCTTTGATGAGCCAACTTCCGCCTTGGACCCCGAAATGGTCGGGGAAGTACTCAAGGTGATGAAGCTCCTGGCTGAATCCGGGCTGACGATGTTGGTGGTTACCCACGAAATGGGTTTTGCTAAAGAAGTAGCCGATCGGGTGGTCTTCATGGATCAGGGGGTCATCGCCGAAGAAGGTCCACCGGAGCAGATTTTCAATAATCCTCGTCAGGAGCGCACTCGAGAGTTTCTAAAACGCGTGTTGAACGCCTAAGCATACGATGCTACGGCTTTAACGGTTCGAGACCGGTGTAGAAACAACCGGCTCGGACCGTTTTTTATTAGCAAAAGTATTCGTGTATTTATACAGAGGAGATCTATTTGTGGTGGACGGAAAAACAATTGCTACTTATGTGACTGACATCGCTGCCCTGCTCTTCCTGTTGGGGATTCTCAATACCGGAACGATCTTGAACAACCGGCGGAAAAGACCATTTACTTATGCGATTGCGCTCACTATAGTGATTATTTTCGCCGAAGCCGGAACCATTCTGGCCGCCGGCGGGGGTTCTGTGGTGCGAACCATCAACATCATCTGCAATATCCTCGGATTCGCGTTGACACCGCTGATCCCTTTGGTCTTACTGTACATCGTCGAAGCGCCAGCTCACAGGACCCCCAAGTGGTTGCTACTGCCAACAGTGATCAATGTTGTCGCTGTGGTCCTATCGCCTTTTTATCGATTGGTCTTTCATATCGATGCCCAGAACCAGTATTTTCGGGGAGATTACTTTTTCATCTTTGTGCTTGTTTATATCATTAATCTATTCTATCTGATTCTGGGCACTTTGCATTTGGGCAAGAAATACAATTACCCGATCTCACGCAAAATCGTTGCGCTGTCCCTGTTTACCATCGTCGGTACGAGTGTGCAGCTCGTCTACCCATGGGTTTATTCTTCGTGGCATTGTGTGACGGTTGCCTTATTTTTGTACTTTCTGTTGTTGGCTGAGTTTGACAGCAGTTTCGATACGCTGACAGGTCTTTATAATCGGGCGGCTTTCAACAAAGCGGCCAAGCGTATGGTTAACGCGAAAGGGTTTTCGGTGATTGTCTTAGATATTAACGATTTTAAGACTATCAATGATACCTATGGGCATGAATACGGAGATGTCGTGATTAAGGCGGTAGCGGAAATAATTAGAGAAGCGTTCAGTCAATGTGGAACCTGTTATCGGGTCGGAGGCGATGAATTTTACATCATTTGTAACACCACCAACCCCAATAAGCTTGAAGATCTACTCAAAAAGATGACCAGTGCAATTATCGTCAGACGCGAGGTAGACAGCCGGTTACCGATGGTTTCATACGGATTTAGTATTTACCGGGGCGGAGAAACACCTGACATACGCCAAAAATTCGAAGAGGCTGATCACCAAATGTATTCGTTTAAGAAGCGCTACAAGGACAGTGTTGCCGGGGATGATGTGATTTAAAATTTGGAGTCCCTACCATCCGTGCTCCCGAGCAATTGACTAGCGAGTATAATTTAATTCCATTTGAGTTAGGGGACCCGCGGAAGCTGGCTCCGCTTATCCGATGTTACATTATAATAACATAAAGCGGGTATAATCGGCGAATTTAGTGGATATTTTTAGTATTAATGTTATAGCAGAATAACATTTCATTTGACGGCCAAATAGAATGGAGTATAATTGTACTTGGGGAGAGTGTTTTGTTATGAATGCAATTCTGGGGGCAAGGATTAGGAGTTTACGGCTCGCGAAGGGCTTAACCCAAGAAGAAATTGCCGAACAATTGAACTGCTCAAGACAAAAGTATGCCCGGATTGAAAAAGGTC
>JAAYHC010000009.1 GCA_012735535.1 Bacillota bacterium
GGGATTTCCGTGGCGATTATCGATCTCGGATCCGGCACAACCGATGTGGCCATTTTCCGAGACGCCTATATCCGGGTTAGCCGTAGTTTTACCATTGGAGGGTGCCGGTTTGAAGAGCGGATCGCCGAGCGACTCGGGCTGGAGCTGGCTACGGCCCGTCAAATCAAGTTTACCAGGGCTGGCATTAATGTTGATGGGATTGTCCCGTTAGGTGATGATGAAGAAACCAAGATCGGACAAGCCGTCCAAGAGGTAGCCGAAGAAATGGTCGAGGAAATACAGCGCTCTTTAGATTATTACCGTGCCCAAAACGGCTGGATTCCGATCGACCGGATTATTGTCACCGGGGCAGGTGTTAAGATGCCGGGCATGGTTGAGTACCTCAGCCACATTCTCGGCGCCCAGATAGAGTTGGCCGATCCTTTGCATAATTTTGACCGCGTGGACAATTTTCCGTCAGATGTTGAGGCCTATGCCGGCGCTATTGGCTTGGCCCTTTGGAAGGTGGATACCGCATGATCAGTGTTGACCTGTTACCAAAAAGGTATCGTGACGCCAAAGCCATTGAACGCTTTTTCCTTGTCGGTATAACGATCATCACCATTTGTTTGGCGGTGCTGTTGACAATCAAAGCGAGTTTGGCGGTTGAAATTGCGGTGTTAGAACGGGAAACCCAGGGGCTCAAAGAGTTGGCCAACCAATACCAAGCGGTAAACAAACGGTATGAGGAACTCAAACGGGTTGAGGCGGAGCTCACCCGCCGTTTGGAGTTAGCCAGGCCGTTAATCGCCAAAGATGCCTCCATCTTGCCATATCTAAACTATTTCCGGGGCGAGCTCCCGCGACGGATCTGGTTGACCTGGTTGGATTTACACCTTGATGGGGAGGTCTATGTTGAGGGCAGAGCGATCTCCTATTCAGATGTTGCCGCTCTGATTAAATGGCTCGAAGAGGAGCGCAATCTGCAAGTGATTTTGCAAGACACCGAGCGCGCAGAAGGTTTAATTAGTTTTTCTCTTACGGCTGCCGCCAACCCGGAGGGTGGTGAGCTGAGATGAGTTTTTCCCTGTATAATCCGAAAAGCCGGGTCCAGTTGTTGCTCCTAATTGTGCTGCTCTTGTTAGTTGGTTTTTATTTTTGGTATTACGAACCGGCTAGAGCAGCCCGCGATCAAGCCAAACAACAATACGAGCTGGTAAAACAAGAGATCACCTACGGACGTCAGCGCGCGGTCAACCTGCAACGATACGCAGAGCAGGTTAGCGAGCTTAAGGCAGAGCTTGACCAGGTTGAACGTAGATTGGCGGGGGGAAACCGGATCTTACTTTTTCTACAGGCTCTGGAGAATGGCTCCCGGCAGGCCGGGGTAAAACTGCTTGATTTGCGTCCGCAAAGAGCGATTACGGTAGGTGAAACGGTTGAGCAACCGGTTGAGGTAGTTTTCAGCGGATCACTACCGAACACCCAACGCTTCATTCAGATTATTGAAGAGCTCTCCTACCCGAGCGAGGTCAGGCAGGCGCAGATAGAAGCTCCGGAATCCGGGTCAGGAGGAGAGTTGGTGACCAGCCTGACGGTGATCATGTTTTCTTTGCAGGGTGGTGAGGTGTGATGGAGTTGGGTTTGACACGGGACAACCTCTTGACCAAGTTGAGCAGTGATCCCATTAAAGCGCATCTGGTCAAAAGAGTGGCTCTCTTCATTGTGAGCTGCGCTGTGATTGTCCTGGCCTGGGCTTATCTAGCCGACCGGTTATTTCTCGCCCTGCACCAACCGGTTCCGGTGGCCGGTCCGGCGGATGTCGAAATTCTGGCCCAGACCCATGCTGCAGTTGACCAGACCTTGCAGCTGGCTTTAACTAGCGGGCAAGCGGGGACAGTTTCAACCTCGTTTGGCGAGGAAGTGCAGGTTCAGACGATAGCAGCCGATAATCCGTTTCAACCTTTGGTCCAGCCGAAGGTGGAGCAACCGATTGTCAAGACCGCACCTCCCGAAGCGGCGGCAGAGGATAGATTGGCCTTGCGCGGCCTGGCCAAGATCGGCAGCAAATACATGGCGATCATCGCCGATGCCAATGGCAATAGCCAGGTCATTTCCGAAGGGGCCACCTTTAATGGCTGGCAAGTTAAGGTGCTCAAGGCCGACAAGGTGCAGCTAACCAAAGGTAAACGCAGCATGACTTTGGTATGGGAGGGGATGTGGTTATGAAGCCCAAGAACAGATCTTATCTTGCTATATGGATAGTTTTACTGACCTTGTTTGTCCTCGGGCAACCTGCCTACGCCGCAAACGAGGTAAAGATCGCTGCCGGTACCGCCGTACCGACGACTACGCCGATTACTCTTGAACTCAAATCCGCCGATATCAGGGATGTATTGCAACTAATGGCCAAGCTCGGCGGCATTAACATCGTGGCCGACCAAAGTGTAAGCGGAGAAGTCTCGGTCAGTCTAAATGAAGTCCCATTCTATCAGGCACTTGATATGGTGGTTAAAGCCAACGGCTTTGTTTACCGCTGGGTTGGCGATGTCTTGTTGGTTGCCAGCGAAGAGCGGATGGTTCAGGCGCTCGAGGAACCCGTTTTGCGGACCTTTTACCTCCAGCATGTCGATCCGGCGGAAGCGGTTGCGGCAATAGCTTTGTTGGTGGATAAAAACAACATCGCTGCGGACTCCGGTTCGCAGACCCTGATTGTCAAAGCAATCCCTTCGCAGCTCACTACCATCGCTAAGTTGATTGAAACTTTAGATGTGCCGAAAGACCGGGGCAAAACCGAGCTCATTACGAAAGTCTTTAATCTCAATCACGTCGATCCGGAGCTGGTAGTTTCTGCGCTGCGGAGCAGTTTGGATCCTTCCGTTTTACTGGTTCCCCGCAACAAGGCTATCGTCTTTCGCGGGACCGAGGCCCAGTTGAATATGGTGGCTGAGGTTTTAAAAGCCGTGGATCAGCCGGAGTTGGCTGAACCGGTTCCCCAAGAGGAGCCTGTTCTCGCGGCCGTAGAGGAAGAACCTTTGCCGACGGTGAATATTTCCCAGGTAATCAGGCTCAACCACATTTCCAGCGAGGCCGCGACGCAAGCCCTTAGTCTGATCATCCCGGCTGAGGCGATCAAGGTAGTCCAACCGGACCGGATTATCGCCATCCGGGGTACCGAAGAAGAGATTGCCGAAGCTTTACAGATTATTGAGCAAATTGACCGGCCGGCGCACCAAGTTTTGATTGAGGCCAGGGTTGAGGAGATCTCGGTTAATGCGCTGAAAAAACTAGGGATCGATTGGGACTTTTCCGCCAGCGGTGGAATTGGTTTAAGTCAAATCAGTGATATCACTAACCAGAACTTCAGCTTAAGCAAGATCGGGCCGGATGTTCAAGCTATCCTGAAGGTGCTCGAAGAAAGCGGTGATTCTCGGGTGCTTGCCAATCCGCGGATCGCCGTGATCGATGGCGAAGAGGCGAGCATCCATATTGGAGACCGGGTGCCTATCGTCATTGACAAAAAAGAGACGGATGCGCATGGGAACGTGGTCATTACCACCAGCGTAGAGTACATCGATGTCGGCATTATGCTCGATGTCTTACCGCGGATCACCAGTGAAGGATTTATTACTACTACGGTTAAGCCGGAGGTTAGCACAATCGTTGGCCAAACCGCCCAAGGTTATCCGCAAATTCGCACCCGTAAGGCGGATACCCGGATGACCCTTGCCAATGGGGAGACGATGGTGCTTGGCGGCTTAATCCAAGAAGAGGAGATCGACACGATTAAGACCGTACCGGTCCTCAGCGACTTGCCGCTTTTGGGCAGTCTCTTCAAGACCACCACCAAGGATACGGTACAAACCGAGATTGTGATTTTCTTAACTCCGACCATTATCCCGGTTCCGGCCAGGTAAGGGGAGATTTGGTTTAGATGATAGCATGGTTCGTGGTAGTTGTTTTAGGCTTGGTTGTCGGCAGCTTTGTGAATGTTGTCATCTGGCGGGTGCCGCGCCGGGAGTCGGTGGTGCTTCCCGGCTCTTACTGCCCACACTGCGGGACTAGATTATCGCCCAGGGATCTAGTCCCGGTTTTTAGTTATCTGGCCCTTAAAGGTAAGTGCCGGTACTGCCGCGAGCCCATCGCGTGGGAATATCCGGTGGTCGAGATCACTAATGTACTCCTTTACTTGCTGCTTTATGCTCATTTTGGCTTCTCCCTCCAGCTTTGGCTCTTCGGAGCCTTTTTTTCCGGCCTGTTGGCGTTGGCCTTTATTGATTTGCACCACGGGATTTTACCGAACCGCCTGACCATTTTGGGAATAGCGGTCGGGTTGCTGTGGGGTGGTGCGGTCGACCTGTTGCGAGTTTGGGGACGCGCCCCGGCTTCACTTACTTTTAACTTGGGCACCTATGTCGCTGAGTTCTCTATCTTGGCCGCCGGGCTAGGGGCCCTTGTCGGGGGCGCGGTTGTGCTGTTAGTTGTGGTTATCTCGCGGGGAGGTATGGGGCTGGGTGATGTCAAACTTAATGCGATGATTGGAGCCTTTTTGGGCTGGCGGGCAGCTTTGTATAATCTCTTTGTCGCCGCTCTACTTGGCTCTGTGGTCGCCATTGTGTTACTCATGACCGGCAAAAAGGGGCGCAAAGACGCTATCCCCTTTGGTCCGTATTTAGCTTTAGGCGCAATCATTCTCACCTTATACAGGGGGTAGCCGCATGTTACTAGATTACCATATGCATCTGGAAAACGGCCCGTTTACCCGTGAGTGGGCCCTTAAATTTTACGATACTGCCGCGGCCAGAGGTATCACGGAAATTGGGTTCAGTGAGCATGTTTATCGTTTCAAGCAAGCCTGGGGGATTGTCGAGCATCCGTGGGCTTATGAGCGGTGCACCGAAGATCTGGATGAGTATGTGGAGCTCATCTTGGCTCTCAAAGCAGAAGGGCTTCCGGTTAAGCTCGGCCTTGAGATCGATTACGCGCCGGAGAAGGAGGATTTTATCCGTGAGCTGATCAAAGCTTATCCCTTCGATTATGTCTTGGGCTCAATTCACTGGTTGGGCGACTGGGGCTTTGATAACCCCGATTGGATCGATGAATGGGAACGTCGTGATCTCGACGCGGTTTATGCCGAATACTTCCGAATCCTCGCTCAGGCCGCGGCTTCAAAGTTGTTTCACTGCCTGAGCCATCCGGATGTGATCAAGGTTTTCGGGCATCGGCCGCCCGGAGATTTGACCCGTTTCTATCAGCCGTTGGTGGAGACAATCGCCAAGGTCCCGGATCTGTGTATTGAGGTCAGTACTGCCGGTTTGCGCAAGCCGGTCGGTCGTCTGTATCCCGAACCGGAACTGCTCAAACTGGCCAAACAGCACGGGATTAAGATTACCTTAGCCTCCGATGCCCATTATCCGGAAGATGTCGGCAAAGACTATCCTCGAGCAGTGCAGCTTCTGCAAGAGGTCGGGTATACTACGATCACCAGGTTCAGTAATGGGAGTGGAGAACAAGTCCCTCTGGGCTAGGAGGAACAAACTATGA
>JAAYHC010000075.1 GCA_012735535.1 Bacillota bacterium
GGTATGTGCGGACGATCCTGTCCGAGGCGGGGATCTCTTTGGCGCAGTTGAGGCGGAGCTACGCCCGGAGGATGGAGAAGCGCTTAGGCGGGGTTAATGTCACCGTGCCCCGACCGACCGATGGGCTGACCGGCGCCTTGATCGAGGCGGGCAATACCGTCAAGGGGGGCAGCATCGGGGTGTTCCGGGTGGCAGATCCCGAAGCGGCGAAACTCTTGGGGGTCAATCCGAAGGAACTGCTGCTCAAAATCGTGCGCAGCAAGATGGTCAACGGCAAGCCGTTCTATGTCACCGAAGTGATCACGCACTTAAATTTGATGGTAAATGAACTTGCATTGCAGGGAGAGCTGCCCCTTCGAACTATATTAGGATTAGAGAGGCCGGGCGCGACCGTTTTTAAAGAGCGCAGTTTCGAGGTCGGCAAGGCGGATGAGATCTTGGCGGCAACCCTGGGGATCGAGGTCGGCGAGCCGGTGGTCAAAGCCGGCAACGTCATCGAGACCGATGGGGTGGTCGTCGGTTTAGAATACAATATTTTCCACGCTTACCAGGTCAAGTTCGTGTTTCGCGACGATGCCGAATACCGGTTGCAGCTGATCGAAGTCAACAAGTCATCATAGTAGTCTTGCGAAGAATAGGAGGATGGTCGTGTCCGACAAGTTGCTGGAAGTGAAAGATTTAAAAGTTTATTTCTACACCGACGAAGGGGTTGTGCCGGCGGTCGACGGGATTAGTTTCGACCTGGCCCCCGGGGAAACCCTCGGTATTGTCGGCGAGTCCGGTTGCGGCAAGAGCCAGACCTCGCTGGCCATCATGGGCTTGATCCCGCCGCCGGGGAAAGTCTTCGGTGAGGGGATTTTCTTCAAGGGGAGCAACTTGCTCACCAAGAGCGAGAAAGAGATGCGCGCGATCCGGGGCAATGAGATCTCGATGATCTTTCAAGAGCCGATGACCTCGCTTAACCCGGTTTTTACCATCGGTGACCAGATCATGGAGGCGATCATCCTCCACCAAAAGGTTTCCAAGCAACAGGCCCGCAAAAAGGCGGAGGAGATGCTCCGCTTGGTCGGTATTCCTTCGCCGGATAAGCGGCTGGATGAATACCCGCACCAGCTCTCCGGCGGAATGCGGCAGCGGGTGATGATCGCGATGGCCTTATCGTGCAACCCGAGTTTGTTGATCGCCGACGAGCCGACGACGGCCTTGGATGTGACCATCCAGGCGCAGATCCTTGATCTGATGCGCTCGCTCAAGAAAGAGATCGGGATGAGCATCATGTTGATCACCCACGATATGGGTGTCATCGCCGAGATGGCGGATAATGTGGTGGTGATGTACGCCGGCAAGGTGGTCGAGAAAGCTCCGGTCCTGGCGATTTTCGAGAATCCGCTGCATCCGTACACCCAAGGCTTGTTGGGCTCGATTCCTAAACTGCACCAGGTGACCGAGCGGCTGGAGGCGATCCCCGGTACGGTGCCGAACCCGACCCGGATGCCGGCGGGCTGCCGGTTTAACCCGCGCTGTGAGTATGCGAAAGAGATCTGCCGCCAGCAGGAGCCACCGATCGAGGAGTATGGCGCCGGGCATATGGCGGCATGCTGGAAATTGGTGAATTACAAATCTGTCGAGCAGGTAACGGCGTAAGGGGGAGAGACTGGTGGCAGCTGAAGCATTGTTGGAAGTAAAAAACCTAGTCAAGCATTTTCCGATCACCCAGGGGATTATCTTCTCCAAAAAAGTTGGGGCCGTACAGGCAGTCGATGATGTCAGCTTTACGGTGAACAAGGGCGAGACCCTTGGTCTTGTCGGCGAGTCCGGTTGCGGTAAGTCGACGACCGGCCGGGTGATTTTGCGGTTGATCGAAGCGACTTCGGGTGAGGTTCGTTTTGAGGGACGCAATATTTTAACCTTGAATGCGAAAGAGATGCGCGAGCTGCGCAAAGATATGCAGATCATCTTCCAGGATCCGTATGCTTCGCTGAATCCGCGGATGACCGTCGGTGATATTATCGCCGAGCCGCTCAAGATTCACGGGCTGGCCAAGGGGAAAGAGCGGCAGAAGCGGGTCCAGGAGCTCTTGGAGGTTGTTGGCCTGGCTTCATACCATGCCCGGCGGTATCCGCACGAGTTTAGCGGCGGACAGCGGCAGCGAATCGGGATTGCGCGGGCGTTGGCGGTGCGGCCGAAACTGATTATCTGTGATGAGCCGGTCTCGGCTTTGGATGTCTCGATCCAGGCGCAGGTCATCAACTTGCTGCAGGATCTGCAGAAGGAGTTCGGCTTAACTTATCTCTTTATCGCGCATGATTTGTCGGTGGTCAAACACATCAGCGACCGGGTGGCCGTGATGTATCTGGGTAAGATCGTTGAGCTGGCGGATAAGTATGAGCTGTTTGACAACGCTCAGCATCCGTATACTCAGGCCCTGTTATCGGCGATCCCGGTGCCGGATCCGCATTACAAGCGGGAGCGGACCATCTTGCAGGGTGATGTGCCGAGTCCGATCAACCCGCCGAGCGGCTGCCGGTTCCATACCAGGTGTCCGAAGGTGATGGACATCTGTAAAGTGCAAGTGCCGGAGAGCGTCGAGGTTTCGCCGAATCACTGGGTAGCTTGTCATTTGGTGCGGAAGTAGGGGGGAACAGCTAATTTAGTCTGAGTCAAAGTAAAGTGGGTGAATAGTTCCATATAAGCAGGAACGAGAAGTTCCAATCTCCAAAAAGGTAAGTGCTAGCAAACCTACGGAGGTTGACTTCTCGTCATGGATGAACTTCGCGAATTAATCGGAATCTCCTTTCAGGAATTAGAGATAAGATTGCGCCAAGAGATGGCAGAACGGTTTTCCGAGGCCTTGGCCAAGTTGTTAGAATGGATCGA
>JAAYHC010000076.1 GCA_012735535.1 Bacillota bacterium
ATCATCACTGCTGTCGCCCTCCGGCACACTAGGATGCGGAATATTCGGAATCGCCAACAGGATCTCCTGTATCCTGGCCTCGATCTGAGCGAGTTCTTCATCCAAAGCTTTGATCTCTTGGCCAATCACTCTGGTGCGCTCGATCAAGCCGGAGGCATCCTGCCCGGTCTTTTTGCATTCCGCAACCGCCTTCGAGTTCTCATTACGTTCCGCCTTGAGCTGTTCAACCGCAAAGAGGTTCTTACGCCGGCGCTCATCTAACTCCAACAGTTCATCCAGAGGTGCATCGACCCGTTTCAGGCGTAAGCCTTCCCGCACCGCCTCGGGGTTGCTGCGGATAAACTTCAAATCCAGCATCGGCCCTCAGCTCCTTTGTTCGCTAGTATTTGCCTAACTGCAGATCTTATTTTTCCGTTTCGACGCGAGCGAGCAACTGCTCCCAGCGTTTGTCGACCTCAGCTTGCAGCTCCTCCAAGATTTCGGTCTTCGGCTCGGGTTTAAACAAGTGTCTAAACCTGGCCTGGCGCTTCATCCAGTCGATAAACGAGGTTTTCTGGCGCGGTTTATAGGTCAGTTTCCAGACCCCGTCGACCACTTCATAGAGCGGCCAGAAACAGCTTTCCACGGCTTCCCTGGCAATATCGACGGTCTCTTCCGGCGGTGTACCCCAAGTCAAGCGGCAAGGGGCCATGATATTGATAAAGGCCGGTCCCTCTACGGCAAAAGCCTTTTCCACCTTACGGAATAAATCCATATAGTGGCTGACACTCGCCTGAGCGACATATGGGATATTATGCGCCGCCATAATCGCGGTCAGATCTTTCCGCGGCTGTGGTTTCCCGGCGATCACCTTGCCCGCCGGCGAGGTAGTGGTGCTGGCACCGCGTGGAGTGGCACTGGAACGCTGAATGCCGGTATTGGCATAAGCTCCGTTGTCATAGCAGATGTAGACGAGGTCATGGCCGCGTTCCATCGCGCCGGATAAGGATTGGAAGCCAATATCATAGGTTCCGCCATCCCCACCGAAGGCAACAAACTTGATCGGCCGGTCCGGAATCTTGCCCTGCCTTTTCAGGGACTGGTAAGCGGACTCCACTCCGCTCAAAGTAGCTGCCGCATTACCAAAAGCACAGTGAATATAACTGCCTTTCCAGGCTGTAAACGGATAAATCGTTGTAGTTACTTCCAAACAACCGGTTGCATTGGCCGTAACCACGGGAATCTCCGGGTCCAAGGCCGCCATCACTTGGCGAACCGCAATCGGCGCCGCACAACCGGCACACGCCCGGTGGCCTCCGGTAAACCGGTCGGGCCTTTGGGCCAGTTCTTTCAAAGTAGCCAAGTTCTTTCCCTCCCCCAAACTCCATGTACTACTTGGGACAATTACTCCCGAACACCAAGATACCTGACGATTTCACCGGTCTGATTGCTCTTGACAATCTCGGCCAGATCGGCATAAACCCGGGCGATCTGGCTCATATCACAGTCGCGTCCGCCCAGCCCATAGATGTAGTTAATCATAGTCGGACGCTGGGGCAAGTCATAGAGAGCCGCCCTGGTTTGCACAAACAACGGCGCACCAAAGGCGTTAAAGCTGTCGGCGCGGTCAAGCACAGCCACGGCTTTGAGATGCTTCAGCGCCTCAGCTAACTCGGCATACGGGAACGGCCGGAAACTGCGTAATTTCAAAAGGCCGACCTTCTGTCCTTGCGCACGCAGCTCATCGATGACCGCCTTGGCCGTACCGGCCGTGGAGCTCATCACAACGATCGCGGTCTCGGCATCATCCAATTGATAAGTCTCGAACAGCCCGTAACCGCGCCCGGTCTTAGCGCCGTACTCTTGGCCGACGGCGATGATCACATCTTTGGCCTTGCGCATGGCCTCGGCCTGATCTCTTTTATGCTCGAAATAAAAATCAAAGAGATCCAACGGCCCCATGGTCACCGGGTTTTCGGGATCCAAGAGGTGATGTTTGGGTTTGTAGATCCCGACAAACTCTTTAACAAAAGCATCGTCATTAAGGGTCACTGTTTCCAGGGCATGACTGATAATAAACCCGTCCAGACAGACCATCACCGGCAGTTGCACATCGGGGTGCTCGGCAATTCTCACCGCCTGGATCAGGTTATCATATGCTTCTTGGGCATTCTCCGAATAGAGTTGGATCCAGCCGGAGTCACGTGCCCCCATGGTATCGGAGTGATCACAGTGAATATTAATCGGGCCGGAAAGGGCTCGATTCGCTACAGCCATGACAATTGGCAAGCGCATGGAGGCGGCGATGTACACGACCTCATGCATATAGGCTAAGCCCTGACTGGAAGTCGCCGTCATTGCCCTCGCCCCGCCAGCGGCAGCACCGATAACGGCAGACATGGCGCTATGCTCGCTCTCGACCGTGACGAATTCGGTATCGACCAGTCCATCGGCGACAAAGGTCGAATAAATCTGAACAATCTCAGTTTGTGGGGTAATGGGATACGCCGCAATGACATCGGGGTTGATCTGTTTCATCCCGTGGGCGATCGCCTCATTACCGGTATATGCAACGGTTTTGCTCACCATTTGTCCTCCTTTCGCTCACTAGTCGCGGAATTGGCTTTCGGGAACCATTTCAATCGCCTTCAGGCGTTCTTTGGTCTCCCGGTCAATCTTGCCCGGGCACTCAGTAGCACAAATACCGCAACCCTTGCAATGGGCCAGATCAAACCCGGTAACTTTGCCGTCCTCTACCCGCACCGCATTATCGGGGCAATAGACCCAGCAGAAGAGACACTGAATACAGTTTTGCTCCCGCCATACCGGGCGCAGCACCCGCCAATCCCCGGTCTGAAACTGAATGGCATTACCGGTCTCGGTGATAATGCCGGCCGGCAGCAGGTCTCGCCACCCGGGAAGTTCCTTGGCATGAGCCGCTACATTTGCCGTCTTCCTGGCCTCGCTATCCATTAACCCTGCACCTCCTCATAGGCACGCTGGATTGCCTGAAGGTTTCCAGCAATAACCTCCGGTCTGTTGCGGAACTTTTTCTCCAGTTTGCGCTTGGTGTCTTCGATCACATCTTCGATATTTAACAGGTTGGTTGCTCCGATCAAGGCGCCCATCATCGGCGTATTGGGGATGGCCCGGCCGATCGTGTCAAGCGCGATCTGGGTAGCGTTCACGGTACAAACTCTAATGCTGCTCTCCTCTAGGCCCAGTCTCTTTCGCATTTCAGCGGGACTCTTATCGGTATTGATGACCAATACGCCATCCTCCGGCATCCCATCAGTGAAATCAACCGAACCCACAAAGGTGGAATCGAGTACCACCACGTACTTCGGCTCCTTGACATGGCAGTGTACGGTGATCGGTTGGTCGCTAATGCGGTTATAAGCGACTACCGGAGCCCCCATCCGTTCCGGCCCGTACTCGGGGAAAGCCTGGATGTACTTGCCTGCCGCCGCAGCAGACTCCCCGAGCAGCAAGGCAGCGGTTTTGGCTCCCTGGCCGCCGCGGCCATGCCAACGTATCTCCAAGTATTGAGCCATCTTGAGACCTCCTTTAAACTTATAATGTGCTTATTGATGATACAATCTGCACAGATCGGCAACTTCTTCTTTGGCCCGAACCAAAGCCTCCTCACCCGGCTCGGCCACCAATACTTTGTCCATGATCTCCGCGATCCGCACCATCTCGTCCGGGCCCAAGCCTTTAGTGGTGGCCGCCGGAGTGCCGATTCTGATGCCGCTGGTGACAAAAGGACTCCGGGTTTCGAAGGGGATCGTATTCTTGTTCACGGTGATCCCGATCGAATCGAGAATCTGTTCGGCATCTTTACCGGTAAGGCCACGGTTGGTTAAATCGATGAGAATCAGGTGGTTATCGGTTCCACCGGAAATCAGACGGAACCCTCGGGCGAGCAAAGCTTCGGCCAAAGCCTTGGCATTATTTACTACTTTCTGCTGATAGTCCTTAAAATCCTCGCTTAACGCCTCTTTAAATGATACCGCTTTGGCGGCAATTACGTGCATTAACGGACCACCCTGTATACCTGGGAAAATTGTTTTATCAATTGCCTTCGCAAACTCGTTGGTCGTCAGAATCATTCCGCCGCGTGGCCCGCGCAGGGTTTTATGGGTGGTTGTCGTGACGAAAGTAGCATACGGCACCGGGTTGGGATGCAAGCCGGCTGCAACCAGTCCGGCGATATGCGCCATATCGACCATCAGATAAGCGCCAACTTCTGCCGCAATCTCGGCGAAAGCCTTGAAATCGATGATCCGCGGGTAAGCACTGGCCCCTGCCACAATGAGTTTAGGCTTGTGCTCTTTGGCCAGCTGTCTCACCAGATCATAGTCGATCCGCTCAGTCTCTTTGCTCACTCCGTAAAAGACCATGTTGTAAGTCTTTCCGGAAAAGTTAACCGGGCTGCCATGGGTCAGGTGTCCGCCATGACTCAGGTCCATACCCATGACGGTATCCCCGGGTTCCAACACCGTATTGTAGACTGCCATATTCGCTTGCGATCCTGAGTGTGGTTGGACGTTGGCGTGTTCGGCCCCGAAGAGTTCCTTAGCTCGCTCACGGGCCAAGTCTTCGACCAGATCGACATACTCGCAGCCGCCGTAGTACCGTTTTCCGGGGTAACCCTCGGCATATTTGTTGGTCAAGACCGAACCTTGTGCGGCTCGTACCGCATCACTGACAAAGTTTTCCGAGGCGATCAGCTCAATCTTCCCAGCTTGCCGGTCCTCCTCCAGCCTGATTGCATCGGCAACCTCAGGGTCTACCTCCCTGATAATCCGGTTTAATATTTCATTAAACTGATTTTGCACCACAAAGCCTCCTCCATTCATCTTTAGCTTGAAATAGAAAAAAAGCCCCAGGAAAAGAGTGGACTGGGGCGATGTTTGCTGCAATTATTTCCCTGCGATCTGCTGAACAAAATACTCGTGTACGCGATAGTCGGTAGTCAGTTCAGGATGGAATGAGGCGACCAGCACCCGCTCGGTCCGAGCCATCACCGGATGACCGTCATGCTCGGCCAGAACCTCCACCCCCGGACCCACCATTTCGATATACGGGGCCCGGATGAAGACCGCTCGTACCGGCGGTCCGCCGATGGCCGGAACCTCCAGGTCGGCTTCAAAACTGTCGATCTGCCGGCCATAAGCATTGCGTCTGACTGCGATATCGATGACACCCAGTCTGGGCTGGTCATAACCGACCACTTCACTTGCTGCGATAATCATCCCGGCACAAGTGCCAAACAGGGCGAGCCGGCCGCGTTGAACCAAGTCTTTAATGGGGTCGAACAGCTCGTACTTGGTCATTAATCTGCCCAAGGTCGTACTTTCGCCGCCGGGGATAATCAAACCGGCGAGCCCCTCTAAGTGTTCGGGTTTTTTAACTTTTCGCGTTTCAATATTGAGCTTGGCAAGTACGTCAAGGTGCTCTGAAAACGCCCCTTGCAGGGCCAATACTCCGATTACCATACCATGGATTGCTCCTTCACTTACCAGCCGCGGTTTTGTAGCCGTTCATCATCTCTGAGCGAGCCGGCGGCAATGCCCGGCATAGCTTCGCCGATCCCGCGGGAAACTCTGGCGATGACATCCGGATCATCATAGTGCGCGGTAGCCTCAACGATCGCCTTGGCACGCTGTATAGGGTTGGCTGATTTGAAGATACCGGAGCCGACAAAGACCCCATCAGCACCTAACTGCATCATCAACGCAGCATCCGCCGGGGTAGCGATTCCGCCCGCCGCAAAGTTGACCACCGGCAACCGTCCGGCCTCACGGACAGCTTTGACCAGTTCATACGGGGCTCCCATCTCCTTGGCGATGGTCATAAGCTCCTCCTCGGGAGCACTGAGCACCCGCCTAATATCGCTGTTGACCCGGCGCAGATGGCGCACAGCCTCGACAACGTCACCGGTACCGGCTTCACCTTTGGTTCGGATCATGGCCGCACCTTCGCCGATCCGGCGCAACGCCTCACCCAGATTGCGGGCACCGCAGACAAACGGCACTTTGAACGCATGTTTATCGATGTGAAAATCTTCGTCCGCCGGAGTCAGAACTTCGCTCTCGTCAATATAGTCGACACCCAAAGCCTCTAAAACCTGAGCTTCGACAAAATGCCCGATCCGGGCTTTTGCCATAACCGGAATGCTGACCGCCTTCTGAATTTCTTCGATCACCAGCGGGTCCGCCATTCTCGCCACACCACCGGCTGCTCTGATATCCGCGGGAACCCTCTCCAGGGCCATCACCGCGACCGCGCCGGCCTCTTCGGCGATCTTCGCCTGCTCGGCGGTTGTAACATCCATAATGACGCCGCCCTTGAGCATCTGGGCCAGCCCCACTTTATTTCGCCAAGTCGCTTTCTCCACTGTCATCGAAAGCTTCTCCTCCATTTCCAAAAAGTGTTTTGTATCTGTTCAACTTAGCAGTCGAAATTCCTTCTGGAATCAGAAATTCCTACACATTAAACCTAAAATTAACTATATCCCCATCTTGCAGAATATAATCGGCCGGTTCCAATCTTACCAGTCCTCGCTTGCGGGCCTCCTCCAGCGAACCGGCGGCAATGAAGTCATCATAACCGACTACTTCCGCCCGGATGAAACCGCGTTCGATGTCGGAGTGGATCTTACCGGCACCTTTGCGGGCATTGGTACCTTTTCTGATGGGCCAGGCTCTCACCTCATCCTTCCCCGCGGTGAGAAAAGAAATCAACCCCAGCCGCTCATAAGCAGCTTGGGTGACTTTCACCAGACCGGACTCGGTGATCCCCAGCTCCTGCATGAAAACCTCGCGATCTTCGTCATCCATGGCACTGATTTCGGCCTCAATTTTGGCCGAAACGACAACGAGCGGAGCCTGATGAGCCTCGGCGTAAGCTCGCACTTCGGCGCTTTTGGGAAATTCTCCGCTTGCTAAAGCGTCCTCATCGGTATTGACCACGATCATCAGCGGTTTGACCGTTAGGAAGGATAAGGAGTAGATCGCCGCCTTTTCCTGCTCCGTGAGTTCCACGGTGCTTAACGGGCGTTCCTCATTGAGCGCAGCCCGGTATTTTTCCAGAGCGGACTTTTCAAAAGCTTCTTCGGGACGCGGCTTTTTATTCTTGGCAATCCGCTCCAGCCTGGTCTCGACTAAGGTCAGGTCGGCCAAGAGCAGTTCGGTATGGATCTGCTCCAAGTCGCGGATCGGATCGATCTCCTCATAAATAAATGGAATAGCCGGGTCGCTGAAAGCACGCACCACATGGACCAGAGCCTCCGCATCCTGCACCTGATCCAGAAACTTACGGTTGGCCTCCTTGCCGCCGGTGGGGTTAAGCCCCGGAATATCCGAAAACTCGACCGTCGCATAAGTCATCTTCTTCGGCTGATAGATCTCGCTGAGCTTGTCGATACGCGGATCCGGTACCGGCGCCTTGCCCAGATTGACTTCGCGTCCTTCGCCAAAGAGCACCCCCGTTTCGGCTGATGCTCCGGTCAGCAGATTAAACAACGTGGTTTTCCCCACGGTTGGCAAGCCGATAATGCCGATCTTCATCTTGTTAATCCCTCCAGACTACCAGGGTATTATACCACAACCTGGGCCGACTGGAAAACTAGCGGCGGAAATCGAAAAGCAACCGACGTTTACTAGGTGTCCGGCGGTTGCTTTCCCCTAACAAGTTATAAGTTGCTCTTTATTCTACTTCATATCCGGCATCTCGAATCGCCTGGATCACATCTTCCTTGGCCACATCGGTACCGGTGACGGTGACCGTTCCCTCGGCCAGCGAAACCTCGACACCACTCACACCATCCACCGCGCCGACCGCTTTCTTGACGGCCATCACACAATGGTTACAGGTCATCCCTTTGACCTGAAAAGTCTCGGTAGTCATCTCGGCCACACCTCCTCTCGTAATCTTCACTTTTTCCTGCCTCATTATCGCGGTCTGAACCTTTTGAGCCGTAGTGAATTGCTAACCACGCTCACCGAGCTCAAGGCCATCGCCGCCCCCGCCAGCATCGGCGAAAGGAACCCAAGTGCAGCGATGGGAATCCCTGCGCTATTATAGGCAAAGGCCCAGAACAGATTCTGCTTGACGATGCGCATTGTCTGTTTGCTCAAGCGGATCGCATCGACGATCCCGCGCAAGTCGCCGCGCATCAAAGTGATATCTGCCGCGGCCATCGCCACATCGGTCCCGGTACCGATAGCCATGCCCACATCGGCCGCCGCCAAGGCCGGCGCATCATTAATACCGTCACCGACCATCGCCACGACATGGCCTGCTGCTTGCAGCCGGGCTACCTCCTCCGCCTTATTCTCCGGCAAAACCTCCGCCAAAACCTGTGTAATCCCCACCTGTTCCGCTATGGCGTGGGCTGTCCGCCGGTTATCCCCGGTGATCATGTAGACTTCGATGCCCATTTGCTGCAATTCCCGGATCGCTTCAGCCGAAGTCTCCTTAAGCGTATCGGCGACCGCGATCACGCCGAGCGCCCTCCCATCAACAGCCAGAGTGATGGCTGTCTTGCCCTGCGCTTCAAGCTGCTCAACGCGCTCCTGCAGCGGCCGGATATCGACCTGGCCGGCCTCCATCAGCTTGCGATTACCAAACAAGACCGGTCGTCCCGCAACTACGGCCCGCACCCCTTGGCCGGGGATAGCTGCAAAGGATTCGGGGTCGCCGAGCTCCAGGCCTTTGGCTTTGGCCTCTTCAATAATTGCTTCCCCCACGGGATGCTCGGAACCCCGTTCGGCAATTGCGGCCAACCGGATCACTTCATCCTCGTTCCCCTGGTCGACGGCGATCACATCGGTCACCGTCGGTCGGCCTTTGGTTATCGTCCCGGTCTTATCAAGGACAACAGCCGTGATCTGGTGTGCTTTCTCAAGGTACTCGCCGCCTTTGATCAAGATCCCATGTTCAGCCCCTTTGCCGGTGCCAACCATGATTGCGGTCGGCGTGGCTAACCCGAGGGCACACGGGCACGCAATGACCAAAACCGCGGTGAAGTTGATTAAGGCTCTCGTAAAGTCGCCGCCGATCAAGTACCAGGCCACGAAGGTCACGGCGGCAACCCCGACCACCGCCGGCACAAAGTATCCGGAGATGATATCCGCCAAGCGCTGGATCGGCGCTTTAGATCCTTGCGCATCTTCGACCAGCTTGATGATCTGGGCCAAGGCGGTGTCTTTGCCGACCTTCGTCGCTTCGAATTTGAACGAACCGTGTTTATTGAGCGTGGCCCCAATCACTTCGTCGCCCGGCTTTTTATCCACAGGAATGCTTTCACCGGTCAGCATCGATTCGTCAACCGTTGAGCTGCCGCTCCGCACAATCCCGTCGACCGGTATTTTCTCCCCCGGGCGAACCAAGATCAGATCGCCGACGACAACCTCCGCAATCGGGATATCCAACTCCTGCCCCTCCCGAATGACCCGCGCGGTCTTCGGCTGTAGGCCCATCAGTTTCTTGATCGCCTCGGAGGTTCGGCCTTTGGCAATCGCCTCTAAGAGTTTACCAAGGAGAATGAGGGTGATGATCACGGCGGCCGACTCGTAGTATACCGGTCCGGCGCCCAAAAAGGTCATAGCTACGCTGTAGAAATAAGCGGCCGAGGTGCCCATGGCAATCAAGACATCCATATTGGCGCTCTTGGCTTTCAGCGCGTGATAAGCACCGCGGTAAAACTGGAGACCCGGTATGAACTGAACCGGCGTAGCCAAGATGAACTGGAAATACGGGTTCATCAACAACGCCGGCGGATGCACCCCGAAGAATTCGAAAAACATCACTGACAAGAGCGGCAGCGAAAAAACGGCAGCAAACACAAAGAGCCTCGTCAACCGGCGGATCTCCGTCTCCCGCGCCGCTTGCTCCCGGTCCACCCCCGGCCCGACCTCATCAGCAGCCTCCGCGGCCTCATAACCAAACTCGGCAAGTGCTTTCCTCATCTCGCCAGGAGAGATTTGCGCAGGCAAATACTCGACCACCGCTTTCTCCGCCGCAAAGCTAACTGCCGCCGTAATTACTCCCGGTAACCCTCCCAAGATCTTTTCGATCCGATTGGCGCAGGCCGCACAACTCATGCCGTACAGTTTTAGGGTCACTTTTTCCGTATCGACGCCGTAACCGAGATCTGTAACTATTTTGAGTAAGTCGGTGAGCGCAACCTGCTGCGGGTCAAAGCTGACCGTCGCCTTCTCGCTCGCCAAGTTGACATTGGCTTGACTGACACCGCCAAGTGCGGAAAGCGATCGCTCGATCCGATTGGCACAGGCCGCACAACTCATACCGCTTATTCTAAACGTAACCGTTCTCGGTCCAGCATTTGTTTTCCCCATGTGTATGCCCACCTTTACTGATGTTATTACTTAGTAAACTTGGTCAATACGCTAATCAGCTCGGTGATGGCCTCGTCCTCTGATTCATGCTTAATCGCATCTGCCACACAGCCGCGTAGGTGACTATCCAGCAAGGCGAGCTGAACCTTGCCCAACGCGGCTCTAGCAGCAGTTATCTGGTCGATAATATCCACACAATACTTGTCCTCATCCACCATGCGGTAAATCCCGCGCACCTGGCCCTCAATCCGCTTTAATCTTTTCAACAGATCCTCTTTGTTGCGCTTCTGATACGGCAAATTCGTCTGATGATCACAACAGTCCACAAAGCCACCTCCTTACCATACCCTAGTAGGGTATATAAAGTATAAATCATTCCGGCCCGGCCGGTCAATCGCGACTTCTGATTCTACCCAGGGCAAACATGGACTTGCGCAAGCGCTGATCGGCTGCGGTCAGAGTCAAATAGAAGTGCAGCCCCACAATGGCTGTGAGGATCACCGCCACAAAGAAATGCAAGGTTCGGACGCTCTGCAACCCGGCCATGATAGCCAAAACCCAAGGAAAATCATGTTTAAAGTATAACCCTAGACCGGTTGCGGCTTGGAGCAACAAGAGCGTAATGAGGGTATAATAAGTGAATTTTTGCAGCGGGTTGTACTTGCGCTGTACCGGCTTCTCCGGCCGGAGAAAGAAATAATACTTGAGCCACTCTTTGGCCTGCGGCAGATCCTCCGGCAGCAGCTTAAAATTGACGTAATCCCCTGTGCCGAAGGCATAATACAGGCGGAAAACAAAGGTGGCATAGAAGAAAATCGCGCTGACCGTATGCGTAAAGCGGACCCATTTCACCGCGGCCAAAGCGCCCAGGCCAAGGGGATTGTGAATGAAAAAGCCGGAAAGCGCCAGACCGAAAAAGGCGACAAGGTGGATCAAATGGGTCAAGCGGATCTCCGGGGGAAACCCGATGTACTTGTCTTCAAAAGCCATAACCATTTCCTTTCGTTACACGATTCTGAAGGGTTCCAGTTTCCGCGTCGGGGTAATAACATGGACGGCACAAGCCGTACAAGGATCAAAGGACCGGACCACTCGTCCGATCTCGACCGGGTTCTCCACATCCTCGATGGGGGTGCCGATCAAGGCCTCCTCGAGGGGGCTGAGGTTCTCTGCCCCGACCCGGGTTCCCATATTCCACACCGACGGGGTCACTACCGTATAGTTCTTAATCTTGCCACCCGCAATCTCCACCCAATGCCCGAGCGGCCCGCGCATCGCATCAAACAGCCCTTGCCCTTTGCCCGCCTCAGGGCTTTCCCACTGGACGTAGCTCGGCTGATTTTCTTGGAGTTGATTGATCCAGCGTTCCATTAATTCCACGGCTCGCTCAGCCTCCCATTGCCGAGCTAAGTGCCGGTTCCAGACCGCATTGCCGCCTTGATAACCGCCATGGAGGACAGCTCTGGCGATCGGTCCGCCCTCACAAGCCTTCCCTTTATAGCGCACCGCCTTGATAAAGCTATACGCGCCGGGCTTTTGCCGATCAGGTTCCGGCGACCGATGGTAAAACGGGCCCTCCTCCACTTCCTTGGCCGCGCTGTACCAGGAGTGTTCAATACTCTCGGAAATAGCGGTAACCTCCACCGCCTCTTTTTGCCCCTCTAAGACCGCCCCACCGGGTAAAAACGGTTCCGACGGCTTATCCGGATCGCGTACCAGCCCAAAGCTGATGTAATTGTGGGGGCGCGAACCATACTCGCTATACTCCGGATAAGCCTCTACCAGCGCTAACAGGTCCTCACGGTACGCACCGGTGACAAACTCTTTAACCAACCGCAAATTGGCCAGCGCACGCATGATCTTTTCCCCCGTCGGCTGCACCGTCGCTCCCCCGGGTTGGATACTCCAGGTATGCGGCGTCCGCCCGCCAAAATTGGCCGAAAGGGTGTGAGCATCCCGGGAGACTTCAAAGGCTTTGAAATAATTGGCGGTAATTCGCTTGGTCACGGCCGAAGGCAGACGATCGCGGAAAGTGTAGCGCGGCAGCCAGGGGGGCTCCTCGGCCAAGTGGACGTAGTCCGGTACGCTGAGCAGGTAGAAGTGGCGGAGGTGGTTTTGTAGCAAATCCCCGAGGAAGATGATGTTGCGGATTAAGACCCCATTCTTGGTCAGGTCATGGGTGGTCGCATCTTCCAGGGCCAAGCACGAAGCGTAGGTATGCGCAGTCGAGCAGATCCCACAAATGCGTTCGGTGAAGTAGGGTGCATCACTCGGGACCAGACCGGCCAGCATGTACTCAAAGCCGCGCATATGCCTGCCCATAATCTTGGCATCACTGATCACTTTGTTGGCCAAGCTCACCTCGACAGCCATGGGGGTGTTTTCTCTGGTCACCGGGCCGATCAGTATTTTCGCCATCTATTTCTCCTTCCATTTCTCCTGGATTTGTCGGGCTAAGGGGCTTTTGAACTCCTTCCGGGGCATGGCGGTCACCGGCGGTTGCGCCTGCTCAACAACGAGATCGGGTTCACCCAAGTCCGGACCGGCTTCGAACCCAAAAGCCAGATCGGCAGTTGGCGTTGGTTCTGCCGGTAGCGGTGGTAGTGGTTCTTGTAGTTTTCGATAGTTTTTCTGGACTCGCCGTGTGATCAAGGAAGCGGCAAAATGGCCGGCGATGGCCGCTCCGGTGCCGAGGCCCACCGTCTTCGCTATTGTTCTGCTGGCGGCGTGCGTACCAAAGACATTGATATCGGGTAGATGTTGGTAAAACGGCATCATCGCCGTCGGGTAGCCCGGCTCGGTACAGGCGATACACGGCACATTGCAGCCAATCGGCCACTGCCAGTGGTAGTATGTGTTCCACTGGCGTAGGGGCACATCACAGCCGGCCACCGGGCCTTTGCAGCCGATCTTATATAAACATCCTGATTCACCAGGCTGAGAAGCGAAGATACCTTGTTCGAATAATCTCCGCCGTGGGCAGAGGTCATGGACCGTCCGGCCGAAAAAGACCTTGGGTCGGCGGTGGGCATCGAGTTCAGGCATACCGTAGACCATTAGATGGGTCAGGGTTCCGATTAACCAGTCCGGATGTCCGGGGCAACCGGAAACATTAACAACCTTACCTTTGTCACGTTGATCCAAAACCGCCCAAACCCCGCGAACTTCGGAAGGATTGGGCGGGGTGGCATATTGCCCGCCAAAGCAGGCGCAAACCCCGAACGGCAGAATATATTTGGCTCCGGGGGCCAAGTCGCGCACGGCTCGAAGCGCAGTCAACGGACCGTTCTCCGCCTCGCCGATCACCCCGAAAATGCCGTCATCTCTAACCGGAATCGCACCCTCAATGATGAGGATATACTCGCCCCAATGCTCTTCGGCCGATTGGTACATGTAATTGACTGCCGGGGTGCCTTCCGCAACCATTAAGGTTGTTTGGTACCGTAAATCAATATCCTCGCGAATAAAACGGCCGATATCGGGGTCCCTGGCATTTAGCAGCGAAATTAAATCCCCGGTGCAGGTTACAGCCTCCAGGTAAATAACTACCGGCTTGTGCGAAAACATACCGGCGGCCTCGGCCATCAGGCTGCGGGATAACGCCGGCACGCTCAGTCCGGCAGCCATGGACAGACAGGCTTTGATGAATTCGCGGCGTGAAAGCAAGAAATCCCCCTCCAGACTATTAACATAGTCTGTCCAGGGGATTTTAAAATGATGACAATTTTACCAGAGGTGGTTAATAATCATGGCCATGCCGATGCCGACAAAAGTGGTGAGCATGAGGCTGCGCGTTTTGGCCGCAACCAGGATGGTGGGAATAGCCGCCACCACAAAGGGGTTCTGCCAGCCAAACGACCACTCGCCACCATTTTGCAACAGCGACGGAGCCAGGAGAGCCGCCAGGATCGCCACCGGAATGAATTGGAGCCACAAGACCATGAACCGGGGCAGCCGGCGATCTTTCAGCACCACCAAGGGTATGGCTCGCGGCAAATAAGTAACTAAAGTCATCCCGACAATCGCCGCCGCTACTTCCCAGCGCATTGCTCGTCCTCCTTTTGCCAAAGTACGATCGCCCCAAAGAAAGCTCCGCAGACCGCAGCGAGAATCGCCGCCCAATAGACCGGCAAGACTTGCCCGAGTCCAACCGAGAGGATGAAGGTTGCCGCTGCCACCAGCAAATCCAATCTCTTGGTCAACTGCATGAAGAGCAAAGCAATAAACATCGCCGGTAGCGCGAAATCAAGCCCATATTTTCCCGGGTCGGCGATCCCTTTCTGAAGCAGAAAGCCGCCTAATGAAGCGATAATCCAACCTAAATGCGCTAGTCCGTTAACCGCAAGCATCGTTATGGGTTGGTAGGTAGCCGGATCTTGCCGGAAGCGCGCGGAGTGAATCGCAAATGACTCATCTGTCAACTCGGCACCGAACCAGGCCAACCAGCGGTTGCTATAGCCGCGAAAATACCGGCTGAGGGCAGCGCTCATTAAGAGATGACGCAGATTGACAAAGAAGGTTGTAACGGTAATCGACAGTGGGCCGGCCCCGGCCGCCAGCAGCGCAATCGCAACAAACTGAGCTGAACCGGCGTAGACGAAGACGGACATTAGGACCGTCTCCCAGATGGTCAGTCCGGAGCTTCCGGCCAAGGCCCCGTAGGCCAAGCCCACCGGTAGATAGCCCAAAATAATCGGAAGGGCCATTTTGGCCCCTTCGAAGATAAACTTGCTCTGCCCTTGCAGTGCCGCCGATGCGGCGCATTGCGGAGTCCGATCAATCATGGCGCGGCCTCATATGCGGGAATAAGATGACATCGCGAATCGAGGGGGAATCCGTCAACAGCATGAGCAGACGATCCACCCCGATGCCCAAACCCCCGGTCGGCGGCAAACCGATCTCCAGGGCGGTCAGAAAATCCTCATCCATCATGTGGGCCTCTTCATCACCTTGTTCTCTCGCCTTAACCTGCTTTTCAAAACGCTCTCGCTGATCAAGCGGATCATTCAGTTCTGAGAAGCCGTTGGCAATCTCCCACCCGTTGATAAACGGTTCAAACCGGTCGGTAACCTCCGGCCGCTCCGGGTTACGCTTGGCTAATGGCGAGACTTCGACCGGGTGATGGGTGATAAAGACCGGCTGAATCAATTTGTCCTCGACAAACTCATCAAAGAGCGCGGCCAATACCTCACCCCGCGTGGCATTAGGTTGAACTTCGAGCCCTTTGGCCTTGGCCAACTCCCGGGCCGCCGCATCATCGGTGACCGCGGCAAAATCGATGCCGGCAAAACGCTGTAAAGACTCCTCCATCGTAACGCGCGGCCATGGCGGGGTCAGATCGATCTGCCTGCCCTGATAGGTTATCTTTGTCGTCCCCAAGAGCTCATTGGCCACGTAAGCCACGAGCTCTTCGGTGATCTCCATCATATCGTGAAAATCCGCATAAGCTTGGTAGAGCTCCAAAGAAGTATACTCCGGATTATGCTTGGTCGAAATGCCCTCATTGCGGAAGTTCTTCCCAAGCTCGAAAACGCGGTCAAATCCGCCGACGATTAGCCTTTTCAGATATAATTCCGGAGCGATCCGCAGATACAACTGCATGTCCAAAGTATTATGATAAGTAATAAACGGTCTGGCGTTGGCACCGCCGGCGATCGGATGCAACACCGGAGTTTCAACCTCTAAAAAGCCCCGGTTGGTCAAGAAGATCCGGATCGCGTTCAGAGCTTTACTCCGCTGTTCAAAGACTTTTTTGACTTCGGGATTAACAATTAAGTCGACATAACGCTGACGATAGCGCAGCTCCACATCTTTCAAACCGTGCCACTTATCCGGCAACGGTCGCAAGGACTTGGTCAACAAGCGGAATGAACTTACGTCAAGAGTCACCTCACCTCGTTTGGTGCGGAAGACCCTGCCGCTCACCCCGATAATATCGCCAATGTCCAGCGACTTAAAATGTTGGTAGGCTTCTTCACCAACATCATTGACTTTAACGTAGATTTGGATCTGCCCGGTCTCATCCTGTATGTGGGCAAAGCTTGCCTTGCCCATGATGCGCATCGTGCGGATCCGGCCGGCCAAGCTAACCTCCGGACCGGCATCGTGCGCCAACTCCTGCCCGGCGGCGGCTGCAGCTTGCTCCAGTTCTAGAAATCGCTGAACCGCCAGAGCGGCGGTTGCAGTACGATCATACCGGCTGATTTGGAAAGGGTCCCTGCCTGCGGCGCGTAGCTGCTGCAACTTCTCCCTGCGGACCATCATCTGGTCGTTCAGGTCTTGCCGATCATGTTCTTCTGTCATGTCCCGATGTAATTCTTCATGTTCAGGAACCACCAGTAATCCTCCTAACCTATTAGACCCGTGAGACCGACACGATCTCGTACTGAATAACCCCGATCGGCACCTGAACATCCACCACGGTACCGATCTTTTTCCCCAAGATGGCCTTGCCTACCGGTGATTCATTGGAGATCTTGTTGTTGTCCGGGTCACTCTCAGCGGAGCTGACCAACATATATTCCTCTTCCACACCGGTCTCGAGGTCTCTTAGTCTAACCTTATGACCCATGCTGACAACATCTTCCGTATACTCGTCACTATCGATGATTTTGGCGTTACGCAGAAGCTTTTCCAGCATGGCGATACGCCCTTCGATAAAAGCCTGTTCGTTTTTGGCATCATCGTACTCGGAGTTTTCGCTAATATCGCCAAATTCGAGGGCTTGCTTAATCCGAGCAGCTACTTCACGACGCTTTACCGTTTTTAAATATTCCAGCTCTGCCTCTTTCTGCTTCAAACCCTCTTCGGTCAGTAGATATTCTTTTTCTATCATTTACTCTTCCCCTCTTAAGGTCTGCTGCCAGCTATAATCCAGCTTTAATGTATGTGCAGCATTTTTTATGTATGCGAATAAATATTTGTCAGTTACCCAACAGGCGTAAAAGGGCACCGGTCATGGGACCAGTGCCGATTCCTCAAAATTTGGGATAATTATAATTGAGGCCTAAGTATTTGTCAAGAAAGACCTGCGGCCATAGCCCTGGTTCCCTTGACCCGTTGCTTGATGGCCAAGATTTCTTCTTCTCCCAAAGCGCGTTCGAAACTACGTAGACCGGCTAACTTAAAACCATGCTTGTCGGCTAACCGGTCGAT
>JAAYHC010000077.1 GCA_012735535.1 Bacillota bacterium
ATTATCCCGTGTTCAATGGGTACTATTGGTCGGGTGGCGGCGGGGATTTCTTCGACTCTGATTGAGCGAGGCGCCGATGTTTGTCTCAAAGAACGGCGAAAGCTGATCCTGGTTGTACGGGAGACGCCGCTGGGCCTAATCCATTTGGAAAACCTGACGAAATTGGCCCAAGCGGGAGCAACAATACTTCCGGCATCGCCAAGCTTTTATCACCAACCCAAGAGCATTGCGGAGCTGGTGGATTTTGTGGTTGCGCGAGTGCTCGACCATATGGGGATCGCCCATTCGTTGGTGGCTCCTTGGGGCGGTGTTAATCCGGGAAATGGGGGAGTGTAATTGAAAGTCTGGCAAAAAATACGGAGTTTATGGATTATTGGCGCTTTATTTGCCTTGGTGGTATCGACTGTAGTATCGGCAGCCGGTACCACTAACACTCTTAAAATCGGCTTTTTGACCGCCGAAGACGAACTTCCGCTCTACGTCGGAGTGGAGCGGGGCGATTTTGCGCGGGGTGGCGTCGACTTGCAGCTGGTCACCTTCGTGAGCGCGGTCGAGCGGGATACCGCTTTGCGCGCCGGTCAGGTCGACGGCATTGTCTGTGACTTGATCGCGTTAGGGCTCTTTGCCAAAGGAAGGATGGATGTCAAAGCCACTTCGATCTCTTTGGGTGCCACCCCCGGGGAAGGACGGTTTGCTTTGCTGGCCGGTCCGAACTCGGGTGTAGAAAAGATCAGCGACTTAAAAGGTGTACCGGTTGGTATTTCGAACAACTCGATCATCGAGTTTGTCAACTACCAGCTATTAAAGGCTGCCGGCTTTGCCGATTCTGAAATTAAAACCGTCGAGATCCCCAAGGTTCCGGTCCGGGTTGAGCTGCTGCTGAAGGGACAGATTAAAGCAGCGACCCTGCCGGATCCGTTTGCTTCTCTAGCTGAGGCACAAGGGGCGAAGTTATTGGCCAGCGATACCGATTCGGAGATCAATTTGTCGCCGATTGTCTACATTTTTTCTTCGAAGACCATTAAGGAGAAAAAAGCGGTTCTTGAGCGGTTTTATCAAATCTATTCCGACATTGTCACCGAGATTAATGCTAACCCGGAGGCTTACCGCAGCTATATGGTGGAGTACTGTAAAGTGCCAAAGGCGATCGAGGAAGTCTATCCGGTACCCACATTCTCGTTGCCCACGCTTCCGACTAAGGCAGAGTGGGAGTTGGTCATGGACTGGATGGTCGCCAAGGGCATGTTAAAGACGGCGTTCCCGTACGAACAGTACTTTGATGCTTCCTTTGTTAAGCAGTAAGTCGGGGGTTTGATTTGTGCTCCAGGTAAGCAATTTGGCATACCGCTACAACCAACGCCACCGCTCGGTGCAAGCCTTGGCTTCGGTCGACTTTACTGCTCGGCCGGGCGAGAGTTGGGCGGTTATCGGCCCTTCAGGCTGCGGCAAAAGTACGCTCTTGTACTTGTTGGCCGGATTGATGCACCCTACCCAAGGGTCAATCTTATTCAAAGATCGTCCCCTGACCGAGTCCAAGCATGAGATTGCTTTAATTCTGCAGAGTTATGGGTTGTTTCCCTGGAAATCGGTCTTGGACAATATTACCTTGGGGCTGCGCATCCGCAAATTCAGCCGCAAAGAGGCGATCGCTAAAGCGCTCGAAATGATGGAGATGTTGGGTATTGCGGACTTAAAAGAGGCTTATCCGACTCAGCTTTCCGGCGGGCAGAAGCAACGGGTGGCGATTGCCCGCTCATTGGTCTTACAACCAAAACTGTTGCTCATGGACGAGCCTTTTTCCGCTTTGGATGCGCAGACGCGCGAGAAGATGCAGGATCTGATGCTGGAAATCTTCGCCACGCATTCGATGATCACCGTGTTGGTGACTCATAGCATCGAGGAGGCCGTAATCTTAGGACGCAAGATCATGATCTTCTCCGAGCTGCCGGGACGATTGGTGGAAATCGTTGATAACCCGGGTATGGGCAGCTCCGGTTTGCGTTCGACTACTGAGTACTTGGAGTTAACGACTTATCTTCGGCGCAGGTTGGAGGAGATCAAGACCAATGGCAGGTAAGCGTAAGTCCAAAAACTCCGGGACCGGTTGGCTGCAAAAGATATACGCGGCGATAATAGTCGCCGGTATGTGGCAATTGTATATTTGGTTAGCCAAAGACAGCTACCTGGTTGGTCCGTGGGATATTATTCGGCTGTTGGTTAGCCCGGAGAGTCAACTGTGGTACCATGGGCTGATTAGTGCAAGGCGCATTTTTCTTAGTTTGGCGATTGCCTTGTTGTTGGGTATACCGATCGGCCTCTTTCTCGGGCGCAATCTCCGTGTGGATCAAGTCGTGGCTCCGTTTATCTACTTGTTTTACCCGATTCCGAAGATCGTCTTTTTACCCTTGGTCTTTGTCTTGTTAGGCTTGGGAGATGCTTCGCGGGTTTTGTTGATCACTTTGACCGTCTTCTTTCAGATTCTCGTCAGCACCCGAGATGCGGCCAGATCTCTGCCCTTGGAGGCGACGTACAGCATTCGTTCACTCGGTGGAGGCAGGTGGGCGCTCTACCGCCATGTGCTCTTACCCTATTGCTTGCCGAAGGTTTTTACTGCGCTCAGAATTAGTATCGGTACTGCCAGTGCGGTTTTGTTCTTTGCCGAGTCCTTTGCGACTTCCACCGGCTTAGGTTACTTAATCATGGATTCCTGGGGGCAGTTTGATTACGAAATGATGATTGCGGCGATTTGCGGGATGAGCTTGTTAGGATTGTTGCTGTATTCTTTGGTTGAGTTGTTGGAGTCCCGGATCTGTTCCTGGGCGCATTTGGCTGACAATAGCTGAGCGACAGGTCTTTTCGGGAACTAATGCTAAGTTTGACACGTTTTTATCAGGGAGTAACTAGAGACAAAATCACTTTGGAGGGAGTAAAGCGGATGGCAATGTCCAGAAAGGGAAGAGTTGGTCTGGGTATCGGAGTTATCGTGGCAGCTGTGGCCGCGCTTGTATACTTCGGATTCTCCGGCTCAAACAGTAGTTATTACCGCACCGTCTCGGAAATTTTAGCTGATCCCGCCAGCTTTCAGAATCAATCCCTGCGGATTAGCGGCTATTTAGTTGGCGACAGCATTGATTGGGACTCGCAAAATGTTGTGCTTAGATTTGCCTTGGCAGCAGAACAAAACGATCCGTCGAGCCCCTGTCTCAACGTTGTTTACAAAGGAATAAAACCAAATAACTTTGAACATGGCAACGAGGTCATCATTGAGGGAACAATGGATCAAAACGCAGTGGTGACCGCCGAAAAGCTGATGGTTAAGTGCCCGTCAAAGTATGAAGAACAATAATTCCGGCAACTGTTAGGGGGACTCGCTGATGTTAGCAGATTTAGGCAATCTAGCCATAATGACAGGGTTTTGGGTCACGGTTTTTGTCTTAGTTACTTATGTGGTCGCTTTGGTCGGAAAAAACGACCGACTCATCAAGACCGCCCATACCGGGGTGGCAATTATGGCGGTAATCGCCTCGCTGGCCACGGCGATACTCGTTTATCTTCTGGTCACGGGCGATTTTTCCGTGCGGTATGTGGTTGAGCATACCAACCGAGCCCTACCGGTTCTGTACAAGATTTCGGCTTTGTGGGCCGGTCAAGAAGGCTCGCTCTTGTTATGGTTATGGTTACACACCATTTTGGGCGTCTTGGTCGCCTTTTCAGAGGACAAGCGGAATGAAGAGTTGCGTCCGCTCGCCTCGACCATCATGACCTTTATCGCCCTCTTTTTTTATGGGATAATCGCCTTCCTCATGAATCCGTTCGAGCGGATGCCGGTAACCTATCCGGATGGCGCCGGTCTTAATCCGCTCTTACAGAACTTCGGTATGATCATTCACCCCGTCACCTTATACCTTGGTTACGTAGGTTTTGCGGCTCCGTACGCTTTCGCGGTGGCTAATCTGTTCAATAAAAAACCTGATCCGAATTGGGTTAAATACACTCGCAGCTGGGTCTTGGCGGCCTGGGGTTTCTTGAGCGTCGGAATCCTTTATGGTGCGCAGTGGGCCTATGTTGAGCTGGGCTGGGGCGGCTATTGGGCTTGGGACCCGGTGGAGAATGCTTCTTTATTCCCCTGGTTGACCGGTACCGCGCTCATCCACTCCGCGTTGATCCATGAACGGCGGAAAGCGTTAAATGCTACATCGTTGATGTTAGCAATTATCTCCTACGGGTTGTGCGTCTTTGGCACTTATCTTACCCGGAGCGGGGTCGTCCAGTCCGTCCACGGATTTCCAGGCATCCCGCTGCTAAATACGCTCTTTGTGCTGTTTATGGCGATTTTGGTGATCGTACCGCTGGTCTGGCTCTACCGGCGTCGGGACGAGTATGCGGATGAGGGTCAGATCAATGAGTTTTTCAGTTCTAAAGAAGGAACTTTTGTCTTAACCAACTATATTTTCGTCGGTGCGACCCTGGCCATCTTAGTGGGCAGCTTGTTCCCGTTGATCTCCCGCACGCTCATGGGCAACGAGATCACCCTCAACATCGGGTACTACAATGTGGTCAACGTACCTTTGGGTATCGCCCTCGCCTTTTTGCTCGGGGCTTGCATCAGAATCGCTTGGAAACGCCAGCCGGGCGAGCCGGTTTTCCCGACCGATTTTTACTACAGCCTTGGGGCAACCGGCGTTTTGGTCGTCGTTCTCTATCTCATGGGCGTCCGACACATCGGGTCAGCTTTGGCCATCGGCAGTGCCTTCTTCATTATCCTCAACCTGATTCTGGATATCAGCAGTCATGCTCGTATCCGCCACGAGAATACCGGGGAGGGCGGCATCCTCAATGTGATTCGTTCGCTGACCGGTAATCGCCGCCGCTTCGGCGCGATTATTGTGCACTTTGCCGTTGCTTTAACGATGATCGGCTTTGCCGGCGCACCCTTTGATGTCGAAACCTCCCAGGCCGTTCGCCGCGGTGAAACCTGGCAGGTGGGTAATTACGAGTTAACCTATCAAGGTCTGCGCGAAGAGTTCATCCACGGTTACTCAGCCGTCTATGCGACGGTCGAGGTTAGCCGCAACGGCAAACCGCTCGGGGTGATGAAACCCGAGATGCAGTTCCACCGGAATTACCTCAACCCATCAGCCCCTGAGCAGCAAATGAGTGAGGTTGCGGTTCGCGGAAATCTTGCCGAAGACTTATATATCATCCTCGCCGGTTGGGAACGCGGCGGAGAAACCGCCACGTTTAAAGTTATGGTTAACTACTTAGTGAACTGGATCTGGATCGGAATGTACCTGATCGCCATCGGAACGGTTGTCGCTCTCTGGCCCACCAAAGCGCGGGTCGAGAGTTAAGGACTTGCGGTTGGACAAGAGGGGTTGATTGCCATCATCGAGGCTAAGCAGTTGACGAAACGAGTTGGGGCCAAGCAGATTTTGCATGGAATCGATTTATCCCTAGAGAGCGGGCGATTCCTGACGATCTTTGGCCCCAACGGAGCTGGGAAAACAACTTTGATTAAGATACTCTCCTTGTTGACCGCACCGAGCTCGGGCAGCCTGGTCATTGCCGGCCAGGAGGTAGGTGATAACGCAGCGGATCTGCGCAAGCAGATCGGCGTTATCTCCCACCATTCCTATTTGTACGGCAACCTCACCGCGCGTGAAAACCTACTCTTTTACGGGCGGATGTACGAGGTTCCGAACCTGGAGCAACGCATCGAAGAGGTGCTGACCGAGGTAGGGTTGGAGATGTTCTTTAACGATCCGGTGCGGATCTTTTCCCGGGGGATGTTGCAGCGCTTGTCGATTGCTCGGGCTATCCTGCATAACCCGAGAATTCTCTTTTTGGATGAGCCGTACACGGGCCTGGATTTGCAGGCAATTGAGATCCTTAATTCAGTTTTGGCCGGACTCAAGGACCAACAGCGCACGGTGGTCATGATCACCCATACCTTTGATGTCGGCCTGGCGCTCAGTGATGAGGTGCTGATTATCAATAAAGGCCGGGTTGCTTTTCATGGTGCCCGGTCTGAGGTAGGCAGCCTCGCAGAGTTTCAGGATCTCTACCGCGAAAAGGTGGGTGGCAAGCAATGAGGCACTTTTGGTCCAGCGTCTGCGCCATCGTTTGGAAGGATCTGAAGGCCGAGTTTCGCACCAAAGAAATGCTCAGCGCGATGCTCATTTTTGCCTTCTTAGTCATCGTGATCTTTAGCTTTGCCTTTGACCCGGGTGCGCAGAGCATCAAGCAGATCCTGCCCGGGATTATTTGGGTCGGCTTTTTCTTTTCCGGAATCCTTGGCCTGAACCGGTCCTTTCTCTCCGAGCAGATTAACGATTGTATTAGCGGTTTGATGTTGGCGCCGGTGGACCGGGCGGCGATCTATTTTGGGAAGGTTTTTGCCAACCTGATCCAGACGACTTTGGTCGAAGCTGTTGCGCTGCCGGTCTTCATTGTCTTGTTCGATTTCAGTTATGCCGGTTCATGGCTTTGGCTGATCGTCGTGATCTTGGCGTCTACTTTTGGTTTCGTAGCGGTTGGAACTTTCCTGGCTGCTTTAGCCAGCAATACTCGGTCCAGCGAGGTCTTGCTGCCGATTATCCTCTTTCCGGTGATCGTCCCGGTGGTAATCGGCGCGGTGGAATTGACCAAAGCCTTGTTCGCAGGGGCCAGCATTTCTTCGGTCATGATTTGGTTGCAGGTCATCTTGGTGTACGATATCGTCTTTACGGTAGTACCCTTCTTATTATTTGACTACTTGCTCGAAGCGTAGGAGGTGGTAATCGGTATGCAGAAATTCAGAACGGTTCTTGGAGCGGCGACATTTCTCCTCATTTGCGCAGCAATCTATATGGTTTTCATCTATGCTCCGGTTCCCAGCAACGTCACCGATATGCCTGAGGTACAAAAGATACTCTACTTCCATGTTTCGGCGGCGTGGATCGGCTTTTTGGCCTTCTTTGTCGTCTTTGTCTGCAGCATTGTTTATCTCAAGAATCGCTCGCGCAAATGGGATATGGTAGCGGCCAGCTCCGCGGAGGTCGGGGTGGTTTACACCAGCATAGTCCTGTTGACCGGTCCGGTTTGGGGCAAAGCTGCGTGGAATGTCTGGTGGACCTGGGATCCCCGTTTGACCACGACCTTGGTTCTGTGGTTTATCTACGTGGCTTATCTGATCATCCGCAATTCGGCGGAAGAGGATGAGAAGCGCGCCCGGTTTGCGGCTGTTTTCGGGATTATCGGGTTCATCGATGTGCCGATTGTCTTCATGGCGATCCGCTGGTGGCGTACGATTCATCCCATCATTTTCGAATCCAATAGCGTCGGGCTGACTCCGAAGATGCTCACAACTCTGTTTGTCAGCCTCGGAGCCTTCACCCTGTTATACCTCTACTACATGCTCTTAAGACTGGATATTTCCAAAGCCAAGTTACAGCTGGCTGAGCTGAAAGAACGTTTACGCTCACATTACTAAGAGGGGGTGCCTAAGTGAGCTATTTGTTTGCAGCATACACCATCATCTGGATTGTGATTTTCTTGTATACCGTTTACTTGTGGCGAAAGAACCAGCAGATTGCCACCGAGCTCGAGCTGCTGAAAAAAGCCGTCGAGAAGAATTAGGAGGATCAAACTATGAAATTTTCTACGCGCACAGTTGTCGTCGCCACAGTGGTAATCGTCATGGCCGTCTTTGTTGCCATTGGAGTGATGCAGACTCAAAAGCAGGCTGCTACTCCGGCTCCGGTGGTCTATGATCCAATGACTCCGACGAATCAGCACCCGGCGGATCTTTCGCAGCAATCGATCATCGTGGCGGTTGACACCGAATACGAAAGCGCGATTGAGCCTGTAGCTGTCGGGAACTTGCCCCAGCAAATCGTGGGTGTTCCGCTCACGGAGACGCTGGTCGGCCAGGATGCTTTAAAAGCCATCAACATGATCCACGGCACGAACATCAAAGTGCTTGACGGGTTGGTCGCCCGCTACCGTTTAGGTCAACAAAGTATCGACCTCTGGTTTACCACCTCGGCTTCGGTCGACGAAGCAACCGAGCTCTTAACGTTGATGCTGGAAAAGATGCAGAATCATTCGGTGTATTCGACTCCGATTCCGATGCCGATCCGGAAACGGATTTATTACCAAACCGTCAGTGCCAACGATATCAACTTCTTCTTCCAGCGCGGTCGGCAAGTGGTTTGGGTGACCTTGAACATCGCCGACGAACAGATGATGCCGGCCATGCAGGCGGTAGTCGGGATCTGATTGAACGATAACAAAATGACGGAACAACGGAGAGAGGCCTAGTAGAGGGCCTCTCTCTTTCTTGGTGTGCCCAGCATGTCTGCTGAGCCGATGGGTTGAAAGAAACCCTGTCGCCTAACTAGCGGGAAGACAATCCGTAGGCAAGGGCGTCACTGGTAACGGTGGGGTCTGAAGGAAGCCGAAGG
>JAAYHC010000078.1 GCA_012735535.1 Bacillota bacterium
CCTTCGGCTTCCTTCAGACCCCACCGTTACCAGTGACGCCCTTGCCTACGGATTGTCTTCCCGCTAGTTAGGCGACAGGGTTTCTTTCAACCCATCGGCTCAGCAGACATGCTGGGCACACCAAAAGCGGGGCTCCCATCTTGAGGAGCCCCGTTTATTATTGTCTCCCTTGTACAGACCGGCGCTTAGAAACGACGGCTCAGCTTTATTGTGAATTTGGTGGCTTCGTAATCGGTGATTTCATTGCCGACCAATTCGAGTCCGGCAGTAAGTGAGAGCAAACCTTGTTTCCATTCCAACCCGGTCAGATTGCTCCAGCGCAGCCCTTTGTCCAACATGTAGTTGAGACTCATCCGATAATCATTTTTCAACCAGATGAACCTCTGCAGCGGATATCGCGCCGAAGCGGCGAAGTCAAAATCACCATCGACCATTTGGCCATTGCGATAGGCTCGTTTTTCGGAGGCGGTCAGGGTCAAGCGAATGCCAATTGGGATATATGTGCTCCAGCGACCATCTAAGACCAGATCATGCCGGGGTTGTAGACCTGGATAGATGTCAATCCCATAGCGACCGGAGAGCTCAAATGTTCCTCGCGTATATTTGGCCTCGGCGGCCAGGAGATTTCCATCATCACTGTTGGTCAACGAGCCGCTGAAACTAAACCGTTCGTTGATGTTAGCTCGCGCGCTAAGGTAAAACTCGTGGCCAAAGTCACTATCCTGGTACCCCAGCAAATCTTTACGCAAATCGCCGGCTAAGTGAGTTGTGAGCTGCACCTTGGGTCCCAGGTCTTTTTGCAACCCAACTTTCACACTACCCTTCATTTCTTTGCCGCTCTGAAGCGGAATGTACCTAAAGCGGACGATGATTTCCACATCATCCGGAATGAATTCCGCAGGGTCATCCCCTACATCGGGCAGGTATCTTTCAATAATGACATAGCCTTTGGCATCAACCCGACTCGTCCAAGCGACCCCATAGACATACTGTTGCGAGGTTTCGCTATTGACAACCTCGATAATCTCGGTGATGCCGGGTGTTTGTAACCGCACCGAAGTAGTGTATTTATCAAAACTGATAATTTCATAGGAGGTAAAAATCCCTCCCCCCTCGACATCCCGTTGCAGATACCCGGCTGATCCGGTCGCATAGTAGGTGTAGTCATCGCGTTTGACCCGGTACTCCAACCGGCCATCGAGATTGTACCGATCCTGCTGATAGTCCGCCGCTGTCGCACGGAGATACTCCAATCTATTGAACCCCACGTTCATCCGGCTGCTGAGCCGGTCGGTAAACCGGTAGCTTGTATCCCAAGCGCCGCCCAAGCGCCTTTCGGTCAGATCGTCCTCATCGTTGGTTGAGAGCGAGAACCTGAGCCCGGAGCCCAGTCGATCATCACGATAGTTTACCGACTCGTTAACTGAAATACTTCTCGATGTAGTTGGCAATTCTCGCCGGTAAGCGCGGATCGCCGAACTCCAAGAAAGCTTGCGGTCTGGGGAATTCCAGGAGTTGGTCAGTCCGGCATCAAGGTAGCGATAGTTCTTGTCAGCGGGCTGCAAACTATCGACCCTCTCGACTTGGCTGAACCGCAGGGTACCATTGATGCCGGACGGTAAACGCAGATTGCTCGTAATCCCGAGCCTGGTCTCGGTCGAATCCTCCTCATGCCCAACCGCTGTTGAGCTTAAGTCAACCTTGCGATAACTGAGAGTACTCGGCAAGCTGCGCAGCCGCAGACTCAATTCTGCAGATTGCTCGGTGCGATCACGCGTATATGAGGGAGCATAGGCTTGGGCTACTTCGTCTTGGCCGGTATAGTAAGTAAATCCGGTGGAGATAAAATAATCCCGCAACAACCGTACGCTAGTCCCGTACGAGTTATTCATCAGCTCGGTAATCTGGTTGCGCTGATGGATGCCGAACTCCCCATTGATATCCCAAGAAAGAAACTTGGGATGCAAAATGAATGTGTATGCGGAAAGTCTATACTTCTGCGCCAAAGCGGTATCGGTTTTCAACTCACCGGCATAGCCCTGTTCGAGATGTTCATACTCTAACGAAAGAATGCCGTCAATATCTCTGATGCCGAATAATTGCAGTTGAGCCGCCTCTAGAGGCACCGCCCCGAGCAAAACCAGAAATCCACATATTAACAGCTGTAAGGAGATCCGTTTCATCATGGTATGCTCCTTCTATTTCAAATGGCAAACTGTGCACAATTGGCTGCCTTGGTTGGAGACTCGCAAAAATGAAGCACCAGATCCGTTGTGTACATCGTGACAGGAGCCGCACTGCACTCGGCCATTGTATAACGTCAGAGATATGATGCCGTCGGTAACCTCATCGGGGCTAACCGCCGGCCGGATCTGAGGATCTGATTCATAATCAAAATACACAATATTTACCGGATGGTCGGCAGCGGTACTGTAGCTTTTTCCCGAAGAAGCCGGGTTCAGCTGATCTACGGCAGCCAACGAAGATTCTACATAAACAGAGGTTGGCGCAATTGTCCCATCATGGCAACTCAAGCAGATAGCTAATCCGCCGTCGTCTTTCAGGGTATCGTATCCTTCGCTCGCAGACGAGTTATAAGCGGTAAACTTATCTAAATCATTCGTTTGGTGCCACAATGGTTTTTGACTACCGGCGATGGTGTGCGGACTATGGCAAACATAGCAACACTCATAGCCGCTTGAATCGTGCGGTACTGATAAATCATGTTTTGATCCAGGAATATCAATCGCGGCCGTGTGTCCAAATGCCGGCACCAGCAGCAACAGGCCAACTACCATGCTTGTGAGAGTGGTTCTCGGCATCGTAGCCACTCCTTATTCACAATAATGATCTGTAATCATTCGCCTAGGTACTGAAATACCTGGACCCGGTGGTTATAGGTATCAGCAACGTAAATGCGGTCAGCTTCATCAATGTAAATATCCGCTGCCAGCCAGAACTCGCCCGGGTTGGTCCCGGTGCGGCCAAACGCCAAGAGCAAGTCTCCCGCCAAGTTAAAAATCTGCACCCGGTCCATCAGGCCATCGACCACATAAATGTTGCCATCGCTGTCAACCGAAATTCCTTTTGGACGGGAAAAATCACCGTACCCGTCACCGATTTGGCCAAACTGCGTCACTAATGCGTAATTACGGTCAAAGACCTGGACTCGGAAGTTCATCGAGTCGACGACATATAGCTTTCCGTCTTTGAAGGCCAGGTGAACCGGAAAATTAAAGGTCCCCCCATCTGCACCCCGTTCCCCGATCACTTGCACAACCTCTCCGGTTTGCAGAGAGATTACGCGCACTTCATGGGCTAAGGTATCGGCGACAAATAATAAATTATGAGAGCGATCAATCGCTAAACCGGTCGGTCTGGCAAAACCCTCGAAACAAGACTCCAGCTTGCCTTTCGGGTTAAAGACAAAGACTTTTTGCGCACTACTGTCGGAGACATAAACTTTTTCATCGGGCCCCACAACGATATCGATCGGTTGTTGCAGCTCAGGCAAGTCATAGGCTGAAACCCACTCCTCTAAGGCTTGCCGCCTAGCATCAACCAACCAGATCGTGCGGGCGCCCGGATCGGTGATATAAAGCTTATCTTTGCTACCACCAATTCCATATGGTCCAATCAGCCGATTTTCTTGTTTGAGTCCTAAGATTACGTTAAACAGGTTTTTATACCACGGTCGCGGACTTTTCGGAAAATCCTTTTCCGAAGCAAAAGTCTCAAGAAGCTGTATCTTGGCAACCGGTGGCGGGGCGGGCCAATAGAGAGAGTTATCCGCAAACACGGAAGTAGCCAGTGCGGAAAGTACTATTAACAGGAAGGTGCTAATTCTTTTCACTGCTCAACCCACCCTTGGCTGATGGTGTGGCCGCGACGGTGATACCGCCGCGGCCCCGCCGACAGCGCCCTACTTATTGTGGCAATCTAAGCACAGAGCACTGCCCGCATTGCTCATGCGCAAGAACGGTTCATTGGTGTTATCATGCACCGAGTGGCATGAACCGCACTGCACGGTATTATCGAACAACTGACACACGATAGTATCCGGGTTGTTTAACCCTGGGTCTTGTCCATACGCATAGGTAATGTTGATCGGATGATCGTTGGTGAGGTCTTTGCCTAACGCTGCCGGTGAGCTGAGCTTGCCGTCGGTTACACCGGGACCGCTGACCGCCGGGTTGCTCGCCGGATCATACCCGTAGTTATTGAGCGCGGTAGTTCCGTCATGGCAGGAGAGGCACATATAAGACACTGTTCCGGCCAAATCATTCGACACAGTACCATCGATAGTATCTTCGTTCATATAGAGCTGAAACTCTGTAGACCCTGTAGCCGTGCTCCTATTCCACAAGGGCACAGGTACTATCGCGTTGTGTGGGGTGTGACAGAAAATACAAATCTGGTCTTCCCCAACCGACTTGATCTCGGCAGTGCTGCCCGCGGACAAATCATGCTTGGTATTCTTAATGCCTGCAGCCAACACTGCCGAAGACAACGATAAAATTAGGATCATGCCGACAATGATCATGAGGCTCCTTTTCATCCTTTTCACCCCCTTCCCATATATCTCCGATCTGCCTGATCTCAACATCGCCACTCATCTCCTTTCCAGAGAGCATCTATCTTCCAGCATTATGATCAAGTACGCTCGTATCAGTCCTCATCGGGATACGAGATGTACTGGAAGATCTGTAAGCGCGAATTAAAGCGGTCGGCGACATAGATCCTGTCTTGTTCGTCGATCCAAATACCTGATGGCAACATGAACTCGCCTTTATCGCGGCCACCATGGCCGACCCACATCAAGAGCTGACCGCTGGAATTGAAAAGTTGATAGTTGTTAAAGGCCGCATCCACAGCGTATACGTTGTTGTCGCTGTCCAAGGCAATCCCTTTGAGCCTGGAAAAATGACCCGGTCCATCGCCCACTGATCCGAAAGTGCGCAGGAAATTGCCTTGCCGATCAAAGACCTGAATCCGGAAGTTCATGCTGTCGGCAACATACAAATTACCTTTACTATCTACAGCCGCCATACTCGGGAAATTAAAGGAGCCGTTTGCCGTACCCCTCGCCCCGATGGTGCGCAAATATTCGCCTGATCCGGTAAAGACCTTGACATCATGCTCTTTGGTATCTACCACATAGAGCAAGTCCCCGCTGGGATCATACGCCAACCCGGTGGGGTTGCCAAATTCCACATCAGGATCAAGCAAGAATTTAAACTCACCGTCAAAACTGAACGCCGCCACTCTTTTGAGGCCCGAGTCGGAGACATAGACCAGCTTGTCCGCTTCATTAACGGCAATATCAATCGGGCTCACCAGAACCAAGCGTCCACTATCGCCGAAACGCCAGACCCTTGGCTTTGCGCCGCTCTCATCAAAAACCATCACACAAGGCGCCCTACCGTTATCGGTTACGTAAATGCGCCCCTCGGAGTTGACCGCCACGCTAAAAGGGCGATCAAGCCGATTTTCTGCTGAACCCGGACCAAAGATCACCGTGCGCAGCCACTTGAAAAACCCGGAGGTATAATCATCCTCTGACTGCAGGATTTTGACGAATTTCACCCGGGGCTTGTCCGGCGGTAACGGCCAAACCAGTTCTTCAGCATCGGATGCCGCCAAAGCGGTAACCGCCATACAGACCGGAGTTAGTACCATTAGGCCGATCACCATTAAACTAAGCCACTTCCCATTGCGTTGCATGGTCTTACCTCCGCTCATCAAACTACTTCTTATGACACATGGCACAAATGTTTTCGCGTCTCAGTAATCTGCGATAACCGACACCGTGTGGCTCGTGACACGCCACACACTCCAACTCGCCTTGTTTAACCGACCCGAAAGAGAGGAAATGGTGGGCGGTATAACCGCTGTGACAAGCGACACATAAAGCGTCACCAGGCAACTTGGTAAGTGCGGGGTACTCCGAGGCATGGGGCAAATGGCAGCCCAGGCACTGGATCTGCTCCCCGCTGACACCGATACCCCGCACTTTCGCATGCCCCGTTTGTGCAAAGTTCTTGCTCTGAAGAGAGTGGCAATCGTTACAAAGAGCATTGCCGGATTTTTTCAACAGCCCCTGTTTGGAGCCGCTGAAACTCACATCCGCGTCTTCGTCGCTGAATTCATCCGGCTCATCAGCGGTAAACGAACGCCTGCCAAATGAAACAAGATGAGGTGAATGACAATCTTGGCATCGCCCTTCGGCCACCGGGCGATGGTTATAGGCTTTGTTAAGCTCCCACTTTTCCCCTCCGGTCCTTGCCGTTAACAGTCCGATATCACCACCATGCGGGTCATGGCAGATCACGCAACTTTTGCGTTCGAGCGAAGTTGGATCGACAATACCGGAGTGCAACTCTTCTTTAAACGGATGGCAACTCCGGCACAGCAGATCCTCCGCTTTTTTCAGCTGGGCAAGTTCTCTACCCGGGAAAGGTTTATGAATGCTATGACACTCGAGGCAGCACAATCCGGCTTGTCCGTGCTTTGAAGAGCACCAAGAGGCCAACAACTCCTCATGGCAGCCTTGGCAAGTCTGCTCACAGCGCTCACCGGTCATGCCTTTACCGTGCAAACCGCGATCATGACATGAGCTACAAGCCAAACCGGCTCGACCATGAACGCTGGCAGGATGTTTGGAACAGATGGTAGCATGACATAAACTACAATGCTCAAGCGCAGCATTCGCGGCGATGGTAGCCGCAAACAGAAATAATAGAGCGAAACCGCAAACTTGTCTGAATTGTCTGATTGTCCTGATGTTGGGCCCGCGCATTACAATCCCCAATCTACCGCTATTCCATTGCCGTTGGGAAAAGCTGTCCCGTCAAGCGACCGGTCAGTATTTACGAGAAAGGACGATTGTACTGGCGCTTACGGGACATTTGTCCTTATATAGGACATTTGTTATGCACGGGTGTAATTCCTTCTTTTTACATTGCAAAATTTTCCTGTAAAGAACAGGTAAATCAGCGGGCCAATAGCCACTGCGAAGAGCGCGTTCAACAAGGCTGACGGCAATGCCCAGGCGTAGAAAGCGATTACTGCCGGCGCCCCTAACAGCAGATCAACCAATCCGGCCAGAAACATCCCGCAAAACGAGCCGACAACCGCTATGATGGCCATCTTGGCCCAGGTCACCACGGCTGAATCGCTCTCTTTCTTCCAGAACGTAAACAGACCAAAAATCGCCCCCATCACCCCAAGACCGAGATCCCAGTGAATCCAGAGCATATCCTGGGCCAAATCCGCAATTAATCCGCCCAGTAGACCCGTTCCAAAGCCGACAACCGGACCATAAGCGGCGCCAACGGCCAAGAGCAATGCCGCACCCGGCCGCAACAGAAAATCACCGGTAGGCAGGAGATAGGCCAACAAGACCAGCCCGGCATACATCAAGCCATACAAGCTAATATTGGCTGTGGTTGGTAAATCCCAAACCCAGGCCCGCTTGCTTTGACGGGAGAGTGTACTGCTCTGCATCACAACCACTCCTTCACTAATACGCTCACCACAAGGGTATTCACGAACTTGGTGGAAAATAACGGGACAAAA
>JAAYHC010000079.1 GCA_012735535.1 Bacillota bacterium
ATAAGATACGGAATTTCGGCAACGGACCTTTGGGTGTGATTACCTGGACAGCACAGGCGTTACACGGATCAAAGGAGTGGATGGTCCGGATCACTTCAATTGGACTCTCAGGATTTTCGACCGGAATGCCGATGAGCGCTTCTTCCATCGGTCCACGCCGGCCTTCGCGGTCCCGCGGGGAATTGTTCCACGTGGTCGGAGTGATCACTTGGTACTTAGCTACTTTGGAGTTTTCGATCTTGACCCAGTGTCCGAGTCCGCCGCGTACAGCGTCAACGAAACCGGCGCCAAATGCGGTCTTCGGCACCTCCCACCGGGCCATGTGGGGCTCGCCGGGCCTGAGCTCGGTAGCCCAGGCAGCGGCGTATTCGGCAATCTTGAGGGTTTCTAAGACGCGGGCCATTAAACGATCCATGGTCGAGATGCCGTTACGATATTCTCCGTTGACCCATAACCGGGCGAGCGGACCGGTCTCCATGGGTTTGCCGTTATACCGCGGGGCCTTGACCCAGGTGTAGGCATTCTCTTTGCCATAGTCCGGATCAACGGTCGAATCAATTGGCTGGGCCTTTTGCGATTCGGCGGCATACCAAGCATGGGAGATGTCTTCGGTAATCCCGTTGCGGATCGAGCTCAGTTGCAGTTCGGTCACTTGGCCGTCCATGACGATACCAGGCTTAAACACCCGGTCTTGAAGGTTTTCGCTTTTCTGGAAAAGACCGAAGGTGAACATGTTGCCGTAGCCGCGCCCGAATTTATAATGATCGGTATAGTGCTCGGCGATCGCTTCCATGTCCGGAATCATCCGGGTGCGGATGAACTCGATTAGCTCTAGGGCATGGGACCGATATTTGAGAACCCGATCGGTATGGGGTGGCATGGTGCTGCCACCCGGCAAGATTCCGTGAGCATGGGGTGATTTGCCGGCCAGAGTGGCTACCATCGTATCGGCGCGGCGCTGGATGTCTAAACCTTCCAGGTAATGCTCGATAATTTTGGCGTTGACATCCGGCGGCAGGCGGTAGTCGGTTGTCGGGTAGGGGATAAACGGGGAAACTTCCGGCATCTTCACGAAATCGGGAACCACGAGAAAGTAAAAGTGGCGGATATGATCCATCAGATAATCGGCCGCGAGCATCATGTGCTTGAGCAGCCTTCCGTTGTGCGGGACCTCGACCGGATTGGCGTCGAGCAGCGCATTAGAGCTGGCCATCGCATGAGAGATCGGGCAGAAGCCGCAGATGCGCTGAGTATAATAGGGCATGTCGCGGGGATCCCGCCCTTCAAAGATGCGTTCGAGGCCGCGGAAGAGGGTGCTCGAGATACGCGCATCAACGACCTCGCCGTTTTCAACCTCAATTTCTACGCTCATATGCCCTTCGACCCTGGTTACCGGGTCGACCAGTACTTTTTGTGCCATTACTTATCACCCTTATCCTTTTTCGGTTTGACTTCGCGCTCGCCGGTATCATGTTTATCTGGGGTGCGTATGGTTCCGCCCAAAGGTCGTCCTTTGAGACGGCTGCCGACAAAGTGGACACCGATCGCTCCGGCGGTTATTACACCGGAGGCGAGGCCGATCGTATTCGCATTGACGGTGATGTTCGGCAACCTGATGCTCGGCAGGTGTTCGAAGAAGGGGGCGGAGGCATCAGGGAAGCCCGGATTTGCACAGCCAATACAAGGGGAGTTATCTTCGACCGGCCAATTAACGTATTCATTCCATTTGCGAACCGGGCAGTCGGCGTAGGTGATCGGGCCTTTGCAGCCGACCTTGTACATGCAGCCAAAATCACCGGGATATTCGGCAAAGATGCCGTTTTCAAAGTAGGAGCGACGATCACAGAGATCATGGATCAGCCGGCCGTAGAACATCACCGGGCGGTTGAAACTATCCAGTTTCGGTAGATCTTTGTACAGGAGAATATGGGCCAGTGTGCCGACAAACCAGTCCGGATGGCAAGGGCAGCCCGGACAGTTGACCACCGGCTGATCGATCACTTCGTACACGCCTTTGCAACCGGTTGGATTGGGGTGGGCGGCAAAGGGCCCGCCGCTAACGGCGCAGACGCCAACGGCCACAACATATTTCGCCCGCTCGGCTAGGTAGCGGACGGCATCGACAATTTTCCACGGTTGGCCGTTTCGTTCACCGGAGGCTCCGTAAATACCGCCATCTTTGGTGGGAATCGCTCCTTCCACGACCAGGATAAAATCTTTCTTTTCCGCTGCTTGCTCCAGCGTTTGCAGGGCTTGGTTGCCGTAGCTATTCGTCAGGTTGGGATGGTATTTGAGGTCGATAATGTCTAAAAGAACATTGCTGAGATAGGGATTGACCGTATTGGCGAAAGATAAGGTGTTGCCGGTACAGGTGGAGGCTTGAAACCAGATGACCGGCGGTCGTTCCGGTTTGACGACTTGGGCTTTGACCAGTTCATCAAGGAGAATCGAGCTGAGCGGCAACGATAGCCCTGCCGCTGTACACAGCTTGAGAAACTCTCGCCTAGTAAGCATGAAAATACCTCCCTTATAGGGTTGTAGTTATTATGGGAAAATTGCTGCCAGAATATCCATCAATTGATCGGGGAGGCAGATTACACGACAATCTTGACGAGAGCGCGCGTAAAGTGTATATTAGAAACGCACAATTAGCTTAATGCCGATGTAGCTCAGCAGGCAGAGCAGCTCACTCGTAATGAGCAGGTCAGCGGTTCGAATCCGCTCATCGGCTCCAGGATGAGATTGACCCCGAAAACTTAACGTTCTCGGGGTTTGTTTCTTCGCCACCCAGTCCTTTACATTTACCCCAGCCC
>JAAYHC010000010.1 GCA_012735535.1 Bacillota bacterium
TAATGAACGAGATTCTGATCTTTAAGTCGCATGCCAAATTGTTACCGCTTAAACCGGGGAACACACCCGACTCGGAGTGTTTGCAATGCCATCAGTGATGGCTGCGAAAAGAACCCCAATTTTGCTAAGGAGGTGAGTGAGAGTGAAAAAGCTACTTTCAGCAATGATCGTAATGGCCATGTTGATCACACTACAATCCGGAGCACTAGCCGGCGTACTAATCGATGATAGTCAAATGATCAGCCCATTCGAGGTAGATTTGACCGGAAAATTCATCCTCGACATCCGGCATGATGCTGTTGTCGCGAATGATGGATCCGAACTCGCGGGGGAGGTACGTATTCCATTGGACACGCTCTTGGTAACCAGCCAACTGCCAACCGACAAAGGTACCGAGATCCTCGTAGTCTCCCAGGATGGTTCAGCCGGTGAAATCGCCGTACTAGTCTTGAATAAGCTGGGCTACACCAAGGTTCAGAACCTTGATGGTGGAATGAACGCTTGGAAGATGATGGGCTTCCCTACTGTACCGACCACAGTAACGGTTAATGCACCGGTCGCAGGTGGTTGCTAAACAACGAACCCAAGCACTGATCTAGGCTACAAAATTCAGTTAATGAGAGGAGAGGTCGAGTTGAAAACGCGCAGAGTTCTAGTGATGGCTCTAGCTCTAGTGATGCTAATTGCGTCACAGGCACTGGCCACCGTATCTCTAGAAGTGCTAAATCCGTCGGCTGCAATTGAAATTACGCAAAAATTAGCCCCGCGGTTAAGCGACTTGAACGGCAAACGTGTTGCCATGTGGCTTTCCGGTGGAGTCAAAGATGAAGACGGTTTGTTTACCGGTAATGGCTACAGCGAAATCTTCTTTGATGAAATCGCCGCAGCTTTAAAAGCAAAATATCCAAATGTGGAGATCATCCCGTATACCGAATTCCCGATCTCCTATAGTCCGCTACCTTTGGAGAATATCTTAGCGGTCAAACCCGATGCGGTGATCATCGGGGCCGGTGGCTGAACGGCTTGTAATCGAGCCATGGGGACCATGGCTATGGAATTAGAGAAAAGAGGTATTCCGACTTTCTCCACCATCTTCCATCAGCACCTCGGAACTTTCATCGCCCCGATTACGCTGACCGGGATGAGCCCCGTGCGTTTTGCGCAAATTCAGAGCCATGAACTGCAATATCCTGAAGGTGCAGTAAAGGCGGCTAAAGAAGTTCTTCCGCAGCTCATCGATGGACTCACCGTTACGACTAATCCGCCGTACATGAAACTGGAAGGCAACAAATTAATCCCGTATCCGGCTAGCTTCAGCTTTGTTGCTGAGACCGCCGACCTGGCTAACGAGGCCTTTGCCAAGAAATTCCTTGAGATGGCTTGGACTGATGGTCTGCCGGTTGTGGCTCCTACCAAAGAGCGCGTTGAGCGGATGCTCACCGGTACCGATCTACCGCGTGACCACGTTGTTGGCAAAATGGGTCCATCCCTTGGTCTAGTCACCGTTGAAAACATCGCGATCAACGCAGTTATGGCAGGATGCCGTCCGGAGTACATGCCTGTCATTATCGCCGCCATGGAAGCAATCACCTCAGTTCCGTTCGACCAGTATAACGCGCAGCTCCGCGGAGTTTGGCCGCTCATCTGGGTCAACGGCCCGATTGCCAAACAAATCGGAATCAATTACAGTGAGAACACCTTTGGTCCGAATCCTGAGTTACCAGCCGGTGGCCCAATCAGCCGTGCGATCAACTTTATCTGGAGGAATGCCGGTGGCTACGGCTTCGGCTTCTACCCGCCCGGACAGCATGGTCAGGCCGGTCAGTTCGCCGGTATGGTTATCGCTGAATCCGAATGGGACAGCTTTACCGGCTGGAAACCCTACAACCAGCAGATCGGCTTCCCGGCCGGGACCAACACCGTCACCGTAATTGGTGTCATGGGTGCGCAGAACATCCCGGGTCATGATGCTCCGGTTGCGGCCCAGGCGGTTACTGCTACTGCGGCAGCCTGGCCAAATGACGAAGCCCAGTGGAAGAACCGCAAAACCGGTGTCCTCATCGTCGAGCCGTTGACTGCTAACCGGGCCTTCGTAGAGTGGGGACAGACCAAGGAGCAGTTTGCTGCGGAGATGGCCAAGAAGGCTGTCGTCTCCAAGCAGGCGTTCCTGGATGTCCTCGAGATCAGAGACGAGAAGGATCTGACCGGGTTCAGAAAGACCCTGGTTGACAAATACGGTGATCAGATCCCGATTGCTGCCGGCGGTAACAACTTCATCATCCTCAAGTCCGGTGGTTGGTGCACTTGCATGCCGTTCACCTATCTGCCGACCGATAACTGGTTCAATACTCCGGTTACTAAGGTGATTAAGTTGCCGAGCAACTGGGATGCCTTACTAGAAGCTGCCAAATAAGTACCCCATTCTCATTCTCACTCCCTCAGCGATGGGCAGAGGTTCTCGACCTCTGCCCGTTATCTTTTTTCAGCGGGATCAGCCGGTTGACAGGATTTTGCTTGTCGCTGGATAAGCTATAAATAACTTGTGCTCTGGAGGGGTGTCATGCCGGCAGTAGTCGGAATCGTCAATTGTCGTAATTATGAGCTGGCCGAGGTCGAGCAGGCGGTCGAACGGCTCATCACCTCGCTTGGGGGCTGGCAAGCTTTCGTCCGGCCCGGTCAGACAGTCTTGCTCAAACCGAATATGATCGGACCACGCCCGCCGGAACAGGCGGCGACAACGCACCCGGCCGTGGTCCAGGTGATTGCAACGAAACTGCGGGAAATTGGCTGTACGGTCTGGATCGGCGATAGCGCCGGCGGTGCCATTGGGGGTATCGCGCCGACCGCCCAGGCTTTGAAGGTCTGTGGTTTTGAGGCGGCGGCGCAGGCAGCCGGAGCCGAGATCAAGAGCTTCGACGCCTCCGGGGTGGTGGAAGTAACCAGCAAGTTCTTTGACTTTAAGCCGAAGTATCACTTAGCGGCGCCGGTTTTTCAGGCGGATGTGGTGATTAATTTGCCCAAACTAAAAACGCACTCGGCCGCTATTTATACCGGAGCATTGAAAAACCTTTTCGGCCTCGTGCCGGGCCTCGGTAAAGCCGAGTTTCATCGTCAAGCCCCGACCAATGAGCTTTTTGCGGAGGTCATTGCGGACATTAACCGCAATACTCCGATCACCCTGACGATTATGGATGCCGTCGTCGGCATGGAGGGGGCCGGGCCGACCGCCGGAGATCCTCGCGAGGTCGGTCTGCTCTTGGCTTCAACGGATCGGGTGGCGCTGGATGCGGTGGCCTGTCGCTTGATCGGACTGGATCCGGCTGTTGTGCCGATCGTCCAAACCGCCTATGAGCGGGGACTTGGCGAGCTGGCAGCGGCCAACATCACGTTCACCGGCGATTATGCCGAGCAACCCGTGGTTCACGGTTATCGATTACCGGCCGGTAAAAAGCGGTCCAACCCCAAAGTCGCCAAGTTTATGCTCAACACCGTGGTCAACCTGTTTAAGACCAGGCCCCAGGTGAATCAAGAGCGCTGCCGCAAGTGTGATATTTGTGTGGAGAACTGTCCGGTCGAGGCGATTGATCCCCAGTCCAAGCTCATCGATTATTCGGTCTGTATAGAGTGCCTCTGCTGCCATGAGCTTTGTCCACATGGCTGTGTTGACTTGGTGCGCCAGAACAAACTGGCCAATGCCTTAATGGGCCTTGCTCGCCGGATGCATAAATGACCTTCACTCGTTTTTGGCCGGGGGTGCTTTTTTCGCGAGTTTCACCTTGCCGACGCGCTTGCCCTTCATTTCTTCGATCGTGAGTTCGAGATCGTTGATCCGGACCGTATCGCCTTTGGCCGGGATACGGCCGAGGTGGTGAAAGACCAGTCCGCCAATGGTGTCGACATCATCGCCTTCGTACAAGACCAGACCGAGTTCGCGTTCGATCTCTTTGAGCGCCACCAGCCCTTTGATCAGGTAGGCTTCATCTCCTAAGGGAGTGATCGCTTCTTCGCGGCTATCATACTCATCCCTGATCTCGCCGATGATCTCCTCGAGTATATCTTCCATGGTCACCAGGCCGGCAGTTGTGCCGTATTCATCAAGGACAATCGCCAAGTGGGCATTGGCCGCGCGCATTTCGGCGAAAAGCTCGTCAACTTTTTTGGTTCGCGGCACGAACAGCGGCGGCCTGGCCAACTCGGTCAATGGGGCCTCCGATCCGGCGAGAAACGCACTTAACAGGTCTTTTACGTGAATGAACCCGATGATGTTTTCCACCGTATTCAGGTAGATCGGAATGCGGGAGTACTTCTCTTTGCTGGCAATTTTGACCGCTTCAGAGAGGCTGAGGGTAGCTGAGAAAGCCAGGATATCGGGGCGCGGGATCATAATATCCTCCACGGCGGTATCGGCGTAATGGAAAATCCCCTGAATCAACTCTTTTTCACTATCATCAAGGCTACCTTCACGGGCGGCCGTTTCCACCACGGTTTGGAGTTCTTCGGCGGTGATCAAGGCGGTGCGGGCTTGTTTCTTGCCCAGGCCCCGCAGTAAGAGGTCGACGAGGGTGGTGAACCCCCAAGCCGGCCAGTGAAAGAGCTTCACGATTAAGGCAGATAAGCGGGCCAACTTAATGGCGCTGCTTTCGGGGTTAATGGAGACCAGCGTTTTCGGGAGCACTTCGCCAAAGAAGACGATGAGCACGGTCGAGACGATAACCGCTAACGCCACGCCGCGTTCGCCGAGCGCGAGCGAGAGCGAGGTGACCAGAGAGGAGAAGGCGATGTTGACCAAATTGTTACCAACCAAAACCGATCCGAGGAAGCGGTTTGATTCGGAGCGGAGGCGCAGCACCAGACGGGCACCTTTGTTGCCCTTGTCGGCCTGATGTTTCAGCCGAATTTTGTTCGCTGATAAGGTAGCGGTCTCCGAGGCGGAAAAGACCGCGGAGAGGACGAGCAAGAACAATAATGCAAGATATCGCCAACCAGTGTCCACTCTAACCCACCCTTTATGGCTATAGTCTTGCCGCCGTACTATCATTATATGGAGCAGGAATTGCCGGGATGCGGCGAGAATAGTCTTGCTCTATAGATATTGACCGTTGGAGGGAAAGACTAATTGTCCGCGATTATCTGGGCCTTGGTAGCCGGCATACTGGTCGGCTTTTTTAGTTTACTGCCCAACAAAATCCTCGCTAACCTCAATCATTTTTCGCTCGCCGCTCTGATTTTATTGCTGTACAGCATGGGCGCCAAACTCGGCAGCGACCGGATGCTCATGGCCCAGCTGGGGCAGATCGGCATAGAATCCTTAGGTTTGGCCGTCTCGGCCATTGTCGGCAGTACGGCCCTCGTCTATTGCTATGCCAAAGTGCGCCGGCGGAGCGGGCGTTCACCGCAGTTGACAAAGGAGGCAAAGAAGTGACCTGGATCATTCTTGGTACGCTGGTTGTCGGCGTGGCAACGGGCGGATTGCTGCCTCAGACGGTGGTAGCGGTACTGGATAATATCACGACCATCGCCTTGTGCCTGTTAATCTTTGCCGTCGGGGTGAGTCTGGGCCGGGACCGGCAAATCCTGGCTTGCTTGCGCGCGAAAGGCTTATCCGTCGTCATCATCCCGCTACTGATTGCGGTTGGTAGCCTGGTCGGGACTGCTCTGTATGCCTTGGTATCGCGGAGCCCGGTCGGTGAAGCGGTGGCTGTCGGTGCCGGTTTGGGTTGGTATAGCCTGGTTGGTCCGCTGCTTTCGGAGATGCATAGTGCGCGTTTGGGCGCGGTCGCTTTTTTGGCCAACTCTCTGCGCGAATTCATTTCGCTCCTGATCATCCCGGTAGTCGCCAAGCGCCTAGGGGCGTGGTCGGCGATTGCGCCGAGCGGAGCGGCGGCGATGGATGTGACGCTCCCCCTCATTGCTCGGGAAACGGATCCGGAAACGGCGGTCATGGCCTTTGTCAGCGGGACCGTATTGTCCCTCTTGGTGCCGTTTTTGGTACCGGTGATTGTCAGCTTAATCTGAACCCCGGTGAGCATGCACCATTTCGGACCTGTCCTAATATCATAACAGTGCCACAATGGTGAATGCAAAAGGGGTGAACCACATGTCCATTCAAAATTGTCCCGGGTTTATTTATACCGTACAGCGCGGGGACACCATGTTTCGCTTAGCCCAGCGGTTCGGTATTACCCTGGAACAGCTCATCGCGGCCAATCCACAAGTCACGGACCCGAACCGTTTGACCATTGGCCAACAATTGTGTATTCCGACCGGGGCACCAGGACCCGTTCCACCCTGTCCTAATGGAACTTTATACACCGTTAGACAGGGCGATACCATGTTCTTGATTGCCCAACGCTTTAATGTTAGTCTGAATGCTCTGATTGCGGCGAACCCACAGGTTGCCGACCCGAATCGCATCCAGGTCGGCCAGGTGCTCTGTATTCCTGGGGTTATGCCGCCGCCACCGGAGTGTGTAGGTGGATTCATCTATACGATTCGGCCGGGCGATACCCTCTTTCTGTTGGCCCAACGCTTCAACACCACGGTTGAGGCGATTATGGCCGCTAATCCGGGCATCAATCCGCAGAATCTGCAGATTGGACAGAGGATCTGTATTCCGCAGCCGAGCCCCGGTCCGTGTACCGGTCAGCTCTATACCGTGAGACCGGGTGATACGCTGTTCTTGATTGCACAGCGCTTCGGAGTTTCTCTGCAAGCTCTGATAGCTGCCAACCCGCAGATTTCTGACCCCAATCTGATCTTCCCGGGCCAGGTTATTTGCATCCCCGGAGTACAGCCTCCGCAATGTGTGGGTGGGACCATCCACATCATCCAAGCGGGCGACACCCTGTTCAATTTGGCAGCTTTCTATGGTACCACCGTTAACGCGATCATTGCCGCCAACCCGGGCATTGATCCGCAGAACCTCCAGGTCGGGCAGGCAATCTGCATCCCGCTCCCGCAACCTGCGCAGTGCACGGGCCAGCTGTATACAGTGGTGACCGGTGATACCATGGCGAGCATCGCCGCCAGATTCGGCGTAAGCTTGGCAGCCTTGATTGCGGCTAATCCGCAGATCGCCGATCCGGCGCGGATCTTCCCAGGGCAAATCATTTGCATCCCGGCGGAGGCGCCGCAGTGCATCGGTGGGACGATCCACATTGTGCGCCCCGGCGATACCCTCTTTAACCTAGCCGCTTTCTACGGGACGACGGTTAATGCGATCATCGCCGCGAATCCAGGCATTGATCCGCAGAATCTGCGCATTGGTCAGAGACTGTGTATCCCATTGCCACAGCCGGCACAGTGCTCAGGACAGCTATACACGGTGCAACCGGGTGATTCGCTCTTTACCATCGCCAACCGGTTCGGGGTAACGGTGGAGATGCTCATCGCCGCGAATCCCCAGATCGCCGATCCGGCACGCATCTTCCCGGGGCAAATCATCTGCATCCCGCGGAGCATGCCAACGCCGGTGGACCGCTGCAGCTTCGAACTTGATGCCCATGCGGATGCTCCGAAGGGCGCTACCGCCATGGCTACCCTTGACTTTGGCAAAGGAACGGCAACGGTCAAGGCATCCGGTATGCCGCGTCCGCAGCACGGCCGGAGCTATGTGGCCTCGTTGGTGATGATGCACGGCGAACCGGAACGGATGACAATGATGCGCACCGGATCCGGGGAGTATGCGGCGATGTTTGGTCCATCGCACAAACTCCATGAATGTATGCGGGTTCTCGTCTCAGAGGAATACGAAAGATACGATAAATATGAGCAGAGTGGGGGTGAATATCCGAGCGGACGAGTACTGTTCTCAGCGAATGTGCAAGATAAGTGCAAATAAAGGTTCGAAAAAAGACCATCAGTTTAGGCGGGAGAGGCGATTGCCTCTCCCTTCATGCTTGATCTTTATCCTTTGACCGCACCAGAGGTTAAGCCTTTGATAATAAAGCGTTGGAAGATCAGTGCCAGAATAACGGGTGGAATTGCTGCCAGGACCCCGCCCGTTGTCATGGCCGTGTAGTCAATGGCATGGCGACCGGTAAACTCGGCAATAGCCACCGGTACAGTTTTGGCATTGTAGGAGCTGGTAAAGATTAAGGCAAAAAAGAACTCATCCCAGGCCATCATGAAGGTAAAGATTCCAGTAGCGACAAATCCCGGCAGAGACAAGGGGAAGATTACTCGATATAGGGCGCCTAATCTGGTGCAACCATCGATGCGAGCAGCTTCTTCGAGTTCGCGCGGGATGGACTGAAAGAAACTCGCCATCAACCAAATGGTGAACGGGAGAGTAAAGGTGAGGTAGAGGACTATCAGCGTGAACTTTGTATCTACCAGCTGCAGGTTGCCAAAGATCAAATACAATGGGATGACGATCGAGATTGAGGGCAACATCCTGGTTGCCATGATCATCATCAAACCTGCCTTGCGTCCACTAAAGCGAAGTCGTCCGAAACTGTACCCGGCGAGTGAACCAATTAACAATCCGACTAAAGTGACTGTTGCGGAGACGATGAAACTATTGGCTAGGGTCGACTTGAACATCCGGGCAGTCCTTGGTGCTTCTGAACCGGAAAAGAGAATGTCAACATATTGTTGGAACGTCGGTTTTTCCGGTACCCAATGGATGGGTACGGATAGTAACTCTGCTCTTGTAGAGATGCTTGATACTACCAACCAATAGATTGGTAGAAAGATGGCTAACACTACCAGGACCATTCCGGCATAGCCAATTATTTTTGTTGTTAGCGAGTACTGTTTCATTAGGCGACATCCTCAGTATACAATAGTTTATAATAAACCAGAGCCAAAACGAGGATAAAAGCGGAAACAATGAATGATAAAGCTGCTCCCCGGCCCAGATTCAGGTAACTAAATGACTCCAGGTAGGTTAAGTAAGAGATAACCAAAGTACCATTGGCTGGGCCGCCGCCAGTAATCACGTAGATAATGTCAAAGACTCGAAAGGCTTCGACCGTACGGAGCACCAGGGTGACTAAAAGGGCTGGGCGTAAGAGCGGTAGAGTGATGCGCCAGAAACTTTGCCAGCTAGAGGCGCCATCTATTCGAGCAGCTTCATATATGGCATCCGGCAGACTGGCCAGGGCAGCACTGATAATTAGGACTACTAGGGGAGTACAGTGCCAGATATCGGCCAGAATAACTAGGTTCATGGCGGTAAAGGGATCAGCGAGCCAAGCCTGATATCTGTCAGTTACCGACTATTGCTACCCGCGCCATGGCCTATTCCCTCACCGTAACCTTGCTGATAAGCTGAGGTACACCTGGGTTTTTTCCTTTGCGCCGTGCTGCCTCCCAAGCTAATAATTCGAGGGGCAA
>JAAYHC010000080.1 GCA_012735535.1 Bacillota bacterium
CGATGCGGCAGCTGGTCGCCGAGTTTGACCGGAATCTGCCGTGTTACCGCTATAACCTGCTCGGGGTGATTAGCTACCCGATGCGGTTGGGACTGGCCAGGCGGAACCACTTCTTTTGTTCCCAGTTTGTCTCCTATGTGTTAACAAAGGCCGGGGTTTGGCAGGCCGTTCCGGAGCTGACGCGGCCGATGGATTTCTTCACCTTGCCGCAGGCCAGGGTGGTTTACGAGGGACCGATCAGGGGCTATCCGGCGACGCGCGCCGAGTGACCTTGCCGGCCGGAAAGGCTCATCTGTTGGCAATTTCCCCAACATTAACAGGAAAGAACAGGAAGAAAATGGAATATATGGCTAGTAACTGGGTCGACCGTTTCGGGCCGGCGATTTCCAGCGCTTGCGTGAGGTGATGGCGATGAGATCCGGAGGCGACCAAGCGGTCGTTTCTGACTGCGGCCAGGCGCGCGGAGTTGCCTCTGAAGCGAGGCAAATAGGACCTTAGGCCCATTTGTCTAGGAAGATAGTCCTAACTGCGCAGGGTTGACCTAGTTTGTCTATAAATAGTCTACAAAAAGTTGGCATATTGGCAAACCCATCGAAAGGTGGGGACGCAAAGCTATGGGTCTACAAGCTATGAAAGCTATGACTGCCAAGCTGCCTAGCTGATGCTAGTATCGGAGGCGTATTTGGCGCCTCATTTTTATTCTGAGGAGGATTGCGCTCATGGATGAGATGGCTGCCATGGATGACGCCGCAGAAATGATCATTCCCCTGTTAAGGATGAGCGAGCTGATTTCTGAGCATTCGCGCCGGGTGTCGTTGTTGGCCGTCCTTATCGGGCGGGTGCTGGATCTATCCCATGAGGAGTTGCACGAGCTCAAACTGGGTGGGCTCCTGCACGATATCGGGAAGATGAGCATCTCACAGGGGATCTTGAAGAAGCCCGGTAAACTGACGCATGATGAGTTTGCGGTAGTGAAGACGCATCCGGTTCTCGGCGGTAATTTTGTGGAAGCCATCTGCTATCCGCAGCAGATCGTTGATATGGTCAGATATCACCATGAGCGTTTAGATGGCTCCGGTTATCCTTTCGGGCTTGCCGGGGATGAGCTGCCGTTGGCGAGTAGAATTATCGCGGTGGCCGATGTTTACGAGGCGATGACTGCTGTGCGCCCCTACCGGCCGGCACTTTCGGTCTGTGAGGCCTTTGCGGAGCTCAGTCAGGCGAACAGGTACGATCAGGCGGTCGTGCAGGCGTTAAAGCGGGCCTTGAGTTCGGTGAATCTGACGGACTTATGTGAATTGGCTCGTGAGTTTGGCACGCCGGATGTGAAGACGGCCTTATGACCGGGATTGCTATTCCGCAGACCGGCGTAAGGCTTGTGGAGAGATAGATAGCTATAATCTGCTCCTCCTGACTCTAAACCCGCTCAGCTAGTAGCGGGCTTTTTTTATTGTAGATAGCAGAGTGGCCGGTTTTTCGCAGCTTGATGAAGGAAGGAAAAAGCCCGGTATTGCGGAAAGAGAAGCGGAAAGAATCGGTGCGGATTCGGCTCGGATTTCGGTGTGGAGGTTGAGCAATGCGGTACGACTTGGCCAAGATTGAACAAGAGCAGACACGCCGATTTTTGGCGCTCTTAGAAACGGTCAATTTCGGCAATGTGGTCGATCCTTACCTCAAGAGGGCGTATAACATCGGGGGTCAGGTGATCGAAGGTCTTGGGTCGCTGGTCAATCAGGGTATTAAGCGGGCGGTAGGCAAGCCGGTCGACTTGTTGGCCTGGCAGATCCCGCGGGCGCCGGTGGTGGAGCTCGACAAAAAGGTTGCCGAGCACCAAGCCAAACTGGACCGGCTCTCGGATGAAGAGCTGACGGAGCGACTGCGACAGGCGCTGACCCAAAAGCTCAAGCCGCAGGAAAGTGATGATAGCAGCATTGTGAGACAGGCCGCCTTAGTTGCAGCCAAAGGATATGGGATCAAAAATGCGGAGTTTGCGTCAACTCCGCGCTTGGTCAGGCTGGTACACGATCATTTTCTCGAGGATATGCTCAGCAAAAGCGCCAAACAGTTGAGCAAGATGGATCAAGCGGCTCTGGCCAAGGTGGAACGGGAGATCGAGGCGGGCTTACAACAGCTGGACCAAGAGATCCTGGATGAGCTACGTGAGGCGCTCCGGGTTCAGGCTTTGACCGGCAAGGCGGTGACCTCCGCTTTAATCAAAGGATTACAATATGGCAGCTTCGTCGGTTTGATCGAGCTGTCGGGCTTCAGCGCCTATGTTGCTTTGAGCACGATTGTGCACGCGATCTTCACCACGGCGCTGGGAATAACGCTGCCGTTTGCAGTGTACACAGGGCTGAGTTCGTTCGTCGCCTTCATCACCG
>JAAYHC010000081.1 GCA_012735535.1 Bacillota bacterium
ATCTTGCATCAATACTACGAAACGACTTGACTGAGGTTTACCAGGAGCCGTGTACGAGGCCCGTACGCACGGTTCTGTGAGAGGGACAGCGCTAGAAATGATCAGCTAGCGCTGCCCTACTCGATCGCTTACTCCGCTTGGCTGTACAGCTTAAACAGCCTGGCTATCGCTTCAATGCCTTTCAGATATGAGGAGCGGAAGATATATTCGTTCGGTGCATGGTTCAGGTCCTCGGGCGGACCGAAACAGGCGGTAATTTGGTTGAGGTTGAGGTGTTCTTTAAAGACATAAGCCGGTCCGGAACCGGGGATGCTCGGCATGATCGACGGTTTGAGGACGAAGGCTTCGGTGATAGATTGTTGCATCGCCCGGACGATCGGGCTGTGCGGCGAGGTGCGGCAACCCTCCAGACCACCCAAGCTCTCAATTTCGATATCGCTGAAACCGTGTTTGTCCAGGTGCTTTCTCAGCTTGGCCAAGATATCGGCCGGTTTTTGATTTGGCACCAGGCGCATATCAACCTTGGCACTGGCTACACTAGGGATCACCGTTTTCGGGCCTTGCCCCATATAGCCGGAGCCGATCCCGCAGATCGTGCAGGTCGGGGCGAAGTGGAGCCGTTTTTTCGCTTCCAGGCCTTCTAAGCCAAGGAGGAACTCGCTTTGGCCGGCTTCTTGGAGCAGCGCCTCGGGATTCCAATCCAGTTCGGCCAGGAGTTGCATTTCTTCCTCGGTCGGTTCGAGCACATCGTCGTAGAAGCCTTCGATCAGGACTTCTTCGCGCTCATTCTTCAGCGTGTTCAAAGCCCACACCAGCCGCCAGGCCGGATTGACGAGCAAGGGGGCGCGCATAGAGTGGTGATCCCGTGCCGTGCGCGCGGTGAGCTGCACATAGCACATACCTTTGCGCCCCAAGAGCATCTGCGGATAACCGTTGACGGTGAAGTTGCCGTCGATACCGATCAGCGCATCTGCTTGGAGCAGGTCTTTATGTTCTTTGACAAAATCGTATAAGCTGGCGCTGGAGACCTCTTCTTCGCCTTCGATGATGAACTTCACCGTGAGCGGGAGGGGAACCCCGGCCTCTTTGTAGGCCTGGACAGCCTTGATCGCAGTATAGAAGTTGCCTTTATCATCCACGGCCCCGCGGGCGAAGATTTTACCGTCAACCTCCTCGGCACCAAAGGGATCATATTTCCACTCCTCGAGCGGCTCGGGCGGCTGTACATCGTAGTGACCGTAGACGAGAAGCGTCTTCGGGCCTTCGCCCGGGAAGACCGCGGTGACGATCGGATGGCCTGGGGTGAGGTGCAGCTCGGCTTGACCGCCTAAGGCCGCCAGTTCGTCCCTGAGCATCTGGGCGCATTCGAGCATGCCGATGCCTTGCGCGGAGATACTGGGCTGGCGTAACAGCCGCTTGAGGTCTGCGACGTTGCGTTCGGTTTTTTCTTGGAGTATCTGTAAGACTCTCTCATCCATTTTCCAGTGACATCCTTTCTGAGCCAAGCGCCCGGGCCTAACCCGGGCGCTCAGGGTAGCTGCTCTAACCTAAGCTATTTATCCAGCCAAACGTTGCGACTTGCAGTAACCAAGAGGACCCGGCCCATCGGGTCGGCGATGAAATCTTTGACATGATTCCGGAAGCCGGCGATCTCCGTCCGGTGGTATGCCGGAATATGGACGACATCCTCTAAGAAGATGATCTCCTGGGCCCGGATATACAGCTTCGCCCGTTCAGCGAGGTCTGTGCTCTTGCGCGCCTCTTCGAGCAAGCGGTCAACTTCCGGGTTGTGGTAGCGGCTCATGTTCATGGTGGAGGCGTTCACGGCCCAAGCCTCCGGGTCGGAGTGGAAGAGGCTGTAGAGGTAGTTATCCGGATCGGTGCCGCGGTTAAAACCGAGTACGACGATTGGCGCTTTGCCGGCATAGGTATCGTCCAGCAGGGTGCCGAAGTCCAGACTTCTGACCTCTGCTTTGATGCCAACTTGGGCCAGATAGAACTGCATCAATTCACCGATCTTTTTCCGCGGCATATCCGGCGGGGTCAAGATCGTGGTCGAGAAACCATTGGGATAACCGGCTTCTCTTAAGAGTTGCTTGGCTTTGGCCGGATTATAGGTTGGCCGTTGATCCTTGATTTTGTTGTCAAAGGCCCAGAAGTCGGGGAAGGAGACGGCGCTATACGCCCGCGACCCACCGACACCCTGGAAAATCGACTCGATGATGGCATCCATGTCGATCGCATAGGCGATGGCCTGGCGGACCTTCGGGTTGGAGATCGGGCCCGGGTACTGAGTGTTGAAGGCGACGTAGAAGTAGTTGATACCTACTGTGCTGCTTAAAGAGAGCTGCTTGTTTTTCTCTACGACCGGTACCAGGTCGGCCGGGATGTTCTGCACGACATCAACACCGCCGGCCTCGAGCTCCATGACGGCGACGGATTTCTCCGGAATCGGCCGGAAGATCACTTTGTCCAGATTAACATCTTTGAGCCAGTAGTTTTCATTCTTAACGAGAGTGATGTGATCATCCTTGACCCATTCCACGAACTTAAATGGGCCTGAGCCGATCGGGTTGCGGCCGAAAGCATCGCCCATCTGTTCGACGACTTTCTTCGGCACGATCTCGTAAACACCGTATTCCAACATCGGGGCATACGGGTACTTGAGATTAAATTTGACCGTATATTTGTCGATGACTTCGATGCTGTCAATAAAGCCAAGTTTGGTCACGTTTTGGCCGCGCGATTGCGGGTCGCGCCCCCGGTCGTAGGAGTACTTGACATCTTCGGCGGTGAGCTCGTCACCGTTGTGGAATTTGACCCCTTTCCGCAGGTGGAAAATCCAGACGGTCGGCTCCGGATTCTCCCAGGACACGGCGAGATGCGGGATGACGTTGTTCTCTTCATCGAAAGCCAAAAGGGTATCAAAGATCTGACGCTGTACCGTGGATGAGGCGAGGTCATTGTTTAGAGTCGGATCTAAGTTGACCGCGTCTTTTTCGACGGCGATAACCAAAGTACCCCCCTTTTTCGCGGCTGCCTGGCAAGCAATACCGGCAGACAACAGCAGGGACAACAGCACCAGGGGAATGACGACTAATTGCATAAAGCCTTTTCTACTCATGTCCTAACCTCCTAATTTAGTTGCAAATAGCGTTTATTTATCAACCACAGCTGCTGCCGAAACAGAAGGAACGGGGTTTATCCGGGGGGGTTGGGTATGCGATCTTGCTTTGGCTGATACCCATACGAACGAGGGATTCCGTGTAGTTGATTACGGCAGCAGCTGGGTCAATAACCGGAACCTGCAAAACTGCGGCGATTTCTTCGGCAAAGCCGGCAAAGCCGAAACAACCCAGAATCAGGCATTGGGCTCCATCTTCGTCGATGGCTTTCCGGCCGGCTTCGATTATGGCGTTAATCGTTTTCCGGCGGTCGGAGCTAAGCTCCAGAACAAAGGTGTCGATAAACCGCTCCGAGGCGAACAGGTTTTCCAGTCCCAATTTGCGTACTTCGATCAGATGCCGGTGGGCGGCATTTTTGATCGTACCGATAATTGAAAACCGGTGGGCGATTCCGGCCGCGATAACCATGGAGGCGAGGCCGGAGGAAACGACCGGGATCTTGACGATCTCGCGGGCCGGCTCGAGGCAGGCATTACCCCAACAGGTAATGATCACGGCATCATAGCCGAGTTCCTCGGCTTCTTTAACCAGCTTGAGGGTATTTACCGCACCGATGTATTCATCGAAACGCGACTCGATCGAGGCTGCTCCTTCGGTGATACAGACGATATCCACCACCGTATCCGGACTTCCGTATTTCTTAAACAGCTGCCGTTCGCGCTCCAATAATTCCGGTGTGCTACCGGTCATGGCGTGGATTGCTCTAATCCGCATTAATTGTTCCTCCTAATCTGTATAACCTAATTCCGCCGAGAGCTCTTTGGCGATTTGTTGGACCGTGCGAATATATTCCGGTTCCCTGGCTTCGGTAATCCGAATGGCCGGGCCGGAGAGGCTGAGCGAGGCGATGACCTTGCCGTACAAATCATAAACCGGACAGGCGATGCCCACCGCCCCCAAGTCGACCTCGCCCCGACTGACGCAGTAACCTTGCCGGCGAATTTTGGCGATGATCGCGAGCAGTTGTTCCCGGTCGGTCGGTGTATCCAGGGTGTACTTGGGCAGACCGCCGTTGGCGATAGCTTCATCGATCATCCTTTTGGCGGTCTCCTCAGGCAGCATGGCCAGTAGCAGTTTGGGGGAGGCCCCACAGTGTAAGGGGGTGCGGGAGCCGACCTCCGTTAAGAGGCGCATCGACTGCGTGCCCGGAACCTGTTCGATACAGACAGCGCTCGAACCGTCAAGGATGAAGAGATTGGCGGTTTCGCCCGTGAGTTCGACGAGCTTGCGCATGAACGGCAAGGCGGCGTGGCGGATGTTCATACCGTTGATGAGCTTGGCCGCCAGTTGCAAGACCTTGGTGCTCATCGAGTACCGCTGGTTACGCGGGTCTTGCCGCAGATAACCGAGTGACTTGAGAGTGTTTACGGTCCGAAAAACGGTCGCCTTATTGATCCCGGTGAGCCGACTAATCTCGGTAATGCTCAGCGATTCGGTTTCCGAAAACATTTCCAGGAGATACAGGCCGCGTCCGAGCACCCCATAACTCTCGTAAGCTTCGAAGCGCTTATCCACGGGTTGGTATGCTGCTTCCATTCAGATACCTCCAATTAAGACTTTAATCGCGGGTCTAAAACGTCTCTCAGACCATCACCTAAGAGGTTAAAGCCAAGCACGGTCAGCATAATGGCCAGGCCGGGAAAGGTCGCAATGTGCGGGGCGGTGCGTAAAAACTCGCGCCCGTTGGCGAGCATGCCTCCCCAGGACGGGGTGGGCGGTTGCGCGCCCATGCCCAAAAAGCTCAGTCCGGCCTCCGTCAGAATGGCGCTGGCCATCCCCATCGTCGCATAAACGATGATCGGAGCCAAACAATTGGGCAGGATATGGACAAAGAGGACCCGGAAAGTGCTGGCCCCTAACATTTTGGCCGCCTCAATATACTCCATGCTCTTGACGGAGAGGGTCGAGCTCCGGGTGATCCGCGCATATTTGGGAACCGAGACGACCCCGATGGCCAGGATAATGCTGACCATACTGGCTCCGAAGGCGGCGACCAGAGTCAGGGCCAAAAGGATCGAGGGGAAGGCCATCATGATATCGAGAAAGCGCATGATCAGATTGTCGAGGCGCCCGCCATAGTAGCCTGCCACCAAGCCCAGAGGAACGCCGATGGTCAAGGCGACAAGCGTCGAAGCGATACCCACCAGGAGCGAGACCCGGGAACCGTAAATGATGCGCGACAAAATGTCGCGGCCGAAGTCGTCCCGGCCCAAGAGCTCCTCACCGCTCGGTGGCGCCAAGCGTTTGAGCAGATTGATCGCATAGGGATCGCTGGGGGCCAGCTGGGGTGCGAAAATGGCTGTGATCAATACGCTCACAACTAAAATTAACCCGCAGACCGCGCTCTTGCTTTTGGCGAAACGCCGGCAAAACGAGAGCATGGACTTGAGGCGCGGATGCGCATCTAGCGCTTGTGGGTGGGAATTCTGCTCTACTACTGTGGCTACTTCCATCGCGACTACCTCCGTTTAGCTGTAGCGGATCCGAGGATCGATGACGGTGTAGATCAGGTCAACCAGCAGATTGACGAGGACGACGCCTAAGGTGATTACGAGTACAACGCCCTGGATCACCGGAAAATCGCGGGCATTAATCGCATCGACAGCCAACCGACCAAGCCCGGGCCAGGCGAAGATCGATTCGGTCAGCACCGCACCGCCGAGCAATTGGCCGAACTGGAGACCTAAGGCGGTAACCACCGGAATCAGTGCATTGCGCAAAGCGTGTTTCCAGATGATCAATCTGCCGGGTAGCCCCTTCGCTTTAGCGGTTTTCATATAATCCTGCCGGATAATCTCCAGCATGCTCGAGCGGGTCATCCGGGCGATTAATGCGGCCAGCCCCGTACCCAAGGTGATCGAGGGCAAGAGGATGTGACGCAGGCCTTGGATGAGGGGGCCAAAATCGCCGCCGAAGGCAGCCGGCAGAGCGGCGATCACCCCGGGGCCGCGCCCCGAAACCGGTAGCCAGCCCAGGTTGACCGAGAAGAATAAGATTAACATGATTCCCAGCCAGAAGACGGGCATGGAAACACCCAAAATAGAGACGAACATCGCCGCATAATCCCAGAGGGAGTGCTGCTTGGTCGCGGAGATAATTCCGGCGAGCACGCCGATGACCGAGCCAACGAGCATGGCGAAGAAGGTCAACTCCAGGGTGGCCGGCAAGCGATCCACGATCAGCTTGAGTACGGGCGCACGTTGGATGTAGGAGGTGCCTAAGTTGCCTTGTAAGAGTTGCTTCAGAAAGATCCCGTACCGGATGAGCAGCGGTTGATCCAACCCGAGCTCGGCCCGGAGAGCCTCGACCGCCTCTTTACTGGCGGCTTCGCCCAGCATGAGCTGGGCCGGGTCGCCGGGAATAAAGGCCAGAATGAGAAAGACAACCAGAGTTACCCCCAAGATGATCGGCACGATTAAGGCTAATCGATGTAAGATATAACGGCCCAAGGTAAACTCCCCTTGTGTTTCATTAAATGAAACAGCGTTTTATCATCTAAAATTTATTAAAAGTGTTTATTCCCCTTAAAGGTGGTAATTCCTCCTAGTTCTGTAATGAAATTTCATCATCGTTCGGCCGGTCCGAACGGAATCGGCGGTAATTCTGCCGGCCGGTCCGGCATAAGGATGCTGGGAGGTTTATTGGCGGGAGGTTTGCGCATGGAAAAAGAGGTGTTAATTATCGGTGCCGGCGGGCGTCTCGGTCAGGAACTGGTCCACCTTTACGGGCCGAGGGCCCTGGCCTGGACCCGCAGTGATGTGGATATTACCGCTGCCGAGCTCACCCGGGCCAAAATCGCGGCTCTCGCTCCCCGACTAATCATCAACTGTGCCGCGCTGACCGCTGTCGATGTCGCCGAACACTACCCCGACCTGGCTTTCAAGGTCAATGCGCTCGGGGTCCGGAACATTGCGGAGGCGGCGGCAGAGGTAGGGGCGGATCTGGTCCAGGTCAGTACCGATTATGTCTTTGATGGACAAAAAGGCGCGCCGTATACCGAGGAGGATCCGACCGGACCGGTCAATTACTATGGGCGTTCCAAGTTGGCCGGGGAGTATCTGGCCACCCGCTCTTGGCACCGAACTTACATCATCCGGACCGGCTTGCTTTACGGGCGCTTTGGTCGCAATTATGTCCAGGCGGTTATCGATGATTTGCTGGCCGGCAAACCCGTGACCGTGGCCATAGACCAGGTGGCTTCACCGACTTGTACCTCCGATCTGGCGCAGGCCATTCAGCGAATTGCGACTTCAGGTCGTTACGGTATTTACCACGTTGTTAACGAGGGTCGGGCCAGCCGCCGGCAACTGGCTGAGGCGGTCCGAGCCGCGGTGAGCCGGTGGTTTCCGGAAGTAATGAAGGTTCCGCTGCGTCCGATTTTATTAGCCGAGGCCGGGAAAATCGCGCCACGTCCGCGTGATACCACGCTGTCATGTGCGAAGATAGCACAAGAATTAGCGGTTCAGCTGCGCCGCTGGGAGGAACCGCTACCGGAGTACGTCAAATACTATTTAGAACATTACTGGTCAGGGAGGATTATGGGTGACTAGTCGACACAAGATTCTCGTTTTGACAACCTCGATCGGCGCCGGGCATATCAGAGCCGCCCAGGCCATTGAGGATGCCGGCAGGGCGCTCAGTAACTGTGAGGTTAAAGTCATCGATTTTCTGCGCTATCTGAGCCCTGCCTTGAGCCGTGCCACCGAAGAAGCTTACTATGCAGCGACCAAGCATATTCCGCGGGCCTATAAGTTTCTCTATGATTTGGAAGATCGGCCGGCGACCAAGCTCAAATCGATTCAGGCTAAGGTCGGATCCGGCAAGATGTTTCGCCTCTTAATGGAGGAGAAACCGGCGGCGGTGATTTCGACGCACTTTATGCCCGCCGGCTGTATCAGCGAGTTTGACTATGCCGGGCCCAAAGCGGTCGTGCTGACCGATTATGTGCCCCATCCGATCTGGCTATATCGCAACATCGACCTCTATTTCGTCGCCCATGAGGAGATGAAAGAATATCTGGTCAAGTCCGGCATTGCGGCGGAAAAGGTCCATGTGACCGGGATCCCGATTAAGCAAGAATTTTCACAGCGTTTCGACCGAATCGAGTTGCGCAAAGAGCTGGGACTTGCTCCGGAGCTCCCGGTGATCCTGATTACCAGCGGCGGGCATGGGATCGGACCGATGAAAGAGATGCTTCTGAGCATGCGGCGGGTTAAAATGCCGGCCCAGGTGGTGGTGATCACCGGCAGCAATGAACCTTTGCGCGAACAACTCCAGGCCATCAAGGCTGAGTATGATTTTCCTTATCCGGTGACCATCCTCGGTTTTGTCGCCGATATTCACCGCTGGATGGCGGCGAGCGATCTACTCGTTTCCAAAGCCGGCGGTCTGACGGTTTCGGAGGCTTTGGCGGTCGGCCTGCCGATGTTGGTTGTCAGACCAACCCCCGGCCAAGAGGATGGCAATACCGACTTTCTATTGGAGCGGGGCGCCGGTATTTTTGTCCAGGATGTCGAGAGGTTGCCGATGGTCATCACCGGGCTGTTGCGTGCTCCGCGCCGGATCGAGGGTATGGCTGCGGCTGCGCGGGAGGCGGCCAAGCCTGATGCCGCAGCGCGGATCATCGAAACGGTGTGTGCACAGTGTGCACACAAATTAGCGTAGCCTCTAGCAGGTAGGATGAGAAAACTGCGCGAATAGGTAATAGCATGAGTGAAGATTTGACTAATCACAACAATATCTCCGCCATAGCCACGATGGAGCAGATCATGCAGGAGGCCATATCTGCTCTTGATCGCAGTAAGGTCAAGATGTTCGACGTGGCTAGCGTGATCCGCGAGGAGTACATGCGGGTCCGGACGGAGCTGGAAGAGATCAAGCGACAGGTCGCTGAGGTTGTCGATCAAGTCGACAAGACCGAAAAGCGCTACCGGGTCTTACGGTTGCGTTTGATGCAGGTCAGCAGCGACTTTACCAAATATTCCGAACAAGATGTCCAAAAAGCTTATGCCGAGGCGCAACAGTGCCAAACGGAGCTAGCGGTGCTCAAAGAGCGCGAAGAGGAGCTCAAAAAGAACCGCACCCAGACCGAACGGCGCCTGATCAGAGTGAGCAATATGGTCGTGCAGGCCGAAGAAATGGTCAGCTCACTCACTAGTGCGCTCGAGGTTCTCTCCGGCAAGCTCACCGGCATGGCGGCCAAGCTCGAGGGCTACAAGACCTGGAATATCATGGGCAACCAAATTATCCAGGCCCAGGAGGAAGAGCGGCGCCGGATCGCCCGCGAGATTCATGACGGACCGGCCCAGGCGATGGCCAATATCGTTCTGCGCGCCGAGATCTGTGAGAAAATTCATCAGACCGGCAAAGGTTCGCTCGCGGAAGAGCTGGCCGAATTGAAAGCATTGGTCAAGGGGTCGCTCAAAGAGGTGCGCCAAATCATCTTCAACCTGCGGCCGATGACCTTAGATGATCTCGGCCTGGCCCCGACCTTGTCGCAATATATCGATGAGTATCGCAAAGATATTAATTTTAATGTCGAATTGGTGGTCTGCGGCCAAGAGCGCCGGCTACCCAAGTCCATCGAGGTCGCCTTCTTCCGCCTGATCCAGGAGGCGCTACATAACGTCAAAAAGCATGCCGAGGCCAAAAATGTCACGGTAACGCTGCATTTCCAGAAGAATCAGGTCAAAGTGGTGGTCACGGATGATGGGAAAGGTTTTGACCCGGCATCTGTGGAAAAAGGTAAAGAGCATTTTGGACTCTTAACCATGCGCGAGCGCACCGAGTTATTATCCGGTACCTTTGAAGTGAAATCGAGTCCAGGACAGGGCACGACCATTACCGCGCTGATTCCGATTGCGGAGGATGAAGAAAAGAGTGCAATCTAAGGTGAAAAATCCCATCAGGATCATTATCGCCGATGATCATCCGCTCTTCCGCGAGGGGATCCACCGCGTCATCTCCCTCGAGGATGATATCGAGCTGATCGGTGAGGCCGAAGATGGGGAACAGGTGGTCAGCCTGGCTTTGTCTTTGCGGCCGGATGTGATCGTGCTCGATCTGACCATGCCCAAACTCAACGGCCTCGAGGCGATGCAGCAAATCATCGCGGCTTGGCCGGAGGCGAAGATCGTGGTCCTGACCTTCCATTCCGATGAGGAATACATCGTCCAGGTCATTCGCGCCGGTGCCAAAGCCTACGTGGTCAAAGATGCCGATCCGGCCAGTCTGGCCGAGACGATCCGCCTGGTCCACAGCGGGGGCTCGGTCTTTCCACCTTCGGTACTGGCCAAAGTGATGGATGCCACGAGTGCCGGCCGCGAGACCGCGGCGACCAAAGGCACGTATCCGGGGGCAGACTTGACCCAGCGCGAGTTGGAGATCCTCGGTTGTTTGGCCGCCGGCCTGAGTAATAAAGAGATCGCCGCCGATCTGTGCATCAGTGAAAAAACGGTGAAAAATCACCTCAGCAACCTCTTCCGCAAGCTTGATGTCGCGGACCGTACCCAAGCCGTGTTGTACGGAATCAAACACAAGCTGATCAAACTATCATAATCCAGGTGGGACCAAAGTCCCGTCCGATTTAGGCCTATCGACTGATTGGTCACTCCCCAGGCTTCTGATAAACTAGAAACCAGAAAGGCCCACCAAACCCAGAAAATTACAGATGCACGAAATGGCAAACCTTTCGAAAGAAAGGGACGCAAAGCCGCGAGTCTACAGCCGAATCGGCCATGACAGTCGGGCTGCCGAAGCAAGGGATTAACCCATGTGCCGGCTTTGCGCAGTGGGTTTTTCAATTTTTTGGGAGGTGAACAGGATGTTCGCACGCATCAAAAGACTCTGGCAGGATGATTCTGGTCAAGGTATGGTCGAGTACGGCCTGATTATCGCGCTCGTCGCCATTGTTGTCATCACCGTACTCCAGACCATGGGCGGCAGATTACAAGGCACGTTCCAATCAATCACCAATAATCTGCCAACACCGTAACAGGATATTTGGATGGTAGGTTCTCAGCCCTGCTTGACCTAGAAAGTAGGGCTTTTTTTCGCCAAAAGGAGGAGAGAGCCGGTGGTTCCGACCGGTCTGACGCTCGGCAGTTTGTTAGTGATGGCGGTCTATACCGATGTGCGGTACCGCCGCATTCCCAATGCTCTGCTGGTACCCTTTGCCATCTGGGGCATGGCCCTGCAGGCCTATGCCTTCGGGTGGCCGGGAGCGGCAGATGCCGCAGGCGGTTTGGGCCTCGGATTGCTCCTCCTGTTACCGGCGTATCTGGCCGGCGGCATTGGCGGCGGGGATGTCAAGCTCCTCGCGACCATCGGGGCCATTGGCGGCCTTGCTTTTGTCTGGCGAACCTTCCTGGCCGGTGCGCTGGTCGGCGGTATCCTGGCTGTCATTCAACTGGCTGTCGAGCGGCGGCTCCGGCCGGTATTAAAAAATCTGGCCTTTTGGCTCTGGACGGTCGTGACCCCGGGGGCCAGACCGGCTCCTTTGGCTAAGCTCGATGCGGAGCGGAAGTGGGGCCGTGTGCCCTATGCGGTCCCCTTGTCGCTGGGTGCGATTATCAGTTGGTTGTGGTGAGAGCGGTGCGGGCCGGAGGCGAACGTGGACAAGCGATAATCGAATTGGCGCTCGCACTTTCGGTGCTGCTCATCTTGACCTTAGGCATGGTCGATGTAGCCCGGATCCTGCATGCTTATCTGACTACGACCAATGCCTCACGGGAGGGGGCCAGGATGGCGGCTCTCGGTTATGATGATGCTGAGATTTTTGCTGCGGTGCAGGCGAGTATCGGTACGGCCTTGGAACAGGCCAACCTGGTCGTGACGGTCAGCCCGGGCAAGGATGACCGTCGCCGCGGCGAACCGGTGGTTGTTGAGGTACAAGTGCCGGTGCCGGTGCTCTTTCCGGTCTTGGGTGCCTTAGTGGCAGATCCCTTGCCGGTGACGAGTCGGACGACGATGCGGATGGAGTAGGGGTGAGGTAGGTGCTGCGGTTTGGCGAAGAACAGGGCAGCGTAACCCTTGTCTTTTTAGCTTTTCTACTGGTTTTGACCTTTTTTGCGGCGCTAGTTGCTGATTTGGGCTTCTACTATTACGTCCGTTCCGAGCTGGCTCGGGCGGCCGATGCTGCGGTGTTGGCCGGGGTGCAGCACCTGCCGGCAGATAGTTTCGGGGCCGAGGTCCTCGCCTACGATTACATCGAACTGAACGGCCTGCCGCGCAATAGTGCGGTGGTCACGGTAAGTGAAGGCAATTCGCGTTTAGATGTGGTGGTCAGCCGGGAGGTGCCCTTTTTGTTCGGTCGGCTCTTCGGGGTGCCGGGCAAAACCGTCACCGGGCGGTCTGCGGCCATGGTAGGTTCGGTCAAATCACTCACCGGTGCGGTTCCTTTCGGGGTTGAGCAACACAATTTTGAGTTTGGTAAGCAGTACATTCTTAAACAAGGTGCCGGCCAGGCCGGGAGTTACAAGGGCAACTTTGGCGCGCTGGCCTTTGGCGGCCATGGCGCGGCTAATTATCGCGAGAATCTGATGCACGGATACGATGGTGAGATCAAGATCGGCGATATTATCGAGACCGAGCCGGGAAATATGTCCGGCCCGACGACCCAGGGGATCAACTACCGGATAAGCCTGGATCCCGATTCGACCTGGGAGAACTATCACGAAGGCAGCCCCCGGGTGATTAAGGTGCCGGTGGTCGAGTACCTCAGCACCAAAGGCCGCTCCGAAGTGAAGGTTGTCGGTTTTGCCGCCTTCTTTCTTGAGGGCGTTGGCGGTTCGGGCCAAAACAACTACGTGGTCGGCCGGTTTCTGAAAATGATGGTCAGCAATGATGATGGTACGATCGCCGAATCCGGCTCCGGTGGGGCGACGGACTTCGGCTTGTATTCATATCGCTTGGTAATTTGATTGGTAGGTGAAGATGATGAGCCAAAGGCGACCACTCGGCAAGGGTTTGACGATTTTGGCGGTCTGGCTGGTAGCAGTAAGCTTGACCGGTTGTGGGGGTACCAAGACGGCTCGCCTTGGCTCGGTGGAACTGGTCTTTATCGATGCCTCCGACCCGACCAATACCGAACTGGCTTTGACCGGCCAGGTTAGCCTCGCCGACCAGACGGTTAAGCTCAGCGGCGCGCGGAGCGCGACCTTTTCGGGGGTCAGTTATGGCACCTATACCCCGGCTTGCGCCTTGGCAGGGTATCAGGCCAGTGCAACCAAGGTCAAGGTCGACCGCAGTCGGGTCCAGGCCGAGGTGGTCTTGGTTCCTGAGAATGATACCACCCCGCCGAGCCTGGTTGCGGTGGCGGTGATCAACGCCGATGGCGAGCGGGTGCCGTTTTTTGACCGTGCCGAAGTTTTTCGGCTGAGCGGGTTGGAGTTTACCTTTTCCGAGTATATTGAACCGGTGGCATCCGGTGTACTGACAATAACTTCTCCACATGGAACAATCAGTTTGGGCCCCGATGATTGGCAATTGTCTCCCTGTAAACTTTCCCTATCCCCTTCCTGCGCCGATGATCCCGGGGCCCATTCCTTTTTTGCGTTATGGCAGCCGGGCGTAACTTACACGCTCACCTTGGGTAACCTCGCCGATTATGCCGGTAATCCTTTTGGCGGACTTGACTTAACCTTTATCGCCTCCGCCGACCAGCTCGGACCGGCAGCCGCCGGGTTATCCGGGCGAGCGACCGAGGTCGGGCAGCAGATTCTCCTGGAATGGCAGGGCTGTTTGGATCCGGATCTCTGGGGCTACCAACTCTTCCGGCGCCATGAGGATCAGGCCGACTGGATTGCGCTCACCGACCGACCGATCCGGGCGACGTCCTATCTTGATGATGGACTCACCAACGGCTTGATTTATGAGTACAAATTGCGGGCGGTCGATCTGAACGGGAATATCGGGGCGGAAACACCGCCGATCGCGGCGACTCCGGCCTCGCCAAATCGGGGGCTTGTCGCTTTTGCCTCCGATCGGCAGAGTTTGCTCGATGGTGTTCCCGACTTCGATTTATATCTCAAGTTTTATACAGCGACCGCAGCTGCACCGGCGGTGCGGATCGAAGGCTTGGTTCCGCTCGGTGTCGACAGCAACGAAGATTGTCCGGCTTGGTCGCCGGATGGGCGGCGGTTGGCCTACACCAGTACCAACAACGCCTTAAACCCTGAGCTGTGGATAGCGGATCTGGATATTCACCATAATGGACAGGCCGTCTTCGCCGCCCAGGCCACCGCTCAGCGCCAGCTGACCTTTGACGGCAATACCAAAGCTGCACCGACGTGGTCGCCAAACGGAAAAGAGATCGCTTTTATCCAGTACGCCGGCGGACGGGAGGCATCCGGTAGCGCACTGATGGTGATTGAGGCCAAGGGTGGACTGGCTCGCGAACTGGTCAACAACGGACGCCGGGTCGAGGAGCCGGATTGGCGTCCACAGGGCGATAAGATCGTGTATTGCACGGAGGGTTTGGACGGTAACTGGGAGCTCCAGGTGGTAGAAGTCCAGACCGGGGTCGTGACCGTGCTCAGCTCACCGGAGGCGGATGGGGATGATCGGGATCCCGCCTACAGCCCGGATGGCGCACGAATCGCTTTCTCCTCAACCCGGGGCTACGGACCGGATTATGATCGAGCGAATATCTGGGTCATGAATGCCGACGGTACGAACGTCGTGCAGATTACCACCGATCCCGAGGTGGCTGACAGCGCGCCGTGCTGGTCGCCCGATGGCAACGAGTTGATTTTTACCCGCGAAAAGCTCGGGCAACCGGCGGCGCTCTACCGGGTCGCAGTGAGTCCGGGGGCTCAACCGGTGCTGTTGGAGGAGAGCGTGGCTCAGCCGCATCTGCAGATCCCTGCAGCTAGAAATTGGCTGCCGGTTTGTGCTAGGTAAATGGAGGTTTTCGAGGATGAGGTTTAAGAAGCGCCATCTGGCGCTGCTGGCGGCGGTGCTGTTTGGCTTGGCCAGTGCGGCGGTGACTTATAACTATCTCTTGGAGCTCAATAACCGGACAGTGCCGACCCTGGTTAAGCCGCAGCTTGAGCAGGTGGTCGTGGCGGTGCGGGAGATCCCCTCCAAGACGGTCTTGACCCGGGATGCGGTCGCCTATGCCGAGTTTCCGGCGGAGGCAATTTTGCCCGGCAGTATCACCGAGATTGAAGAGGTCATAGGCATGGTGACCAAAAGCCCGATCGTGGCCGGAGAGATCATCAATGCGAGTCGGCTCTGGCCGAAAGGGACTACTCCCGGGTTAACCTTTCAAATTCCGCTCGGCAAACGGGCGATTACGATCGGGATCAACGAAGTCATCGGGGTGGCCGGGTTCGTCAAGCCCGGGGATTATGTGGATGTCTTAGCCACCCTGGAGGCCCCGAACGGCGGTTATGTCACCACGACCATTTTGCAACATGTCCTCGTTCTGGCCGTCGCCCAGCAGACCGAAGATCGGGAGGGCGGCGAGGCGAAGCTGACGACAACGTTAACGCTGGCGGTAACCCTCGACGAGGCGGAGAAGCTGACCCTAGCTGAGGAGCAGGGGGTATTGCGGATCGTCCTGCGCCCGGCCGGTCAACATGAGGTTCTCCAAGTAGCCTCGACGAGCACCGAGAAATTGCTCGCCGGCAACCAGCCCCAGCCGCAGGCTCGCCCGGTGGCCCCGGCCGGCAATGTGGTAACGATCAAGCGCATTGATCCGCCGCCACCGGCACCGCCGAAACCGGTGAAGGTCCAGGTAGAAGTGATCAAAGGCACAACGAAGCAAATCGTCGAGGTAGTGAAATAGGGAGGACGACACAGTGTTCAGCAAGAGGATGAAATTAGTGTTCTGCCTGCTGGTGTCCTTGCTGTCTGCGGGGAACGCACTGGCAGTGCAGACGGTGCCGGCGATGCTTACGGTGGTGACCGGGGAATCGCGCATCCTGGCGACCAGCGAGGTCTCGCGGGTCGCCGTTGGGGATGAACGCATCGCCGATATTATTGTCGTCAGCCCGGCGGAGGTGATCGTGAACGGCAAACAGCCCGGCGTCACCAGTTTGCATGTCTGGGAGAAGACCGGCCGCCGGGAGTTTGTGGTGAAAGTTTATGTTGATAATTCGACTTTGGCGGCGGAGATCGCCGAAGCCATCGGGGATCCACGGATTAGCGTGCGGGTGCTCCGACAGACCGTCTTTTTAGAAGGCACCGTGGACACGGCTTTTGCCGGTCAACGTGCAGAGCGGATCGCCGAAGCTTACGAGGCAAAGGTGGTTAACCTGCTCCAGGTGGTTACGCCGCTGGATGAGCCCGCAGAACCCACAACGAGTCCGGAACCGGCGGAGGTCAAACCAGGGCTCGACCAGGTGGCACGCGACTTGACCGCCTACTTGCAGAACCCGCAGATCCGGGCCCAGGTCTATGGGCAAGGCATCTTGGTCGAAGGCCGCGTGGCTTCGGAGGCGGAAGCCGCTCGGATTAAAGCGGTGGCCGAGTTCTTTGGCCGGCAGGCCGGCTGTGATGTCAGTGTGATTACCACCCTGGCGCCGCAGCGCGGCCCGCAGATCGCCCTCCAGGTTCATGTGCTGGAGTTAGCCAGCGATTACCTGGAGACCCTAGGCTTTAATTGGGGGCGACTGCTGCAAGGCGGGGTCGTTCCCTACGAGATCTTATTCAGCCAACTGACGCTGGATGGTCCGCTAGAACGGATCTCACCGCTGGCGCTACGCCTGGAAGCCTTGGTGCGCGAAGGGGATGCCCGGGTGCTGGCCGCTCCCTCCTTGGTCACCAACAGCGGCGTACAGGCCAACTTCTTGGCCGGCGGGGGCATCCCAATCATCATGCCGACCAACGGCCAGTTGACCATCGAGTACAAAGACTACGGCGTTCAACTCACCATGCTGCCGGTGGTAATGGAGGACGGCAAGATTAACCTGCAAGTTGCGCCGGAGGTTAGCGCCTTGGATGATTCCACCGGGATTAACCTGGATGGCTGGTGGATTCCCGGGCTCAAGACCAGGCGGGCCCGGACGGAGGTGGACTTGCGTTCCGGAGAGACATTGATCATCGGCGGACTAATCAGCAACGAACAGATCAAACTGGTGCAAAAGGTGCCGATCCTCGGGGATATTCCGATCCTCGGCCAACTCTTTCGCAGTACCTCGTTCAGCGAGGGCAAGACCCAGCTCGTGATCATGGTCACCCCCGAGATCATCTCCGCGGAGAGCTCCCCGGGGCTAGAGTATCACTTGCCGGGTGAGTTGCACCCCGAGGTTGAACCGGTGTTTCCGGCAATTCAGAATCCCCTGTTTCCGCGAGCGGAGAAACGGAGTGAGAAGGTTGATCGCGCCGAAAATTAGACTGCTCATCGTCGACGATTCTCCGGCGACGAGGGAAAATGTGGACAAACTCTGCCGGTTTGACGACCATATTGAGGTCATCGGGGAGGCGCAAAACGGGAGAGAGGCGATTGTAGCCGTCAAAAACCTTCAGCCGGATATCGTCTTGATGGATATCAATATGCCTGAAATCGATGGGATTACGGCTACCGAACTGATCTCCCTTGAGGCACCCGAGACCGGCATCATTATGATGTCGGTCCAGGGTGAACAGGAATACTTGCGCAAAGCGATGGTCGCCGGGGCGCGGGAATACTTGACTAAACCGTTTTCGGGCGATGAGGTCATCAACACGATAAAACGCGTCTACGAGCTGGAGCAAAAGCGTAAACTCCAGCAGTCGTTAACGGTGGTCAAGCCGGCGGAGGGCCGGATCGTCACCGTTTTCAGCGCCAAGGGCGGGGTGGGCAAGACGACAATCGCGACCAACCTGGCGGTGGCTTTAGCGACCGAGGGTTTCCGGGTGGTCCTCGTCGACTTAGATCTACAGTTCGGTGATATCGCCCTGATGCTCGACTTGACGCCGAAGCGAACCATTACCGATCTCGTTGGTGAAGGTGAGCTGACCGCGGAACTCGTCGGAGATTATCTGCTTGAACACGTCTCCGGAGTGCGGGTTTTGCCGGCACCGCTGCGCCCGGAGGAGGCGGAGTTGGTCAGCCCGGCGCAGGTCCAACAGATCTTGGGGCTGCTCAAAAAGGATTACGACTTTGTGCTGGTCGATACGGCGCCGGCCTTTCTCGGACCGATTCTCGCGGCATTAGATCTCTCGGAGCAGATTTTGCTCTTAACCACCCTGGAACTGTCGGCGTTGAAGAATGTCAAGTTGTCGCTGGAGACGATGCTCTCGCTCCAGTATCCGCCGGAAAAGATCAGAGTGATCATTAACCGGTATGCGACCGATATCGGGATCTCGTTGGATGAGTATGAGAAACACTTAGGCGTTTCCACTGCGGGCAAAATCCCCAGCGACGGCCGGACAGTCGTCGAGGCGGTCAATAAAGGGGTGCCCTTTATCCTCTCCAATCCCAAAGCCCCCGTTTCTGCGGCAATTAGAGATCTGGCTGCGGCCATAGGCGGGAAGGGACAAGAGGGACCACCGGTGCCAAGAAGCTTGATCGGGCGGCTGAGGACCAGATTGAGGAGGGCGAACTAAGTTGTCGCTGTTGGAACGGCTGGAAAAGGAGAAGAAAGTTACCACGCTCAATCGGAGTGAGACGGCGGAGAGCAAACTGCGCCGGCATCGGGTTGATCCCTTACTCCAATTCAAGGCCAAAGTACATGAGCGATTGGTCGAGACGATCGATCCGGAGCTGTTGAAAAACAGTGAGTACGAGGAGAGCGCCGAGCAGATCAAAGCGCTGGTGGAGGAGGCGATCGCCGGGGTCGGCGAGGAGGAGTTTCCAGATCTGCCACGCGCTGAGCGGAATAAATTGCGGGATGAGGTGATTAGCGAAGTTCTCGGTTTTGGTCCGATTACCGGTTTGCTGCAAGATGATTCGATCTCCGAGATCATGGTTAACGGGCCGAAACAGGTCTTTGTCGAGCGCCATGGCAAGCTGGAACTGAGTGATGTGACCTTCCGCGATGATGCCCATGTGCTGCAAATCATCGATAAGATTGTCTCACCGTTGGGGCGGCGCATCGATGAGAGCTCGCCGATGGTCGATGCCCGACTGCCGGATGGCTCCCGCGTGAATGCGATTATCCCGCCCTTGGCTCTCAACGGGCCGACCATCACAATCCGGAAGTTCTCCCGCGACCCGCTCACCGTAAATGACTTAATTCGTTTTGGCACGATCAATGAGCAGATGGCCGAATTTTTAGAGGCTTGCGTTAAAATCCGGCTGAATATCGTTGTTTCCGGCGGGACCGGCTCCGGTAAGACCACCACCCTCAATGTGCTCTCGTCATTTATTCCCCCTGATGAACGGATTATCACCGTGGAGGATGCGGCCGAACTGCAACTCCGTCAAGAGCATGTCGTTTCCCTCGAGGCCAGACCGGCCAATATCGAGGGTAAAGGCGAAATCTCCATTCGCGATCTGGTCAAGAACTGTCTGCGCATGCGCCCGGATCGGATCGTGGTCGGCGAGGTCAGAGGCGGTGAGGCTCTGGATATGTTGCAGGCGATGAATACCGGTCATGATGGTTCGCTCACTACCGGTCATGCCAACTCGCCCCGCGATATGCTGGCGCGTTTGGAGACGATGGTCTTGATGTCGGGGATGGATTTGCCGGTGCGGGCGATTCGCGAGCAGATCGCCTCCGCGATCGATCTAATTATTCAACAGGCCCGGCTGAAAGACGGAAGTCGGCGGATTACGCATATCACGGAGGTTCAAGGGATGGAAGGGGATGTGATCGTCCTCCAAGATCTCTTTGTCTTTGAACAAAAAGGGGTAACCGAGGACGGCAAGATCATCGGTCAATTGCGCTCCACCGGGATCAGGCCGAAGTTCTGGGAGCGGTTTGCGACGGCCGGGATCTCGTTGCCGCCGGATTTGTTCGCGATCTACTAGAGGAGGCACGGATATGCTGGCTGTGGCAGCGGTCTTAGTCTGCTTAACGGTGGGAACATTCTGTTATTACCTTTTGGCTACAAATGAAGAAAGTGATCCGGAAATGGCGGCACGGATGGAACGCTTCATCTTACAACCGGCGCTGGCGAGCAAAGCTGGTCCGAGCCAATTGACCGCACGGGCGCCGTTAACCGGCCTGGCGAAAAAACTGGCTGCCAAGCTAGAGATGCGCGGGGTTGGCAAGGCCCTGGACGCCCAACTGGATCAGGCCGGGATTACGCTCAAAGGCTCCGAGTTCATGCTCCTCCGGGGCGCCTTGGCTTTCGTGGGCGGCTGGGCTTGTTGGGTGTTGGGCCGCAGCGAGCTGCTCTTGGTCGGGGTTGGCCTCGGCTGGTTGGCTCCGCAGCTTGTCCTCGAGCGACGTATCCGCAAGCGCTCACAACTCTTGGCCGGTCAGCTCGCGGATGCGCTCACGCTCCTGTCCAACTCCCTCAAGGCGGGCTACAGTTTCTTGCAAGCGCTGGATACGGTCAGCCGCGAGATGCCGCCGCCGATCGCCCAAGAATTTGCCCGTACGGTCAAAGAGATCAGTCTCGGCACCGATGTCGATTATGCCCTGAAGGCGCTGGCGAAGCGGGCCAATAGCGAGGACTTGGATCTGGTCATCACGGTGGTGCAGATCCAACGGCAGATCGGCGGGAATTTGGCTGAGATCTTGGATACGATTGCGACGACGATCCGGGAGCGGATTCGCATCAAGGGCGAGATCAAGACCTTAACTGCCCAGGGGCGGATTTCGGGGCTGGTGGTATCGCTGCTGCCGGTAGCCCTGGGCGTATTTCTATATTTGACCAATCCGGAATATTTGAGTTTACTCTTTGTCACCACGGCAGGCCGGTACATGCTGCTTTTTGCCGTGGTTTCGCAATTAATCGGCATTTTACTGATCAAGCGGATTGTCAACATCGAGGTGTAGCTGATGACGATCGTATTACCAATTATGGTCTTTGCTTGTGTAACCTCGGTAGTGCTCTTCTTTTATCTTGCCGGCCAGGAGCGCGAGCAGGAGGTGGGTGAGCGGTTGCGTCGGTTAATGGTCAATCCCGGCAAGGACTATTCCGAGCGGGAGCGCTTGTTGGCCGAGCCTTTCGTTAAACGACTCATCCGGCCGGTGCTCAAGCGGGTGGCGCGCAGCGCTGCCAAATTAGCGCCGGAGGAGCAGCGGGAGCGGCTCCGCAATCAGCTGGCTCTCGCGGGTTATCCGGCAGGATTACAGGTTGCGGATTTCCTGGCAGTCAAAGCGATCTTGGCGGTGAGCCTGGGTGTCTTGGGGTATCTCTTGTTGAAAGAAGTCCTCCCGGCGCAGGCGCTCTCGGCCGCGCTGGCCACCGGAATCCTCGGATATATCGGGCCGGACTTTTTGCTGCAAAATGCGGTTCGGCAGCGGCAGAAGATGATCCGGAAGGCTTTGCCGGATGTCATTGACCTGCTGACCGTGTCGGTCGAGGCCGGTCTAGGTTTTGATTCGGCGCTGGCCAAGGTCATCGAGAAAATGGAAGGTCCGCTGATCGGTGAGTTCAGCCGGACCCTGCAGGATATGCGCTTGGGCAAGCCGCGACGCACTGCCTTGCGGGATTTGGCCGAGCGGACCAAAGTCGATGATCTGGCCACCTTTGTGACCGCCCTGGTGCAAGCCGATCAGTTGGGGGTATCGATTGCCAAGGTCTTGCGGGTGCAGTCGGAACAGATGCGGACCCGGCGGCGGCAGCGGGCGGAGGAGCAGGCGTTAAAGGCACCGGTGAAGATGTTGTTTCCGCTAATTATCTTCATCTTTCCGACGATTTTTATCATACTGCTTGGGCCGGCAGCGATCAGGGTCATGAGCAGTTTGTAGGGGGAATTGGCCGGTGGAGGAGATTACCTATCGAGTCGTCAATCTGACCAGAGATCGTGAGCTCGCCAGCAAGGTGCGGTTGGCAACATC
>JAAYHC010000082.1 GCA_012735535.1 Bacillota bacterium
AGGAAATCGGTCTTTTCGGGGCTTATGCCTACGCCGCTCAGCATGCGGCAGATCTGGCCAAGGTGGTGGCGATCTTTAATCTTGACGGCATCATGGTGGATGGGGCGCCCCAGGAGATCTTCTGCAATGGACACACAGCTTTACAATCCTACATCCAATCACTTTTAGCCGAAAATTGGCCGGAGATTAAGGTTTCTAATACGGTGAACCTCTATTCCGACCATTGGCCTTTGGTTGAACGCGGAGTTCCCGGCGTGCACACCATCGCCTGGAATTCCTTCGTCCAAATGATTAATCATACCCCTTACGATACTTTGGACAAGGTTAGTGAACCATCCATCAGGCGATCAGTTGCCTGGATGTCTGTATTAGCTGCCACCATGGCGAATGCAGAGGACTTACCCTTTACCCGGCTCAGCCAATCCGAACTGGTCAAGATCGCTGCAGAACATGGTGTCGACAAAGTGCTGCGGCTTGAAAAAAGATATCATTTCCAACCCGAGGTGACAAAATGAGTTTGCGAATCGTTGATTTGCAGGTGAAAGAGTTTAATTTGCCGCTTGTTGAGCCGTTCGTCATTTCCCTGGGCACGACTTACGCTGCGGAAAACATTCTGGTGAGCGTGGAGCTGGAAAATGGCGTGACCGGGTACGGCGAGGGCGCTCCCTTTGCTTATGTAACCGGTGAAACGCAGCAAACGGCGATTAAAGCGGTTGAGGCGGCGAAGAGTCTTGTTGTCGGTAAAGATGCCGGTGCTTACCGGGCGATTGCTGCGGATTTGGCCCGGACCTTCCGTGTGCAGACTTCGGCTCGGATGGCGATCGAGATGGCGATTCTCGACGCCTTGACTAAAAGCTGGGGTATTCCGCTCTACCAATTCTTCGGCGGAGTGAGCGATCAGGTGGAAACCGATATTACCATCGGTATTATGCCGGCCGCTGAAGCCTTCGATAAAGCCAAGTACTGGGCCGCGCAAGGCTTTAATCATATTAAGATCAAGGTAGGCAATGACCTGGCGGCAGATGTCGAACGGGTGGCGGCCATCCACGAAGCGGCCCCCAATTGTCGGCTGAAGGTCGATGCCAACCAGGGTTACACGGCCAAAGAAGCCTTGGCCTTCTTGCATGAACTGGACAAGCGAGGGATTGTCATCGAACTCCTGGAGCAGCCGGTACCGGCCTGGGATCTGAAAGGGCTGAAGTTCGTCACTCAAAACTCCACGGTGCCGATTGCGGCCGATGAGTCGGTCTTTTCCTCGCGCGATGCGCTACACGTCGCCATGGAGGGTGCTGCCGACGTCATCAACATCAAATTGGCCAAAGCATCGGTTTTGGATGTGGTTAACATCCACGCCATTTGTCAGAGCTACAACTTAGAACTGATGGTTGGCTGCATGATCGAGTCGCGGTTGGCTTTGAGTATGGCCGTCCACATGGTGGCCGGGTTGGGCGGTTTTGGCTATGTTGATCTCGATGGGTTCTTCTCTCTTGCCGAGGAGCCGATCGTTGGTGGCTTCAAGCAGGAGGCCGAGGTTCTCTCCGTTGGCCATGTCCGGGCCGGTATCGGGGCCGAACCCAAAGAAAAGTAGGGAATTGGTAGGAAATGTTAGAGGTGGTGATGGCTCACACATCCAAAAGATGTATATAGTCCCAACCGGACTAAGCGTAGTAGACTAGTAGAAACGGAGGAGAAGGAGATGTCTAAACGTTTATGGATTGTTGTTGGGTTAGTGGTTGTAGTAGCTTTGGCAGGATTTGTTTCGCTGAAGTTTTTCAGCAAGAGCGATAAGAAGGATACCTTGACCGTAGCGATCATTCGCGACCCGGACACGCTGGACACGCAGCGGACGACCTGGGTGGACGCAGCGAATGATATCCTCTATGATACGCTGGTGCGCCAGGATATCAACACCGGTGAAATTATCCCCGGTTTGGCCACCGCTTGGGAGCTCTCCGAGGATGGTTTGACCTGGACTTTCCATCTACGTAAAGGTGTGACTTTCCACAATGGTGAGCCGTTCAATGCGCACGCGGTCAAAGCGACCTTTGAACGGATGCTTGATCCCAAGACCGCTTCCCCGGTCACTTATATGCTCGGTGACTTTATCGAGAGCATTGAAGTCGTAGATGAGTACACTGTAAAACTGCACTATTCCAAGCCTTTCCCGTCCTTGCTCAACTCGGGCGCGAGCACCGGGTTCTTGGCCATCTATCCGCCGAAATATCTAGCTGAAAAGGGTAACGACTTTGGCCTGCACCCCATTGGGACCGGGCCGGTCAAATTCGTCGAACATGTTCGCGGTTCCCATATCTTGTATGAGCGTTTTGACGACTATAATTGGG
>JAAYHC010000083.1 GCA_012735535.1 Bacillota bacterium
GTTAAAGGCGCAGGTGATCGGGATTCGCGCCGGGCAGCATCTCAATCATCTCTTGGGACAGCAGATCTTGGCGACTTAAGGTAACAGCCGGTAACAATCGTGCTTGGCTTGACTTTATCGGCAATTGGCCGGTACAATAATATGGTTCCGGGGGGAGTTGCAGTGAATATTCGGGAAATCCAAGCCATTTTGCCGCATGGCTATCCATTCTTGCTGTTGGATCGGGTTTTGGAGTTTGAAAAAGGTGTCAGGGCAGTCGGCATCAAGAATTTGACGATTAATGAAGCTTTTTTTAATGGACATTATCCGGGAAATCCGATAATGCCCGGGGTGCTGATTATTGAAGCTTTGGCGCAATTGGCAGGGATAATTATGCTGCATGAAGTGGAGAGCGACGATTTGGTACCGTTGTTCGCGGGAATCGAAAAGGCCCGGTTCAAGCGGCAGGTCATCCCGGGGGATGTCCTAAGGTTGGAAGTTGAAGTTACCGCCAAGCGGAGCAATTATCTCAAAGTGATTGGCAAGGCCTCAGTCGACGGAGAACTGGCTGCTGAGGGGATTTTGTCGTTTGCGGTAGCTAGAATGAATGGATAAGGCAGAAAAATAGCTAAATGAGCCCGATAATTAGTACCAGTTTTCCTTGTTGGTCCTAAATGGACAAGTTTAGCCGTTCCCGCCTAGCCACAATTTCCGATAAACCGGGATTATAGTAGTAAAAGTTCTTCTAGGGATTATTAACTTTTTGTACGAAGTGGGGGAATTCATAGTGGAATCTCGGGCAAGAGTCGTTCCATTCAGTGTCGGTAAAATTCATGAAACGGCGATCATTGATCCGTCTGCGGTTATCGGAAAAAATGTTGAAATCGGGCCGTATTCAATCATCGGGCCTGATGTCGAGATCGGTGAAGGTACAATTATCGGATCGCATGTTGTGATCCAGGGTCCGACGCGGATCGGCAAAAACAACCGGATCTTTGCCGGGGCGCAGTTGGGTACCGACCCGCAGGATCTTAAGTATAACGGCGAGGTTACCCATTTGGTAATCGGCGATGATAATACGATCCGTGAGTTTGTGACCATCTCGAGAGGTACGGTGGATGGCGGCGGCGAGACGAGGGTTGGTAACGGCAACCTGATCATGTCTTATGTGCACATCGCCCATGATTGTATCGTTGGCAATAACTGCGTCTTCGTCAGTGGGTCGGCGCTAGCCGGACATGTCATCGTTGAAGACCGGGTCACCATCGGCGGGCTTGCCGGGGTGCATCAGTTCTGCCGGATCGGTCGGATGACGATGGTCGGGGCTTGTACCAAGGTAACTAAGGATGTTCCGCCGTTCTTGTTGGTGGACGGGCATCCGGCCAAAGTGGTTGGGATCAACATCGTCGGACTACGCCGGAACGAGCTCCCGCCTGAGGTGCGGACCGAGATCAAACGGGCGCATAAGATCCTCTATCGCGGCAACCTCAATGTTCAGCAGGCGATTGAGCAGATGGAGCACGAGTTGCACGGTTATCCGGAGATCGATCACTTTATCCGGTTTATCCGCAACAGTGAGCGTGGAATCCTGCGTTAAACGCAGGATATGCGATTGAGATGTCGAATTTTGGTTAGGCTGATTACTGTTAGTAGTCAGCCTGTTTGCTTTGTGCAAGACTAGTTATATAGGTTCCGGAGAAAGGGATGAGGCTATGGGTCAACAAACTATCGGCATAATAGCCGGAGTAGGAGCTCTTCCGGTAGTGGCGGCACGCGAAGCGAAAAAGCAAGGGTATCGGTGTGTGGTCATCGGTTTTTTCCCGGAAAACCAGAGCCAGCTCGTTGAATATGCCGACCAGTTTTACTTGCAAAATCCGAGTCAGTTTACGCAAATCATCAAAACCTTGCAGGCGGAACGGGTTACCGAACTTGTTATGCTCGGTAAGTTTTCCAAAGAACTCTTATACGGCGGCGACTTTCAGCCTGATGCGCAATGGCTGGCGCTTTTGCAGAGCCTGAACAAGAAGAATGACGACTCGATTATGTTGGCTATCGTTGCCAAGTTGGCCGAGTTAGGAATTACCGTACTTGACCAAGAGCTTTTCCTGGCCGATTATGTTTTGCGATTGGGCGTGTATACCAAGAGACAGCCCACCCCGGCGGAGGTGGCCGACATCATTTATGGCTATCCTCTGGCCAAAGGAGTTGCCGGCTTGGATATCGGGCAGACTGTTGCCGTCGCCAAAGGGGCGATTTTAGCGGTCGAGGCTATTGATGGCACCAATGCGACCATCATCCGCGGCGGGCAGCTGGCTAAAGGCCCGATTACGGTGCTCAAGGTGACCAAGCCGCTGCAGGACAAACGGTTCGACATCCCGGTCATGGGTTTTGATACTATTAAGAGCTTGCATCAGGCCGGCGGGGGAGTGCTGGCCGTTGAGGCAGATCAGGTTTTCTTTTTAGATCTCGAGAAATCTATTGAATATGCGGATGCACATAATCTAACCATTTGTGCTTTTAACCCACGAGCGATTGAGGCCGGTTCCAGCAACATCTTTGCTTGAGGAGGAGCAGGTGTGAATATTATGCTTATTGCCGGGGAGCCTTCCGGCGACCTCCACGGCGCCCGCCTGGCTAAAGCCATCTTGGAGCGCCGGCCTGAAGCGCGATTAAGCGGCATGGGCGGCGAGCAAATGCGCCAGGCCGGGGTGAAGTTGCTCTTTGATCCGACCAAAATTAGTACTATCGGGTTTGTCGAGGCCATCAAGAACATTCAAGTACTCCGCAAGGTCATGCTCAAACTGGCGGAGACGATCCGTCAGCAGCGGCCCGATGTGGTTGTGCTCATCGATTATCCCGGGTTTAACATGCGCTTGGCGAGGATGGTTAAGGCGGAGGATATTCCCTTGGTTTATTATTTCAGCCCTTCAGCCTGGGCGTGGGGAAAATCGCGGGCCGAAAAGGTCGCCCAGACCGCGACCAAGGTGGTTTCGGTCTTTCCCTTTGAGGCGGAGATTTATCGTGAGGCCGGGGCCGATGTAACCTTTGTCGGTCATCCGTTGTTAGATATAGTAAAGCCGAGCATGCCGGCTCAAGAGGTGCGTGAGAGTCTCGGCATCGCGCTAAAGGCGCCGGTGGTCGGGCTTTTACCGGGCAGCCGGCGGCAAGAGATCGAACTGTTATTGCCGGAGATGTTGGCCGCTGCCCGCTTGATCAAGTCCGCGCTGCCGGAGGTCCGGTTTGTGCTGCCGCGGGCCGGCTCGATCGAGATGGCCTTACTTCAAAAACACCTCGACAAAGCCCAAGTTGAGGTGCAAGTCGTTGATGGGCGGGCCTATGATCTGATCAGCATCAGCCAGGCGGTGATTGCCACCTCGGGGACGGTTACGCTGGAGACAGCCGTTTTGGGGGTGCCGATGGTCATTATTTATAAGACCGGGGCCTCAACCTACTTGTTAGGCAAGATGTTGGTGCGCATACCCCATATCGGCTTACCCAATATCATCTTGGGACGGATGGCGATGCCCGAGTATGTGCAGCATGATGTGAAGCCCGAAATCATTGCTGCGCAAGTGGTTAGGATGCTCACCGACGCCGAGTATGCCGCCGCTCTCCGGGCCGACCTCGCCGAGGTGGTGCAGCGGTTGGGGAAGCCGGGTGCGGTTGGGCGAACAGCCGATTTGGTGCTGGCGGTAGCGGAAAAGCACCGGCTGCGCAAGCAAGTCTAGAGGAGGTTCATGGTTGGAGATTGTTCTGACGACAAATTCGCCGGGCGAAGTCGCCGGTTGGGTGCGTCCGATGGTCCGGCAGCTCCGTGCGGACTGGCCGGAAGCCAGGATTAGTTTGTTTGTGCTGCCGTGTGCCTTCGCCAGCGGGCGCGAATGTCTGGTGGCCTCGGAGATCGAGGGGATCAGGCAAGTTTTCTCGCCCCGAGACTACTGGCGGTTGGCTTTATGGGGCAAGAAACCGGCCGGATTTCAGCCGGGACCGCGGGGACTGGTCCTCTTCCTCGGCGGTGATCAAACTCATGCGGTTATTATCGGACGGCGTCTGGGCTATCCGGTTTTTATCTATACTGAGGGGCGGGCGCTGTGGCCGCGGGCGGTCAAACGGTACTTTGTCCCCTATCCGCAAGCTTTGCGGCGGGCGGAGGAGGTTGCTCCAGGGCAGGTCGAACTAGTCGGCAACTTGATGCTTGATGCCATCCGGACGACCACCGACCGGGAAAGCTACCGAGCCAAACTCAAGGTCGGCCGTGATGAGCAGCTGATTGCGCTCTTTCCGGGCAGTCGGCCGGCCGAATTTCGTTATGCGATTTCCTTTTTTCAGCAGACGATCGCCAGGATAGCCGCAGCCCGCACGGACTGCCGGTTTGTTCTTTGCTTGTCTCCGTTTATCGCGCCTGAACTGGCCGCAGAGCTGTGGACCGCGACGAATTTGCAGGTGCCGATGATCCAAGGCGAGCAGTATGAGATCATGCAGGCCGCCGATTTGGCGATTACCATTCCGGGAACGAACAACGTTGAGATGGCGTTCTTCGGCTTGCCGATGGTAGTTGCGCTGCCGCTCGACCGTCCGGAACTCATCCCGCTCGAAGGTTTGCCGGGTTTGGTGGGTGACCTGCCGCTGATTGGTCCTAAGATCAAGGCCTATGCGGTGAAAAAGCTAGCGGCCAGATACAAGTATACCGCCTTAACGAATGTGATTGCTCAGCGCATGGTCGTTCCGGAGGTCCGGGGCGAGATAACCCCGGCAGATGTTGCGCACGAGGTGCTGAATTTATTGGCTGACCCTAGGCGCCGGCACAGAATGAGCGCCGACTTACGCGAGGTTGTCGGTGCCACCGGGGCGGCGCAGCGTATTGTCGCCACGTTAAAAAAGTTCACCGGTCAAGAGGATGAATTATGATCGCCAAGCAATCTACGATCCGCCGGATCATTGCCCTAATCCGGCCACATCAAAAATCTTTTTTTCTCGGTTTGGCCGCAATGGTTTTTACCGCGCTGACCAATTTGGCCTTACCGTACATCTTTGGCCGAGGACTGATCGACAATGTCTTGACGACGCAAGATTTCCGTTTGCTCAATATCATTGCGGTCGGCTTGGTCCTGCTCTTTTTGGTTAAAGGCTTTTTCTCTTATGCCAGTCAGTATCTGCTCGCCTATGTTGGTCAGAAGATCGTTTTGGACTTACGTAATCGTCTCTTCGCCCATCTGCAGGAGATGCCGTTACCCTTTTACGAGCAGCATAAGGCCGGGGACCTGATCTCTCACATGACCGCCGATCTTACGATCCTCGAGAACAGCATCATCAAAGATTTGGCCAACCTGATCCAACAAGTGATTATCGGCGGTGGGACGCTGCTGATTATTTTTGTCATCCACTGGCGGTTGTCGCTGGTGACGCTGATCGTTTTCCCCATGATGACCTGGGTTTTTACTAAGTTCAGCCGAAAGATCCGCAAGGTTGCCCGCAAACGCCAGGATAAGTTCGGCGATCTGACGGCGGTCTTAGAGGAGATGCTCTACGGGATCCGGATCATCAAGGCCTTTAACCTGGCTGATGTTTCCGTCGGCCGGTTCAAGGCCGAGAATCAGGCCAACTTTGAGTCAGGCATGAAAACCGTCCAAATGCAGTCGACGATGACGCCCACCCTCGAGCTGCTTTTAGTGATGGGGGTCAGCGGTGTGCTCTGGTTCGGCGGTGGTGAAGTCATCCGCGGTAACCTTTCCGCCGGTGAACTGATCGCCTTTTTTGGGTATGTTGCTTTGCTCGCCAACCCCGTTACCGCCCTGGCGCGGATCGTCGCTACGTTGCAGCAGGCTTTTGCCGCGGCGGATCGGGTTTTTGACTTGCTTGACCAAAAGCCGACGATTGTGGATCTTCCTGATGCCAAAGAGTTGGGTGAGGTTTCCGGCCGGGTTACCTTTCGCGAGGTCAGTTTTCGCTATCCCGGAGAAGATAAGCTCGTCTTAGACCGGGTTAACTTAGATGTGGCTCCCGGTGAAGTGGTGGCGATCGTGGGACCGAGCGGGGCCGGGAAAACAACTTTGGTCAACTTGATTCCGCGTTTTTATGATCCGACCGCCGGGGAGATTCTTGTCGACGGCATCCCGATCACCAAAGTCACCCAGCGATCGCTGCGTCAAAAGATCGGCCTGGTACCGCAGGAGACGATCTTATTCGGAGTCTCGGTCCGGGAGAATATTCGGTATGGCCGGCTTGATGCCACCGATGAAGAGGTTGAGGCTGCGGCCAAGGCGGCCAATGCCCATGAGTTTATCGTCAAACTGCCCCAAGGATATGATACGGTGCTCGGCGAAAAGGGTCAGGGGCTCTCCGGCGGGCAGCGCCAGCGCTTGGCGATTGCCCGGGCGGTACTCAAGAATCCGCGCATTTTGATTTTAGATGAGGCGACTTCGGCTTTGGATACCGAATCGGAGCGTCTGGTCCAAGAAGCGCTGGAGCGGCTGATGAAAAACCGCACCACCTTTATCATCGCGCACCGGCTCTCGACGATTATCAATGCCGATCGGATTCTCGTGCTCAACGATGGCCGGATCCAGGAGTCCGGCACCCATGGTGCCCTGATGGAGCAAAACGGGCTCTACAGTAAGCTCTATGAGATGCAATATACTAGGGGGAGATAATTTTGAAGGGAATGGTTTTGGCTGCCGGTGTAGGTTCACGCCTAGACCCGCTGACCGCCTTTACGCCCAAACCGATGGTGCCCTTGGGCAATCGGCCGGCCATGGAGCATATTTTGGCGCTCTTGGCCCGGCACAACATTACGGAGGTCGCGGCCAACCTGTGGTATTTACCCGAGCAGATCAAAAACTATTTCGCTGATGGTTCTGGCTATGGAGTTCGACTGTACTATTCAGAAGAGCGAGAGTTGCTCGGTACCGCCGGCGGTGTCCGGAAGCTGGCGGATTTTTTTGATCAGACCTTTCTGGTTATCGCGGGAGATGCGTTGACAGATATTAACCTCAGTGACTTGGTTGCTTTTCACCGTGCCAAAGGGGCATTAGCCACTATCGCTGTTAAACCGGTTGACGACCCGACCCATTATGGGGTCGTGGTTACCGATGAGTCGGGGCGGATTAAGGGTTTTCAGGAGAAACCGAAGCCGAGTGAGGCGTTGAGCCTGACCGCCAATACCGGAATTTATGTCTTTGAACCGGAGATTCTCAAGCTCATCCCCGCGGACACCTTTTATGATTTCGGGCGCGAACTCTTTCCGCGCCTCGTTGCCGAGCAAGCGCCTTTCTATGCCTTTGAAACCCGGGCTTATTGGTGTGATATCGGCACCCATCAGGTTTATCGCCAAGCGAATCTCGACATTGTTCAGGGCTTGGTGCACCTGTATACCTCCGGGATGCCCGAAGCAGAGGATGGCTTGTTGGTCGGCGCAGACTCGACCATCGACCCGGAGGCCGAGCTGATTGGGGTTAATACCGTCGGGAATAAGTGCGTGATCGAGCAGGCCTATCTCCGGAATTCAGTCTTGTGGGATGAGGTTAAGATCGGGGCCGGGGCCCAGGTCGAGGAGGCGGTGATCGGATCAGGCGTCCGCTTGCGGGAGGGAGCGATGGTTCCTGCCGGTTGCGTCATTGGAGCAGGTTCGATTATCGGTCCTGGTGCCGATCTCCAGCCGGGAGAGATCGTCCCGGCGCGGACGGTGCGGGAATGAAAGCGAAACGAGGGTAGCACTGTGTTACTGGTAATTAGCAATGGGCATGGCGAGGATTTGATGGCGGCCCGCTTGATCAAAAAGATACGGGAGTTGGCTCCGGAACTGCCGCTGGTGGCCTTACCACTGGTTGGTGAGGGTGAGCCGGTAGCGCAGACCGGAGTGCCCATCCTGTATGCGGGCAAAGCCTTTCCCAGCGGAGGTTTTATCCGCAGCGGACTCAAATACCTAATTGCCGACCTCAGAGCCGGTTATTGGCGCCATTGGCGGGGACAGATCCACGCCTTACGCCGGATTGCGCCGGAGGTGACACTAATCTTGGCGGTGGGCGACAGCCTATTGCTCTATCTTGTGAAACGGCACCTCGGCAAACCATTAATCTTTGTGCCGACAGCCAAATCGGAGTATATCCGCGGCCATCTGCCCTTTGAAGTTCGCTGGATGCGACAGTTGGCGACCGTTGTTTTTCCGCGGGATTCGGCTACGGCCGACAAGCTGGCCGGTGAGGGGGTGCCGGCTGAGTTTGTCGGCAACCTGATGATGGACAGTATTGATTTGTGCGGTTATTCGCTCGGGTTGACGGAGTATGGGGCTAAGGCCGGCCGGCCGCCGATTATCGGGATCCTCCCGGGCAGTCGTGAGGAGGCTTATCCGAATTTCAATCTTTTGGCGCAAGCAGCTGCGGAGTACACTGCGCGATACGGCCCGGCAGCCTTTCCGGTCGCTTTAGCCGGTCATTTGGACGAGCAGCGGATGGCAGATCAGCTCAGCCAACTGGGCTGGAGAAAGGATTCCGCCCCGCTGCCGGAAGCGGTGAAAGCTGTTTTCTCTCGGGGCGAGGCGAAACTGCTCTTGTGTAAAGGCGCTTTTGGCGATATTCTGGACCGATCCGACCTGATTCTGGGTTTGGCGGGGACAGCCAACGAACAGGCTGCCGGGCTGGGTAAGCCGGTGATCACCTTCGTTGGTTTAGGTAGCCAGTTTACGCGCAAATTTGTTGCGGCGCAAAAACGGTTGCTCGGCGAGGCGGTTTCCGTGGTCTGGGGTGCTGATCCTGACAAGCCGCCGACGGCAGCTGAGGTAGCCGCCGAGATCCACCGGATTTTATCTGATCCGGAGGTGCAAGAGCGGATGGCTGTGGTGGGGAAAGAGCGCATGGGCGGGCCGGGAGGAGTCACGGCAGTAGCCGAGCGCACGATCGAGCTTTACCGGGAGTTGTCCCGCTCGGACAAAGCGGCGAGTGCCGCGCGCATCCCTTCGAAGTAGGCATGGTTTTTCACGAAGAAAAAGGCTAAGCGGGCAAGCCTGCTACGGTCAGCCTTGGCGCTGATGAATGAGCGGACCCGCGGGTGATCTTGCCAATTACCGATGGTTAACAGCCGTTCCAGGAAGAAAAAGGCCGGGTGGAGCATTGTCGAAAGCCTAACCCGCCAATGCGGCTGTTTCTGGTAATAGAGGACGGCCATTTCGCCGCGTTCACGCTCTTTGCGAATGATCGGGGTCAAGTCGGAATAGTCGATCATTTCATCATAATGGTATCCGACCGCTTGGGGGGCTTTGGCCACCTTTAAGCCGCGCTGCCGCAGGCGCATGCCAAGCTCAAGGTCTTCCCAGCCGTACTTCGTGAAACTCTCGTCAAACATTCCTACGGCGACCAAGTGCTCCTTGCGCACGGAGGTATTGGCGGTGGCAAAGAAGGCGTTACTCAGGTCGGAGAGTTTTTTCTTTGCACTTGTCGGATCGGCAAAATTGGTAGTGTGAATCACCGGGCCGTGGACAACGAGCTTGGGATCGGCCTGATGGGCGGCGATGTGGGCGCTGACGAAACTCGGCGTGACCACCATATCGCTATCCAAAAAGATGATGATCTCGCCGCGAGCTGCCTTGATCCCGTTGTTGCGGGCCCGTGAACGCCCTTGATTCGGCTGCGGGAGATAGCGGAAATGCTCCGGCAGGGCTAGTTCGGCTACCATCCGGTCGGTGCCGTCGGTGGAGCCGTCATCGATGATGACGACTTCAAAGTGATTGGCCGGGCAATCCTGGACGAGCAGACTGCGGAGACATTTCTCGAGGATTGGCCGGCGATTAAAAGTAGGGATGACAATACTGGCTATTGGTAACATCGTAAGCTCCTTTGTGCCCAATTAACAGGTATTGTCTTCTCAATAGCGATAGGTTTTCCTGCTATGAGGTGGAAAATGAATACTAGATGGGGCAGCTAACCGATTGAGGGAGGAGTTTCCCCGCCGAATGTCGGCAGAGCTGTGTTATAATTACCGAGGAGGGAATTGCGTGCGGAGTAAAGCTGTGTTAGCAATCGGGCTGCTGGTCCTACTACCGGTCGCGGTAACGGTTTTTGCCGAAACCGGCGGCACCACTATTGATGCCGAAAAGATCAAGTTTAGCTTCAAGGATAACGTCACCGTCTTTTGGGGTACCGCTCTCAAGCCGGTCTCCATCGAGATGGATAAGTATAAAATTACCGCCGCTTATCTGGAGTATTATCAGAAAGAAGAGCGGGTTGTGGCCAGCGGGGGAGTGAACTTGGTCGGTGCTGATCCGGAGGTGCGTTTAACAGCGGAGCAAATTGAGGCGAGAAGGGACTTGATCCTGGCAAGCGGTAGCGTTACCTTCGCTTATGATCAGTTCGCCGGGTCGGCCGAAAAATTAACCTACTGGCCGGAGGAGGAACGGCTGCTCTTAGAGGGCAATCCGCTTGTCACCACTGATGGGGGCGAACTCAAGGGGCAGCGCATCGAAGTGGATTTGGCCGACGGGACGATGGTCGCTTCCGGTGGTAGCAGCTTACGCCTTGATGAGGTGGGAGGCAGCCGATGATACTGGCGGCGGAAGGCCTAGCCAAAGCCTATAGAGGACGCCAAGTAGTGCATGAGGTTAGCCTCGAGGTGCACCAGGGGGAGGTCGTGGGCCTGCTCGGGCCGAATGGCGCCGGCAAGACGACCACCTTTTACATGATCGTCGGGCTGGAGGCTCCGCAAAAGGGCAAGATCTTTCTCGACGGCGAGGATATTACCAGACTGCCGATGTACTTGCGGGCTCGGCGGGGGATTGGCTATCTCACCCAAGAGGCTTCCATCTTTCGCAAGCTCAGCGTCGAAGACAATATTCTGGCCGTCTTAGAGGTCCGCGGGCTGCCGGCGGCCGAACGTAAACGGCGGACGGACGCTCTGCTCGAGGAGTTTCAGCTGACTCATATTCGACATCATAAGGGGGCGGTGCTCTCCGGAGGGGAACGTCGGCGCACGGAAATCGCCCGGGCCTTGGCGACCGAGCCGGCTTTCATTTTATTGGACGAGCCCTTTACCGGGGTTGATCCGATTGCGGTCGCCGATATTCAGCAGATTATCATGCAACTAAAGCAGAAAGGGCTAGGGGTGTTGATTACCGACCATAGTGTCCGGGAGACTCTCGCCATTACCGACCGAGCCTATATCATGCACCAAGGCCGGATCTTAGTTTCCGGGGATTCGCAATCGGTGATCACCGATCCGGTGGCCAAGAAGTTTTACCTTGGCGACCGCTTTACCCTTTAGGTTGGAGTAGATTATGCGCAAGTTGGATCGCTACATTTTGACGGAAACTCTCGCCCCGCTCTTTTTCGGGTTGACCGCGTTTACCAGTCTCTTTATCGGAGCTGATTTGGTAAACTTATCAAAAATGATTATTCGCTACGGGGCTCCGTGGAGCGTATTGGTTCACTTGTTGATTCTTAAGCTTCCTGAGTTCTTGGTCTTTACTTTCCCGATGTCGATGCTGATGGCGACGTTGTTGTCGCTCAGCAAGCTCTCGGGGACGAGCGAATTGGTGGCGATGCGGGCAGGGGGCGTGAGCTATTATCGCCTGATTATTCCGGTTGTGCTTTTGGCGGTGACGGTTTCCGGAGCCGCGATCTTGGTCAACGAGTTTCTGGTTCCGGAGGCGGATCAGCGTTACCAAAGGGTTTTGTATGAAAAAGTTTACCAAAAATCCTTGCCGAAAGTCACCAACAATATTATGCTGGATGAATATACGGGTGGTAAACTCTCCCGGATTATCTACGCGGTTTCTTTTAACAACGAAACCCGAACGATGGAGGATGTAAGCGTTATTCAGTTCACCAACGGCCGACCGGTGCAGCAAACCACCGCGAAGCGGCTGGTGTGGGAGAAAGACCACTGGTATTTAGAGGATGGCACGGTTTATCTGCTGAGCGCTTCCGGAGAAGGGCCGGTGACCAAAGTATCTTTTGCAGGCGGTCGTCAAGAATTGCCGCTCGATTACCAGCCCAAGGATATTCCGCTCTTGCAAAAAAATCCGGAGAAGATGACGCTCCGTGAGTTGCGGGCCCAGATGTTGGTCCTGCAGGATAATCCACAGAAGCTCCGGGAGTATCAGTTGAATTATCACATGAAGTTTTCGGTCCCCCTGGCGAGCCTGGTTTTTGCGATTGTCGGGGCACCGTTGGGCATTCAGTCACACCGCTCGGCGCGCTCGATCGGGTTTGGGTTAAGCATTATCATTATCTTTGTTTATTACCTGCTCCTGACGATGGGCTCGGCAATGGTGCAAGGCGGTTATCTGCCGGCGGTGGTTGGCGCTTGGGGGCAAAACGTGGTTCTGCTAATCGCGGGGCTTATTCTCATTTGGAAGGCACCGAAATAAAGTTTAAGGGGGGAAGGTGAGCCTAATGTACGGTCTAACACTAGTTTTCGTGCTGATTATCGTCGGCGGCGCGGTCGCGTATATCGGGGACCGTATTGGGATGAAGGTTGGCCGTCAGCGTCTGACCCTCTTTGGTCTGCGCCCGCGGCACACTTCGATCATCATCACCATCCTGACCGGAATTATGATTTCAGGTGCCACTATCGGGATTTTAACCATTGTCTCCGAGGATGTGCGGACCGCCCTTTTCCGGATGAAGCAGCTCAAAGATGCCCTAGCCGACAGTCAGATGCAGATCCGGATCAAGGATGTCGAGCTCGAACGCAAACAGCACGAGGCCCAGCAGCTGGAGGTCCAAATCGCCACGCTTAACCAAGAATATAAACAAGTTTTAGCGGAAAAAGACAAGGTGCAGACCGCTTTGGATGAGGTTTACAGCGAGCTTGAACGGGTGCAGTCCGAGCATCAGGCGGCTTTGGCGCAGGTTGCCGAAACCCAGAGCCTCTTGCTGCTCGAGCAACAGCGGGTCGAGCGCTTGAAAGAGCTGGCCCAGCCTTTGGCCGAGGCGGTTGAAACGCTCAAAGCGGAAGTCCAACAACTTAATGCCGAAAAGCAGCGGTTGAGTACCGAAATTGCCGAACTGCAGACCGATTTGTATTTCGGTAATGTAGCCTACCGGGCGGATGAAATTGTCCTGTCGACGGTGATCAAAGGCGGGCGCGATGCCGCGGTGATCAAGAATGAGATTTTAGACTTCCTCAACGGCCCGGCGAATGCGGAGGCCCTCAAACGCGGCGCGATCATCGAAGGCAAAGATAAGGCTTTGCAGGTCATTCCGGAGCACTTGGACCAGGCGGCCGAGATTATCAGCAATACCGAGAGTGACGTGGTGCTGCGCGTGGTATCCTACGCCAACTCGCTGGTGGGTAATCCGGTGCCCGTCTACTTCCAGCTCTTTAAGGATCAGCGGATCTTTGCCGAAGGTGAGGTCATCGCTCAAGCCAAGATCGATGCCGGTCGCACCTCCGACCAGCTATTGGTGGATATTTTGAATCTGCTCGGCGAGGTCAATGAAAAGGCGATTGAACTGGGGATGATCACCACCCCTGAGGGTACCGTCGGTCAGACGCTGAACTGGACCGAGGTACCGAAGACCATCGAGAAGATCCAGTCGTTCAAAGGTATTGTTACCCTCAAGGTAATTGCCGCCGCCGACACCTGGACTGCCGAAGGTCCGTTACAGATCAGACTGGAAGTATCACAGTAGCAGAAAATCCTGTATCTGTGGGTAATAATTGAACCGCTGCTTTAGGAAGGAGAATCTCCGGCGGAGGAGAACTTATTACACATGAGCTAACAAACGTAAGTCAGTTAACAATTGATCGCTTCTTGTCACTGGTACGATGTAACAGTAAGCTGCAGCAGCACAATGAAACGGCCCGACGAACCAAAAGATGCGCCAAACGTCCACGCCGCCAGTGACAACTAATTCCGTGGGCGGGAAGGCAGTGAGGCAACAAGGCAACTCAGGCATTCCCGCCCTGGTATTTTTGGAGGAAACAGGCATGCCGACGAAAGGCTACGCCTATTTAATAATCTTCATACTTATCGCCTTGCTCGGCTTTGTCGTTCCGGTACAGGCCGGCGAGGGCTTTGCGCCCCTAGCGGCGGAGCATTGGGCTTATCAAGCGGTCCAGATTTTGCGTCAGGCCGGGTTAACTACTGCGGTTCCGGCCGGGGGCGAACTGAATCGCTACGAATTTGCGCTGATCGTCGGTAAAGTGACTGCCGGCATCGAGTCTGTGCTGCGCCAAGAAGGATTCCACTCGCCGGAACAAGTTTCCCCGGCGGTTCTGGCCAAAGCACTGCAAAAACTGGCCGGCCCTAGTGGCGGCTTTGTCACTAACAATGCGGTGCTCGCCTATACCGATTTGCGGGCCGAGTTCGCCGAAGAATTGGCCTTGTTGGGCATGTCCGATTCCCTGCTCGGCGCTCCGGCCCCTGCGGAGCAGGTCGTCGTGAAAGGGATTAGTTCGGGTAGCTTGTCGCCGGGAGGAGTTGTCACCGGCAGCACCGGCTCCGAAAGGTGGGAGGAGGAGACCGAATTCGCGCCCCGATACAATCTGGTCTTTACCACCGATGTTGGCCCGGATATGTGGGCCGAGGCCGAGATCAGCGGGGACTTTTCCTATCTTTTTGCACCTGATCGCGAGATCTTCCCCCAGACCGAGCAGCGTAAGCTCACTCCGGTTGAAATCGAACGTGTCGACTTGTTTATCAATAAGGAAACTATGTCGGCCCGGCTGAGCAATCGGCTTTATACGTCCTTGGATAGATATACCCTCTACGACCAAGAGCTGTTAGGCGGTGAGGCCCAGGTGATCCTCGGGAATCTTGGTACTACGGTGATCGTGGGTAAACTCCTTGACACAACGCTGGTGACCGCGGTGAACGGGCAATACTGGTTGCATCCTAACTGGCAGCTGGGCGGGACAATTGTCTCCGCTGCGCACCGTGAGGCCGGGCAGAGTACCAATTACGGGATCAATAGTCTGCTGCGCCTGTGGCCGGGCTTAGAAGTCGGGGGCCAGTATTATATCAACAGTGAAGAAGGGGCTACCGCGCTGGAGCTGACAGTATGGAGCCACTTGGCCGGGGTAAATCTACAGGCTGATTTTACCCGGATTGACCCGCGGTACTGGTCTCCATTGGCCTCCGGTTCCGCCGAAACCTACATTCCCGGCAGTAAAGGGTATCGCTTACAAGCGAATACCGTGCTTGGCAAGGTTGGGCTCTCCGCCGAATACGGGGTTCATGATTACGAACTGGCGGCGGAAACCGTGGTCAGCCGTGAGGTTGCGGCGAATCTGCCGGTGATCCCGGACCGGTTGGAAATGGAGGCCAAATACCGGTTAGTTGATGTCGATGCGCTGTATACGCCGGATTATACGGCGAGCTCGGTCGAGATCGGCAGCAATATTGTGCTCACCGATCAGATAACCTTGAAAGCCGGGTATGAACTCAGCTGGGATACCAACGATAATAGCTACCGGTCGGTCAATGCCGATGTGAATGTGGATTTAAACGACAAGACGCAACTGAGTGCAGGATTTACCCTGGGCAAAGAAGAGGGGGACCGGCAGATCAACCACAAAGAAGCCGGATTTGCATTAGGGTACCATTTCAACGATGATACCGAACTAACGGCCAAATACCGGTTGATTGACTTCGATAGCAATATGGACGAAGAAGACTATCAGGCCAGCCAAGCCTCGGCCGAACTGAAACTGACCTTCTGATGGGATGGCATAACCGCTCGTTGCTATAACGAGCGGTCTTTTTATCCCCTTTTACAGCATAATTTTCCTCCTTTGGCAGGATACTAAGATAAGCACTTTTTATGGTAGCCAATGAAGGATTTCCAAGCGGGGTTACAGAATTGTCACAGAGTAGTTAAGGTCTAATTTACCTGCTAACTAGTTTCGCCGAGTAATTATACAAGGGAAAGGAGGTAACAGGTCGGTATTATTTTCGGCGGACTAGTATATGTCTAAGTAGAGGACTAATATTCCTGGGAGCCCGCTCACCTGCGGAGAACTGTAGAGGAAACACGGACACTCTATCGTTTCCGTTGGGACGAGCTCACCAAACAAATTTGATTCAGGGGGGATAAACCGCATGAAAAAACTGCTTTCACTCGCGCTAACAGCCATGTTGGTGTGTGCTTTGGGGCTACCGGCAATGGGCAAAGCTTTCCCGGATGTTCCCGAGCACCACTGGGCTTATAAAGCGGTTGAAGAGCTTTATGCTGCAGGCCTAGTTATTGGTTA
>JAAYHC010000084.1 GCA_012735535.1 Bacillota bacterium
GTAATAATATTACGAATGCATACGATAGCTAAAGATTTATCATCGCGCAATTTAACCAAAGATCTGGCTTACTTAGCTGCACCATTGGTAGCATCGAACTTGGCATATACCTTGATGGGGGTGGTCGACACTCTCTTTTTGGGCCGGGTTAGCGCTGCTGCCTTGGGGGCAGTGGGGTTGGCCAATATGCTTTTTCTTACGCTGAGTCTGATCTTCCGCAGTACGATTAGCGGCGTGACGACCTTTGTTTCCCGGGCCTATGGAGCAGGGGAATTGCCGCTGGCCGGTCAGCACTTAATTCATTTTATTGGTTTTGCACTATTGCTCTCCCCGCTCGGATTATTGTTAAACCCTTTATTCGGCGCCTTTTTCCGGCTGATGCGGCCGGATCCGCTCGTTGTGGAACAAGCGATGCTCTATCTTAATATCCGCATTGTCGGGCTACCGCTTACTTTGGTCTCGACCGCTTTGATCAGTTTCTTGATCGGTATCGGCAACACCAGATTGCCTGCCGTTTTGTCTTGGATTGCGGTTGGAGCCAATATCATCTTGAATTATGTGCTAATCTTTGGGAAACTCGGCTTCCCGGCCCTGGGGGTAGCCGGTGCGGCCTGGGCGACCAATATCGCCTTCCTGCTCCAAATGGGTTTAGCCGCGGTAATTGTCTACAGGGGCTATGCTCTACAGTACCATTTGCGGGGTTGGTCCTGGCCCACTTGGGAGAAGGTTCGCAGTATGATCAAGGTCGGCCTGCCGATCGGTTTGGCCGATGCGGTTGATGTCGGTGCCTTTGCCGTTTTTATGGGCTTGATATCCAGGTTGGGAACGGCTGAGCTCGCAGTTAGCCAGATAGTTAATCAGGTTAGCTCTGTTGCCTTCATGCCCGGCTTCGCCTTAGGTGGTGCCACCGGTTCGCTGGTTGGCCGGTTTCTGGGGGCGAAGGAGCCGGAATTGGCTGAAAAAATAGGATATCTGGGAGCAAAACTTGGAGTGACTTTCATGGGCTTAATGGGGTTGGTCTTTTGGTTCTTGCCCAGGCAACTAGCCGGTCTGTTTACGCCCGACCCGCAATTAGTTGAGATAGCGGTTTTACCCATGCGATTGATCGCCCTTTATCAGATCTTTGACGCCATGAACATCGTTTTTCGCGGCGCTCTGAATGGTGCCGGCGATACTCGTTTCGCGATGGTCTTGACTTTGTGCGGGGCATGGGGGGTCTTTGTTCCGACCGTTTACTTCTTGGCCTTTACCTTAGATCTCGGTTTACCGGGAGCTTGGGGCGGAGCTTTGCTTTATATTTTCCTGCTAGGTGTCGCCGTTGGTCTGCGTTTCCGAAGCGGGAGGTGGAAAACTATCTCGGTTTGAGGGCAGAATATTCAGTATGGAATACATCATTCAGGTTGACGAAAACGATCGAGAAATTGCTCCGATCGAGAAGCTCGCGGCGCACCGCAAGGGTTTGCTGCACCGGGCTTTTTCCATTTTAATCTTTAATGCGCAAAAGCAACTGTTACTGCAGAAGCGGCATCAAGCCAAGTACCATTCCGGGGGATTGTGGACGAACAGCTGCTGCAGCCACCCGCGTGACGGCGAACCCATTCGGGCAGCTGCCAAGCGGCGACTCCGAGAGGAGCTAGGCATTGTTTGTGAGCTTACGCCGGCCTTTGAATTTACCTACCGCGCCGAATTGGATAACGGTCTGATCGAGAATGAGTATGACCATGTCTTCATCGGCCGCTATAACGGCCCGGTGTACCCGAATAAGGACGAGATCGAGGCCATCCGCTGGGCAAGTTTGGAGGAAGTACGAGCCGACATCCAACAGCACCCGGATGACTATACTTATTGGTTCCGCTATTTAATGGAACACTATGCGGAGGAGATCAGACAAAAGGTGGACTAAGCGTCCTAGGAAAAGCTGTGTATAGATGAGCAAAGGAGGGAGCAAGGCTCCCTCCTTGTGTTTAGTCTGTATTTAGTTTTACTTATAGAGCGGCTTTGGCATCAGCGAGCAGTTTCTGAGTGCGTTCGACGACGAGCTCGAAGAAGGCCGGGTTGTGGATGCCCAAGCTCTTATCGGCTTCCATGAAGTCGATATTGATCCAAGCCTCGTCGAGGATAGCTTTGGCCTTCGCGTTGCCTTCAGCCCGCTTGTTCAATGCTTCGTACTCGGTCAAGAGCGCGTGGAGCGTCTCTTCATTCTTATGCTGGAAGGCGGCAACTCTCTCGGCGGTCATGCCGCTATGGCACTTGACGCAAGCATCGACCACAACTTCACGACCATGGCTGACCAATGTGACGGTCGGGGTGCCAGGCAAGAAGATATGGTTGCCGTTGGCCATGTGGCAATCAACGCACAGGGCGGAACCGTGGCTCTGAACTTCCGGTACGCCAATGACGCCGCGACCGCTCTGGAATTCGGTCTGTGGATGGTGCGGAGCACGGGTGAATTTCTCACCGGACGGCAACGGATTCTGGAAGTCACTGGTGCTGGTATGGCACTGGACGCAAGTCGTCTGTTTGTCGGTCTTCAGTTGGTATTCGTAAGCGGTCACTCTGTGCGGATCATGACAGACTACGCAGGTGATTCCGTAACGGTCGTTTTTGAGGTGGCCGGTCCAGAAATCATCCATGGTCGGGATGATTTCACCACGCTGAATCGCAGTGATGACCGTAGCGGAGTGGCACTTGGCACAGCGGATCTGGTATCCGTCTCCCCGCTCTTTAACAGCTTCGTCGAAAATAGCTAGGTGACCAATGCGACCGAATTTCTCCGGCATGAGTTTCATCTGGCCGATCTGACGTTCACCATCATGGCACGGAGCGCACATCTCGACGCCAGGGTTGCAGATGATGTCAGCGGCGGAGAAGGTCTTGAGGTGGTCGCCGGCCGGACCATGGCAGGCTTCGCAACCGACCCCTGCTTCAACGAAGGTTCCGGTGGCTTCATTGAAACCAACGGTGTGGCAGCGAGCGCAGCCGAGCCAGGAACCTGAACGGGTACCCGGTTCGAGCGATTTGGTCACCGGATTCCACTGTTCGGAAGCCCAATTGTAGTCCTTATCGATGATGTACGTATCGAAGATAACATATTTGTAGTTGGGTTTGGTTCTGCTGCCCAGAACTTCGGCTGCATTCTGAACCATGTTTCCGTGAGCAGTTTTTTGCCATTCATTGTATTGGTCGGCATGGCACATCTTACATTTGGCGGAACCGACATACTCGGCTGCCAAGACGGTGGTGGATAATGCGGCAAGAGCTAGACAGATGAAAATAAATAGAAAAGTCCGTCTTTTCATTTAACACAACTCCCTCTTTGAATATGCTCGGCCTTAACAACGCAACTTCGGTGGGGTCAATCGTTCTTTTGTATTCACCTCCTTAACTACTCCACCAACCAAAAAGCGCCAATATTAACCAAATGAGGGAAATCACAGTTATATTATTACCGATTTTTATAACGTAACCTGCTTAGTGCAAAATTAATGTGACAAATGTCCCAATGTGGTAGGGGTTTCAACTACCGCCAAGAAGTGGGAGACAATTAAGCTGGGGTATTAAGAAGAGTTCTAGCTGCGCAAAGTTGCGACAATGCGCTGTGGATTGGTGAGCAGTGCGAAGACATCCTCCAGAGAAGTCACGACAATATCGCTGACGGCTAGCAGCGGACCATAGGCACCTTCCGGCCCGATAATGGCGATCGAAAGAGCACAAAGCTCCGCCATCAGGAGATCGCTACGGCCATTGCCGATGCAAAGCGTCTGGGCTGGACCAAGCGCTTGTACAATCTGTGCTTTGCCCTCGGCTCCCCTCGCCCCGGGGAAAGTATTGATGGTCAGATTAAGCCCCCTACACTCTGCCTGGGCAGATCCGTAGGTGTCAGCGGTTAGTACGTGAATTTCGGCTAGTTCACTGAGTTTGGTCAGTTGCTCTCGGGTGGCGGAAGTGAGTTTTCCGTCAGTGGCGAGTGTGCCGTTAAAATCGAAGACGATATGTTTAATTTCGATCCGACCCCGTCCGGGGATTTCTAGTACGAGCATAATTATAATAGTACCATTGTATCCAGGAATGGGCAACTCCTTCGGCGAATCCGGCTACAAATTGTGGGGCGTGGTTGCCGGGAGGGGGATACGGATGGTTGATTTCCACTTGGTCATGGAAACGCTTAATTTTGGCGTTATGGTTATCGATGATCAGGAGCGAATTGTTTATTGTAACCGCAAGGAAGCCGAATTAAGAGGTGTAGAGACAAATTGTATCATCGGGCAGTCCATTTACGATTGTCATCGGCCTGAAGCGCGGGAGGAAATCGCCGGAATTATCGCTGCTTTTAAAGCCCGCGGTAATGTTACACAAAATTTACTGCGTCACCGCGGAGGGTTATATGTCGAGCAATGGATTATGCCGTTATATAGCGCGGGTCAGTATCGCGGCTTGGTCATGACCAGCCTGGATGTAACGGCGCGGGAACGCAAGGCCCGCCAGTATGAAGATCTGGTGATTAAAGACCACTTGACCGGCCTGTTTAATAAGAACCATTTTCAGGTGGTTCTGGAGGAAATGCTTAGCCAAATAGGCTGCAATTACTAGTCGGTCGCCTTATTGGTTATTGATTGTAACTGGCTAAAAGAAGTGAACGATTGTTTCGGGCATGCGGTGGGAGATCAAGTGCTGATCAAGGCCGCCGAGCTGATCCGTTCGGTAATCCGGGAGTCCGACTCCGCCTTTCGAATCGGTGGAGACGAGTTTGCCGTGATCATGCCTGATGGAGATGAAGTATGCGCGCAGGCGGCCAAGGAGCGGATCGCTAGAGCCGCCGCTGATTGGTCACAGGCCAATCCGGGTCTTCCGGTCAGCTTGGCGATTGGTTGGCAGGTAGCCAAAGATATGATCGCCGTTGATGCACTGTTTAAAGATGCAGATGAGGCGATGTACCAGGATAAACAGCGGATCAAAAAGGATAGTCGGGGACTAGGCATTATTAAAGATTAAAGAAGGAAAAAGCGGATAAAAGAAGAAAGTGGGGCCATGACTCAGCCCCAGAAAGAGGGTGAGTAGTTGAAACCTTCTTTGACCCGGGTTTTTCAGCGAAGACAGCTCACCGGTGTCCTGGTCGGACTTCTTTTGCTTGCTGCGATTAACCTTTTCTGTTTCTTCGCCCAGTCTGCCCCAGTGGGGCTGGTAGTACTGCTCAATGTCGTTTTCTTTGGTTGCATCTCGTTAATCCTTCTATATGATCACCGGTTATTTCGGCAAATTCTGAGCGATCTCAGCCTACTCAGTCTATTTAGAGCCTGTGACAAGACCGCCTCTTTTGCTTTTGCCGAAACGGCGAATTTGGCCGTACAAAAAAGTCAGTTGCTTTCCAATTATCCTTGGGGTTACCTGATTGCGGACAGCCAAGGGGTTTGTCTGGAGTTGAGCGAACGGGGGGCGGCGATTTTGGGCCGCACTCCGGAGCAGCTTGTCGGCAAGGCTTTGTCTGCCGAGGAGTTTCCCTTGACCATCCAGGCGCTGACCCAACAAACGCCGCTGGAGGGGGAAAGGACCATTCAACGGGAGAATGGGAGTTGCACTTTGTATTGTTCCGTTTTTCCGTTCCAGTTGTGCTTCGGAGAGGTTGGGGTGATGTCCACTTTTGTGGATATTTCCGAGACAAAAGCTCTCATCGCCAAGATTCATCAAATGGATCGGTTATGCATGGTTGGTGAAATGGTTTCGATTATTACGCATGATATCCGTAATCCGTTGGCTTCGATCAAAGGGCTGGCACAGTTGGGCGAGTTGACGCCGGAGCGAGCCGAACAGCTCGGTCTCTATCGCCGCATAGATGCCATGGTCAACGATGTCAATCAGTATTTGGAGCAAATTCTTTGCTATTCCAGGCCGGACCGAGATGAGGCCGGATCGCATTGGTCGATCAGGTCTCTTTTTGAAAATATTGTGTTGATGTTGCAGGGCAAAATGACGAGCACCGGCATTAAACTGCAGGTTGAGGTCTCAGAGCCCGAGCCGCAGCTGGCGATGAACCGTTTGGAGCTGCAGCACGTTTTACTAAACCTTATTAATAATGCCTTCGAAGCCATGAGCGCGGCGGAGATTAAAGGGGTGATCACGCTACGGGCGTGGCAGGAAGCAGAGACCGCCTTTATTGAAGTCAGTGATGAGGGACCGGGGATTCCGCCGGAAAACATCTCCCGGATCTGGAATATTTTTTACACAACGAAGCCTAACGGCAGCGGGATCGGTTTGGCGATGGCCAAACGGTCGATCGAGCAGCATCAGGGCACGATTGGCGTGGTTTCATCACCGGAAGGTACAACCTTCACGATCAAACTGCCGGCTAGACAAGCGGCTGATATTTCGGGCTAATGAAGAATGCAAATTGATATTTCCTGCACAGACTACCCAATGAGGAGGCTAACAGACGTGAACAGAGTTATTTGGGTAGTCTTATTTATTGTTATAGCAGTAGGTGCTTATATGATCTGGAGCAGTGGCGATCGTGGGCCGGATCTGGCCCAGCAGCCGGGAGTCCGTAATGGTCTCAACGATGAAGGCAAAGACCAGGGGCGAGGCCGGTCCGACTATAACGCACAGTGGCAAGCATCCGCCCATGCCAAAGTTGTCGAAGACACGGCGAGAGACGGCTGTTTGCAATGCCACACCGAACAGGGCTTTATTAATCCGAATGTCAAGGCTGCGGATATTGGTGAGCCCAAGGCACAGACCTGCAATGCCTGTCATGATTTTGCCGGCGCGCGGAATGAACATAAGTTGCGCAAAGTGGAGCCGGTCACCCTGCCGAATGGCGTGGTGATGGATCGCGGAGACAGCAACCTCTGTGTCGCCTGCCATAATTCCCGTCGCAATATCCAGGATGCCGCGACCAGATCCGGACGCAAAGCTCCGCATGGCAGTCCGCAGGGCGATATGCTCATGGGCACCAATGGTTGGGAATTCGGCGCCGACGTGGTTAGTTACCAAAACTCGGCCCATACCGGCTTTGAAAACGCCTGCATAGTCTGTCATATGGCCGAAAGCCCACCCGAGGGGCAGCCGGGCTTTAATGAAGTTGGTGGCCACACTTTCCGGGTAAAATCCGGGGATGCTTTTAATCGCAATGCCTGTCTGGAATGCCACCCGGAGACGGTCGATGCCAATCGGCCGGCCTATGGCGATTATGATGGCGATCGGAAAATGGAAGGCATCCAATCGGAGGTTGAGGGGCTACTGGAGCTACTCAAGGCAGAAATTGAGAAACGGATACCCGGCGGCGGCAAGCTGAGCGAGTCGCATGGTAATGTGGTCTTCCTCAAGGCCGACGGCACGGAAATACCGCCGGAGCAAATGGACGAAAAACTGTACCTGGCTGCCTATAATTACTTTTTCGTTGAAGCGGACGGCAGTCATGGAGTGCACAATCCGCCGTACGCCGTCACTTTATTACAACAAAGTTATAAAGCTATTACCGGCAAAGATGTGCCTAATGCCGAGATTCGGAGATAGGCACCTTTACCGACCAGGCCCAGGGAGCCTGACCAACTCGATGCTGCCTTGGACCGCCAGCTGATCGTTTTTGATCGCCAGCCCGGCTATGACGCCGGGGATGGTCATCACCCATTCGACCGCAGGCTTCAGATCTTTGACGCCAGCGATCCTGTTGCCTAAAGCGGTGGCCGCGGCATCGGCCAAAGCGGCGTCTTTGGCGATCACGGTAGCACAATCGGCCGAGCCGAAACTTAACGAATGCCCAACGGTGCCTGATGACGAACAGACACCAAGCGGGAAAAGGTGCGGGCGCAGCAGGATACCGAGCCTGCCGGTGAAGGGTGAATCTCCGGCAAAGACCGTTATGGTCCGCGGCTGTGAAGCAGTGATGTAAATATCACCGCCGTTTTCGACGATGACCTCGGTATGAGTAGTTGCTAACTCAGCTCCGACCGCGGTCGCCAGCGCTCCGGCCACCGCCGCCATGGGTCCTACCCCGGCGGCTTCGGCAGCGATGGCCATATGTTTCACGATCCGGGGGGCCCATCCGACAACGGTGACAGGTGTCAGGCTATCAAGAAAAATGGGTTGTCGCTCAATGTAATCTTCGAGCGAGCGACGCTCGCGGCGGACAATAGTCTCTACCTTTTGCCGGATGGCACCCGGATCGGCAATCCCGCGCTCAACCCTAACTAGGAGATCGGTTTCATCAATGGACACCCGTAGACTGAGCATTTCCTCTTGATTGGTGATCCAGGTCCGGTAAGTCCGATTCTCATAACGGGGATCCGAGTCAAAGCTCATTATAAAGCCTCCTTGATGATTCCTAAAGGGCAGGCCGCGATGCATAATTCACAGACAATACATTTGCTCTGATCAAAAGTGAGGCGCCACGTGGGTTGATCAAGGCGCAAGGCCCGCGGACGACAAACCGCGGTGCAGGCACCGCAATGAACGCATTTGCTTTCATCCCAAGTGATGGCTTTAGCCAAGTTTTCCATTATTAGCCCCTGACTCCGCAAGAACTCGATACCTTTCTCGATATTCTCTGCCTGTGAGTTGGTGATCTCGAGGACCAATGTTCCTTCTTCGTCCGGGCTAATCCGGGCAAACAGAATATTAATGACGAGGTCGTAGTCTTTAACCAGGTAGTAGGTTAGGGGCTGTACCGCTTTGCCAGCTGGAAAGGTAATAACCACTCTACGGCTGACCATACTACTCATCTCCTTTCGTTCCCGGCAAGGGTTGGATGGGGGCGCTTAAGGTAAATCTGCCCGTTTGAATTTGTTGCTTGAGGAGGTCCATGATTTGCCTAGCCTTAAACAAGCTGCTTAATGGAGCGGTAGGGATAGTTTTACCATTAATATTTACCGTCCCGCTGCGCAATTGGGCGTAGGTTACTTCGGCCACAACCGGGCGAGTTCGGCTGGGCACACCGTAGTCGAGGACTCTGGTCGTGATCTCTGCATCGGTGATCGCCAGACAATGCGCCATTTCTTTATCGAGAACGGGGATCGCGACCCCTATACCGACATAGAGAGTTGTCCCGTAGTTGTGAAAATACGCTGCCCGGAGGAAATCGGCGGACATTTCTTTAAGGTTGCCGATAACCGCCAGTGTGCCGGCGGCTCCAACCGGAATTCCCCGGTCGTTGCGGGCGACCGTCGGATTGTGTTGGGTGCCTTCCCAGGCGACCAAGCCGACAGCTCCGGCTAACCAGATCCGGGTGCCAACTCCGATGGTCCGGTAATATGGATCGTTTAAGAGGGGACTGTACGCGCCTGTAGTGGAGTAGGTCAAATTACCATACCGCGGTAAGAGGGTACCCATGTAGGTATGGATTACCCGGTCGGTGCTATTGACTGCCGCAGCATAGTTTTGGTATCCGTTACGTGGATTAAAAAGATAGGCTTGATTCAAATCATCCAGCGTAAACTCAAGGTCAATAGCCTCTTTTGGATAGCAGTCGGTGGCGGTAGAGGTGGCCTTGAGGCGGATTGATTCTCCCCGAACCAGGGCTTCAATGACATGGGCACCACCATAACGAGGGTTATCTTCAGCTAACTCGGTTGCACCTAAATAAACATCCATCGCGGCTAACCCACCATAGGCCGGGACGCCGTTAAATGAAACTCGTTTGAGTTTCATCGGGGGGTCGGTATGCTTAAAATTGAAAAATGCTCCCGAAGAACACATGGCTCCAAAGGTGGCTGTGGTCACCACGTCGACGCGAGCGGCTGCTCGGTCCAATCCCTCTTGCTCGACCAGTGATAAAAACTCGTCTTTGGTCAGCGTAACAGCTGTCCCCGCATGGATTTTGGCATTAATCTCCTCAATACTCTTAGCCATTTCATCTCCTCCCTACGTTCTACTGATAAAAAAACACCCTCCTAACAGATGGGAAGGTGAATCTTTATCAGCTCTCATCTCTCAGGATATCCTGCAGGATTTGGCACCTTACATCTTTGATGTAGGTTGCCGAGGCTTCACTGGGCCAGTCCCTCCACCTCTCGCTATGAGAAAGTTTTTAAATTGTTAGGACCGATTTTACTATGAGTTGTCAGAGTAGTCAAGCAAAAGTTTATCAACTTTTAACGTGATATTCTTGCAGAGTAGAGGTGACGATGAACCCCTCTGATTCGAACCGGCGCTTGACCATTCCAACCCCCTTTTTATAGTATTCGATGATCGTAGACTGGGGAAAGGTAACCTTTACCGCGAGGCAATCGGTGAATTGCCCGCTTGGGGTATCAACAGTCTCCGTGATGCTGATGATTTCGCGAGTTTGGTCAGGCGGTCCCCACTTGGTGCCAACCTTGAGCGGGGCTTTGAGTATAACAATCGGGTCGGTAGGTTTGACATTTAATAGATTAACGTCCTCATAGGTCTCACCCTGAAAGTGGATCCGGGTGACGGCATCCTCAGTAATCTCATAGACCGAAGCGGAGATTGTCCCACCATTGTTTTCTCGAAACTGGCTGCGCCGCCCCGCGCTCCGGACTACCTCGCGGAGGAAAGAAGCATACTCGTTGCCTTCACCCAAATAGTCCCAATAGTTCCCGGGCGAGCTCGGGAAGTAATCGGCCGGCTTACCAGCCGCAGGAGCTGTCTTCCACAAAGCACAACCACTGAGCAGCAGCGATACAATAATTATGCACGCGCCGGATTTTGCGGCAGTCCAAACCATGAGTACACCTCCGGAAGGGAACTGGTGATTAGATGTATTGTGCCCATAAACCACTTTCTTTTATCGGCTGTGATTCCTGCTCCAAGCGGCTTTTTCAGTTTGACAGCCGGTTAAAGGGGAGGGTTCATTCTCCGGTCAAGCGAAATTACGGATATGGGTCCCAAATAATCAAACGGGGAGGGTTTAACGATTAAACGCGTACTTTTGACCGTATTTTTATGCATAGCTATCACCGGTGTAGCTGCCGCGAAGACGCCCGCCGAGATCATCGACGAGTCGATTTTGGTCCTTGAGGAAATGACTGCACAGTACGATGTCGCGGCTATGGCTGGCCTCGTTAAACAGGCCAAGGGCGTAGCTATCTTCCCCTCCGTGCTCAAGGCAGGCTTTGTTCTCGGTGGACGCTACGGAGAGGGTTTAGTGTTAAGAAGGGATAACGATAATTGGTATGGCCCTTACTTTGTAACGATCAAAGGGGTCTCCTACGGTCTGCAGGTCGGTGTACAGTCGACCGCTTTGGTCATGGTGATTAATAATGAACGCGGGCTGCAAAGTTTTACCGGTGATAAAGTGACGCTCGGCGGTGAGGTTAGCGTTGCGGCCGGGCCGCTTGGCAGACAGGCGGGGGCAGCGACCGATACCGATTTTAAGGCCGAGATCTACAGCTATTCGATGAGTAAAGGTGCTTTTGCCGGGATGTCCTTGGAAGGATCGATTATTGAGGCGGCCAAAGGTGCAAATCTTGATTATTGGGGTTCGGATTTGACGGTAGAGCAAATCTTCAAAAAGAAAGCGACCGACTCGCGGATCAAGGAGCTGGTCGCAGAGTTAAACAATCTGGCTAAGCTCGCCGATTAGCTGAGCGAAGTGCGCAGAGCTTGTTCCTCGGCCAAAAAGATCCGGTAGGTTTCTTCATCATGGTTGCAGAGGACGACTTGTTGCAATGAGATCTCCGGTTGATGCAGGAACTCGGTGCAGGTTTGGATGATGATCTTGGCGCACTCCGGTTTGGGGAAGCCGAAGATCCCCGAGCTAATTGCCGGTAAGGAGATGGATTGCAAGTTGTAAAGGTCGGCCAGGGTGAGACTGTTCCAGACAGCCTTGCGCAATTTCGCCGCTTCATCACCTTCGCCCCAGCGCGGCCCGACTGTGTGAATCACAAATTTGCACGGCAGACTGCCCGCATCAGTAATCACAGCCTTGCCGACGGGGACCGAACCGATCTTACGGATGAGCGCGTTGCTCTGTTCTTGGATTATTGCGCCACCGGCGCGGACGATGGCTGCGGCGGCTCCGCCACCGTGTTGGAGACTGGAATTGGCCGGATTGACAATGGCATCGGTAGTTTCGGCGGTGATATCGCCGTGCTTGATCAAGATCTGTCTCTTGCCGATTGTAATCATCAGAATTCCCCCCTCACTGAACTTGTAACCATTATACCCCGGAGGCGGAAATTGAGGGAAGCGAGCTAACCAAAGATAAGAAAACGTAGGCAATAATGCTGTGAAGTTGCCTACGTTTGTTTAATACTAGTCGCCGGGACTCACTAACTAGCCTTGTACGTTATACATCCCATGTTGTTGCATGTAGTTGAAGAGACCTTCTCCATGTTGTTGCTCTTCCTGCTGGATATGTTGCAGGTTTTGCCGGATGGTTGGATTGACCGACTCGAAAATGGCGGTGTTGTACGTACTGGAAACGTATTTTTCGGTCATCAACAAGTCGCTGAGCATCATCGCATCGTGCTGGTTCGGCATACTTACCCCGCGTGGTTGCAGTTGCATGTTAATCCCTGGCATCCCCTGAGCCTGGGATTGTTGGCCGGCGCCGGCGCTCATGTTCGGTTCCTGACCTTGGAGCATCTGATTAATGGTGTCATAGTGCTGCTGTTCCTGAGCGGCATACTGATTGAGCAACTGCTTGAGTTGCTGGTCTTGGGTTTGCTGGGCGTAGTGCTGATATTTTTGGATACAGACCTTTTCATGGGAGAGGGCATCTTGTAAGAGCATTCGTTCCTTTTGGGTTAATTGCATTAATCATCCACCTCCGTTTGAAAGGATTGACTAAAAGCAAAGAGAGTATTCTTGACATTTGATCTTTGCCGGTCCATGGAGTACAGTTGAATTACCAACGGGAGGGGATGAGTGATGAGAATCAAGTTAAGAGATCCGGTGAGCGGGCTAACACATTTGGCAGGGGCAGGACTATCAATTGTCGCGCTAATCGTCTTGGTCTATTACGCAGCTACCAAGGCTACGGCCTGGCATGTAGTTTCTTTTGCCATCTTTGGCACCAGTTTGATTTTGCTTTATACGGCCAGCACCCTGTATCACCTCTTGCCCGTTTCGGAGCAGGGGACCAGGGTGCTGAGACGCATCGACCATATGATGATTTATGTGTTGATTGCCGGGACTTACACCCCGATCTGCTTGATTCCGCTGAGAGGCAACTGGGGTTGGAGCCTCCTTGCAGCGATTTGGGCGATTGCCGTGACCGGAATAATCCTCAAAGGGGTGTGGTTTAACGCGCCGCGGTGGCTTTCCACCCTCTTTTATACCGTCATGGGCTGGCTGGTGGTTGTGGCTTTTCTCCCGTTAGTCCGCGCCTTACCGGCCGGTGCTATGGGGTGGCTGGTAGCCGGCGGCGTAATGTATACTATCGGAGCTCTGATCTACGGATTGCGGTGGCCGAAAGGACGCGGGCACTTCGGATTTCATGAGATTTTTCATCTCTTTGTTTTAGCGGGTAGCTTTTGTCATTTCTGGGTTATGTTTCAGTACGTCTTATATCTCCGCTAGTTAGCGCAAAAAGTTATTGGTCACCAGCCTGTCGACCGGGGTAGTCCTTGGAATAATCCCCCACTTAGCCATCTGGTTTTGGGCTTTTTCCCAAGCTTTTGGATCTGAGTAGCCCAGACCATGTGCCTTGGTCACAGTGCTCTCCCACAACTCCATGGAGGCTAGCAAGACTCTGTACTGAGCCGGTTCATTGACTTGATCTAGTTCAGGGATGTATTTTTTACATATTTCGAAGGTCTCCGCCGGATTGGCGAGGGCCCATTCCATAGCCCGCAAAGTAGCTGTGACGAAGGCCTTCACCAGCTCCGGCCGGCGGGAGATGGTGTTCTCGCCGACCACGACACCATGCCCGACCAGGCCAAAATAACTGTCCAAGGGGATAGTTGTGACCGGTATCCCTTGTTCTGCGAGTTGGATGGGTTCGTTGTTGACAAACCCGATCACCGAATCAACTTGGCGGGTGGCCAGCGACTGTACCTGCGTATAGCCGATTGGTCTGATGGTAACATCCTGTTCCCGTAATCCGGTTGCTTCCAAGATGGCCTTGACGGCGATATAGTTGGTGCCGTAGAAGCCGGGAATGCCGATCGATTTTCCTTTCAGCTGTTCAACGGAAGTAATGCCCGAATCGGCTAAAGAGATGAGAGCGGCCGGGAAGCGTGCATACAACGCCATGACATAACTGACCGGCACGCCTTGGCTCCTGGCTACGATTACCTCATCAGCCCCGGCGATAGCGAGGTCGGCGTCGCCCGTCGCCAATAGCCGCATCACATCATTGACTTTACCATAGTCCATGTTGACCGCCAAACCTGCCTCGGCAAAGAAGCCTTTTTCTTGGGCGACATACCAGGGTGCAAATTGGACGTTGGGAATGTAGCCCATCACTAAGCGCACCTGAGTTGGTCGCTGAGCGGCAAACGTGTTAAGTAGAGTGGTTAAGGTCAATAGTAAGACGAGCCAAACCAAAACCAAATGTCGTCTTTTCATTCCAAACACCTCCGGGAAAAAGTAGCTCATTCGGTTATGAGTCGCGCCTTGCCCAGGGCAGAAGGATCCGCTGGATCAAGGCTAAAACGGCGTAGAAAAGTAGCCCCAGGGTTGCCAAACTAAACAGGGCGACAAACAGCAGCGGCGTATCCAGCATGCCGGCGGCGACGTTGATCAGGTAACCTAAGCCCCGGTCCGAACTGGTGAACTCGCCGACGATGGCTCCGGTGACTGAAAGGGCCAGTCCGACTCTGAGCCCGGCAAAAACGACCGGAAGAGCTGCCGGAACTTCTAACTTTTTAAAGACCTGCCAACGGCTTGCGCCTAAAACCGCCATCAACTCGTAAGCGCGTGGATCAGCGCTGTGCAGTCCGACGATGCTGTTGGTCAGGACCGGAAAGAAAGTTACCAAGGCGGCAACCAATACTTTGGAGGTCGGACCGAAGCCAAACCAAATAATTAACAGCGGAGCCAAAGCCATGATCGGGATAGCCTGAGAGGCTGAAATAAAGGGGGCAGCAGCCTTCTCGAGCCATGGTTTCTTGGCCATGAGGTAACCGAGCGGCAGCGCAGCCAAGACGCCGAGGCAAAAACCACCCAAAGCTTCCCCGGCTGTTACGAGAAAATGTCGGATCAGCAAGCCGTTCTGGAGAACGTCCAAAGCCCGGGCGAAGACTAAGGGGGGTGAGGGCAGAATGAAAGGCGGATAGATGGTTGCCAACCCCCACCAGATAGCGAAGATCAATAGGCTAATCACGCAGGCAGCCAGCTTAGTCACGGGCGCAACCTCCATTGGCCAGAGCTGAGCGGACTTTTCCGCAGATCGCCGCGAATTCCGGGGTGGCCAGAAGTGACAGATCACGTTTTTCCGGGAGGTCAACCGGGATTTCGGCGATGATCCTGCCTGGCTTTTCAGCCATCACCAAGACCCGGTGGGCGATCCAAACGGCTTCAGAAATACTGTGCGTGACCATGATTAGCGTCAATCCTTTCTTATGACCCAAGCGCCAGAGTTCATAGGTGAAACGCTCCCGGCGCAGGGCGTCGAGGGCGGCAAACGGCTCATCAAGCAGCAGTAACGGGGATTGCTCCACCAGAGCCCGGGCTAGGGAGACGCGCTGCTTCATTCCTCCGGAGAGTTCAGCCGGGTATAGGTTGGCGCTATCAGCCAAACCGACATCGCGTAAGGCTTGGTAGGCGCGGTCCAGGCGTTCGGCTTTGGGTACACCCTTGATTTCCAGCGGTAAGGCCACGTTTTGTAAAGCGGTGCGCCAGGGGAATAAGGTCGGGTCTTGAAAGACAAACCCTACACCGCGTTCGGGCGGAGGGCCGCTGCGGCCAAAGACTCGCACTTCGCCGGTGGTCGGTGTCAACAGACCGGCGATTACTCTGAGCAGGGTGGATTTGCCGCAACCGCTCGGACCAACCACCGAAATGTACTCTCCGGGCTTTACGGTAAAATTGATCTTCTCCAGCTCGTTGGCGGCTCCGGTAAAGGAAACGGTGACCCCTCGACAAACAACGGCATCCTGGCTCACAGGCTATCCTCCTTAAGGGTTCCCAGCAGACTTAAATAAAAAGCCCCGAACACAGTTCAGGGCGAAGACAATGACACAAAAAAGCATCCTTCTTTCATCCGGACTATACCGTCGGTCCCGGAATCACACCGGGTCTGCCTCGCGGCTCGTGGACTAGCTTGCGCATTACCACCGGTCGGGAATTGGCCGAAGCCTCACCCTGCCCTGAAGAATCTCTTGATCGCTATATGTTATTGTCGATGTTTCTTCACTTATTCGTTCTCTTTTTCCGGTATCCTTCCAGGGCTGATTTATTTTCTCTGCGGCATTACATAGGGCTGATCAAAGATGATTGCCGCCAGATCCCGGGCGATTCGTTCGACCGGGGCATTACCGAGATTGCTCAAGATGATGATCACCGCGTCATCAGCCGGGAAACGCATTAGCAAGGAGGAAAAACCGCCGGCAACTCCGCCATGCATAGTACAATAGCGGTCAAAAACATCAAAGATGTACCAACCGTAGCCGTATCCAGCAACTTGGGGGCTTAAGATCTGTTCCAACGAATCCGGGCTGATTATAGTGGGGCCATAGAGGGCGCGATCCCAACGGTAAAGGTCCTCGACCGTCGAATACATCGCCCCTGCGGCATACAGGTGACTCATATCCATGTGTAAAGCATTGAGCAAACTGTCCGATCCGCGCAAGTATCCTGAAGCCCGGTTTGGCAGTAAGGGGACACCGAGGTCATAACCGGTCTCGGTTAAGCCTAGCGGGGTCAAGATATGTTTGGCCAGATAGATATCATAGTATTCTCCGGTTACTATTTCAATGATTTTGCCCAATAAAACGTAGCCCGAATTAGAATAATCGAATTCGGCACCGGGTGGAAAGGCCAACGGACGGTCGCGAAAAGAGGCGATCAACTCGTCGACCGAGACCGGAGCCATCGCCCGAATGAGGAAAGAAGGATCGGAGGTATAATCGGGGATCCCGGAGGTATGGGTCAAAAGGTGAAAAAGCGTAATTTTATCCCCATTAGGATAATCGGGCAGGTACTTCTGGACCGGGTCAGTGACGGACAACAGCCCCCTATCTACCAGTTGCATGATTGCCAGGGCGGTAAACTGCTTGGTTAAAGAGCCGATGCGATACTTGGTCTGAGGGGTGCAAGGGACATTGAGTTCATAGTTGGCCAGGCCATAACCTTTCTTCAAGATGATCCGACCATCTTTGGCTACCAGCACGGAACCGCTGAACCGCTTAAGATCGGTGCAGGCTTGCAAATATTGATCTAACTGCTCCGTCTTGGTTTGGTGGGCAGACGCGATGGGTGCAGCAACCAGCAGGCAGAGCAGGACTAACAAGCAGATTCGTCGGTGCATTCCGCATCCCTCCACTCTTGTATGGTTCCCCGGCGCAGCAAGTAATTCCTTGAGCCCAGGACAAGTACGAGGAGCTAACCGTATGATGTTAGATGAGAGGTGATTGCCGTGTGCAGTAATGATGAGCGGTTTAGGCGTATTTTTAGCAATGTTGACAACCACTTCGTCGGTTCGATGGAGCATGTGTACAGTTACCAGAAAAAATATGCCCGCTTTTTTAAAGGGGCTCCAGGTTTAATAGTTGACCTTGGCTGCGGACAGGGAGCTTTTTTGCGTGCATTGGCCGAAGAGGGCTTCAATTATCTGGGTGTTGATTCCGATCCGCAGAATATCGCCCTGTGTCAGCTAAACGGGCTGGTGGCAACTCTGGCTGACGGGGCGACCTTTCTCCGGCAACATGAGCAAAGCTTGGGTGGAATTTTCATGGCCCATGTAATCGAACACTACCCGGGACCTGAAGCGCTGCGGTTGTTGGTCCAATGCTATGATGCCCTGCTGCCCAAAGGCATATTGATTGTGATTACGCCGGATTTTAAAGCTGAACCGATCCATGCCGAGCAGTTTTGGCTCAGCACCAGCCATGTGCGTCCCTACCCGGTTGATTGGCTTCGGTGTGCTTTTGGCGAAATCGGGTTCAAGATTGTGGACTCAGGCAATGATTCGGATTTTGGGGATGTTTTTATAGTAGGAATTAAAAGCTAGGACTGGAATTTGATCATCAGGATTATGCTTGGGCAGGTGGTTTAATCAGATGCTGCCGGAGGCTTTTCTCGACCGGATGCGGGCGATGCTTGGCCAAGACTTCCAAGCTTTTGCGGATAGTTATCACCAAGGGCGTACTTACGGTTTGCGGGTCAACACGCTCAAAATTTCGGTAGTCGACTTTCTCCGGTTGGCGCCGTTTGAACTCGAACCGATTCCCTGGTGTTCGGAGGGCTTTTATTACTTACCCCAGGATGAACCGGGCAAGCATCCGTACCATGATGCCGGGTTGTATTATATTCAAGAGCCGAGCGCGATGGCGGTGGTACCCCTCTTGGACCCACAACCCGGCGAACTGGTGTTAGACCTGGCGGCCGCTCCAGGAGGCAAGGCTACCCAGATTGCTGCGCTGATGCAAGGCTGCGGCCTGCTTATTGCCAATGAAATCGACTTTGCACGAGCCAAAATCCTGTCGCAGAATATCGAACGGCTAGCGATCAGTAATTGTATTGTCAGCTCAGCCAGGCCGGATTTTCTGGCGGCTAAATTCGGGGCTATTTTTGACCGCGTCTTGCTTGATGCGCCCTGTTCAGGCGAGGGGATGTTCCGCAAGGAGCCCGAAACAATAGCCGAGTGGAGCATCGAACAGGTGCTCGGCTGTGCCGCGAGGCAACGGGCGATTCTCGACTCGGCAGCTGATTTGGTTAAGCCGGGCGGTCGGTTGGTTTATTCGACGTGTACTTTTAGCACCGAGGAGAATGAAGAGGTTATTGATTCATTTTTAGCGAAGCATCCGGAGTTCAGCCTGGAGAAGACGGTCAGGCTTTGGCCGCACCAGGTGCGCGGAGAAGGGCACTTTGCCGCGGTCCTGACCAAGGCCGGCGGTCGGGTGCCGGTACCTCCCCGGGGCAAGCCGACTTACCCGTCACAGGACGAACTGCTATTGCTACAGCAGTGGTGGGACGAGCATTGCTTCCTGCCGCTGCCATCGCCAA
>JAAYHC010000011.1 GCA_012735535.1 Bacillota bacterium
ACGATGGTTCCGGACTGGTCTTGACCACCCAGAAGTGGTATTCGTCCGGTGGTCAATCCATTCATCTGCAGGGGATCGAGCCGAATATTATCCTGTATAACCCGGGGGATGAGAAGATGGAGGCCCACCTCAAGCAGATGCAGGCGGAGCAGAATGGCCTCCGCAGCTCGGAGGAGGAACAGGCCGCAGAAGAGACGAGTGAAGCGGCAGAGAGCGAGGCGGCCGCAGAGGAGCCTTTTGAAGATCTGCAATTGCAAAAGGCGATCGAAGTTTTACGGGCGCAAATCAATTCCGCACGCAAAGCAGCATAGATTTACCGGCTAATCAAGGAAAGGGACGGTCTACATGAGCCTCAGCAAAAAACAAACTCAGCTAATCTGGTTTCTGCTCCCGTTCATCGCGGTAGTGGCATTTCTCATTATCCGCGAGAACCTCTCCAGGCCCTCGCCGGGTGAGGTTGTCGAGACCGGCCCGGGTTTTGTCGGCACCTACCAGGCACCGAGTATCAAGTATGATTTTACCGGCGGTTATCGCCAAATTGACCAGGCCTTGACCTCGCTCTTGGCCGGCCAGGGCTTGGCTCCGACCGAATATGCCCGGATCAACCGGGAAGCAACCTACACGCAACCCTTGAGAGCGAAAGCAGCTACGGGTAATTGGCTGCGCCCCGAGTTAGCGGCGGTGGTAACCTGGCCGTACAAAGAATTGACGCTGCTGGTGCCGGTCACCGCTGAAGGGCTTTTGATCTTTGATTATCAACGGCTGCTGGAAGCCGGTTTAGCCCGGTTTGGCGCCCGGGTGCTGACCGAGGAGTTGCTTGATCTCCAACCGCACGAGGTGAAATGGGACAAGCTGGCGGAAACCGTGGCGGCCACTCCCGAGGTGAAACGGGTTGTCGGGTTGCAGCTGACCTTGGGTTACCAGGCCAAAATCAACGGTGAAGAGCTAACAGTAGTTACTCACAATGTTACCTTGCTCCAGCCCTGGTCAGAAGTGTATGCCCGGCGTTATCCGCACCGGGTCAAACCGAAGGTTGCGATCGTCTTGGATGACTGGGGGTATGATTACCCGGAAGCCGTACAAACCATGTTCAACCTGCCGGTTAAGCTGAACATGGCCGTAATCCCAGGTTTGCCCAAATCCACCGAGCAAGCCCTGCTTGGATTTGCCCGCGGTTGGGAGGTTATGTTGCACCTGCCGATGGAACCCGAGAGCCCCGGGTGGCGGCTGGGCGAGTACGGGGTGTTGACCAAGATGAGCGATGACGAGATCCGCCGCACCGTCCACAAAGCTCTCGAGGCCGTGCCGGCGATTTCAGGGGTTAATAACCACATGGGTTCCAAGGCCACCGCCGATGCCCGGGTGATGCGGGTTGTCTTGGAGGAGTTGGCCAAGCGAGGACTCTTTTTTGTGGACAGTCATACCACCGGGGCTACCGTGGTGGCCAAGGTTGCCACCGGTGTGCGCAATATCCGGATCGCTGAAAACCAAGTCTTTCTGGACAATGAGAGTGACATCGATTATATCCTCAAGCGTCTTGAGCTGTTGGTCGAGGTGGCGCGCCGTCAGGGCCAGGCTTTAGGCATCGGCCATCTGCGCCCGAACACGGCCAAGGCTCTGGAGCGCTTTTTCCAGTCGGAAGCCGTTCGACAGGTCGAGATTGTCTTCGCCTCTGAATTAGTTTCCAGTCGAAACTAAACCATTTCGGGAAGGAATATCACTCTGCGGATGGAAATTACAAAGGTAATGGTTTTTTGGCTGTTTTTACGGCGAATAACTTCTGTTAGTCATTTGAATGCATTCTGGAGGGTGTAGGTTGGAGAACACAGATGTAATCAGAGTAGAAAATCTCAAAACCTATTTTCATACCGAGCAAGGTATAATCAAGGCGGTTGACGGGGTGAGTTTTTCCGCCAAGCATCGCAAGGTTTTGGGGGTAGTAGGTGAAAGCGGTTGCGGCAAGAGCATTACCGCCCTTTCCATTATGCAGTTATTGCCGAAACCACATGGCCGGATCGAATCCGGGCACATCTGGTTTGACCGCGGCGGCGCCGCCGGCGTCATTGACTTGGCTGCGGTTAATCCGAAGAGCCGCTTGATGCAGGAGATCCGGGGCAATGACATCGCGATGATCTTCCAGGAGCCGATGACCTCGCTTAATCCGGTCTACACCATTGGTGAACAGATCGTCGAAGCGGTCCTTCTACATCAAAAAGTCAGCAAGAAAGAGGCTTGGGATCGTGCCGTTGAGATGTTGGCGCATGTGGGTATTCCCAGCCCGGCCCAGCGTGCTAAAGAGTATCCGCACCAAATGAGCGGCGGGATGCGGCAGCGGGCGATGATTGCCATGGCTTTGAGCTGCAATCCGCGCTTCTTAATCGCCGATGAGCCGACGACGGCGCTCGATGTGACGATTCAAGCTCAGATCTTAGATCTGATGAGCCGTCTGCAGGACGAACATGAGATGTCGATTATGATGATCACCCATGACCTCGGCGTAGTCGCCCGGATGTGCGATGATGTCGTCGTCATGTACCTGGGCAAGATTATCGAGCGCGCTGAGGTGCGTACTTTGTTTAGAAATCCTTCTCATCCCTACACCCAGGGACTTTTGGCCTCAATCCCGACTATGGGGGACAGGAAAAAACGGCTTAACCCGATTGAAGGCACCGTTCCTGAGCCCTTCAACCTGCCGGCCGGCTGCCGGTTCCGTCCGCGCTGTCCGCGGGCGATGGATATTTGCACTCAGGAACCCCCCGAGGTCAGAATCGCAGAGGGGCATGAGGTCAAATGCTGGCTATATGAGCAGTCTGGCGAGGTGTTGGCAGGATGAGCGAATTACTACTAAAAGTCGAAAACTTGCAGAAATACTTTCCGATTTTGGGCGGGGTTATTCGCAAGCCGATCGGTTGGGTGAAGGCCGTCGACGGGGTTAGTTTTGAGGTCAAAAAAGGCGAGACCCTTGGTTTGGTCGGCGAGAGCGGTTGCGGCAAGACCACAACCGGCCGGGCGATCTTGCATTTGATCGAACCGACCGGCGGACGCATCCAGTTTAACCAGAACGGCACCTGGGTGGATGTTAATCGCAAGACGATTAATCAGCTGCGCAAGGATATGCAGATCATCTTCCAGGATCCGTATTCTTCGCTCAATCCGCGGATGCGGATTCGCGATATTGTCGCCGAGCCATTGGAGGCGCAAAAGATCGGCAAAAACAAGGCCGAACGCTATGAACGGGTCGAGGAGCTGCTCACAGCTGTCGGTCTGGGTTCGACACATATGAACCGGTATCCGCATGAATTTAGCGGCGGTCAGCGCCAGCGTATCGGGATTGCCCGGGCTTTGGCGGTCAACCCGAAGTTGGTCGTCTGTGATGAACCGGTTTCGGCCTTGGATGTTTCCGTGCAGGCGCAAGTGTTAAACCTCTTAGAGGATTTGCAGGAAAAGTTTGATTTAACGTATCTGTTTATTGCCCATGATTTAAGCGTAGTTCAACACATTAGCGACCGGGTGGCGGTAATGTACCTGGGCAAAATCGTGGAGCTGGCTGACGTGGATGCGCTTTTTGCGCGGCCGAAGCACCCCTATACGGAGGCGCTCTTCTCGGCGATCCCGGTGCCTAACCCTGATGCCCAATTTAAACAGATTGTGCTCGAAGGGGATGTGCCCAGCCCATCCAATCCACCGTCCGGGTGCCATTTCCATCCCCGCTGCCGCTACGCCGCTGAAGCCTGTAAGAATGAGGTTCCCGCACTAGTGGAAATCGAGCCGGGTCACCAAGTGGCCTGCCTGCGGGCCGAGGAGCTGAGCTTAGCAGGCTTGGCGCAGTTGGCGGAGGCTTCAGGGTCCTAAAGTGGTGCTACGCCGATCTAGGCTGCAGCATAGATTACGAAGTGGAGGAGGAACAAACTGTCAATGAAACCAAACATGAAATGGTGGGCGTTGGCCGCTATTGTTGTGGTGCTCGCGCTGGTTGTTTTGGTTCCGAACTTAACCAAGGATACCAAATCAACCCAAACCGCTACCGCACCCGTGGACAAGGCTACACCTGCCGCACAAACAACACCTGTCCAACAAAGTGCTGCCAAAGGGGCACCGGACAAAGAGACCTTTGTCTACGTGACCATCGGCGGCGGTCCCGACTCACTGGATGGCGCCTATTCGTATGACACCTCCAGTGGTGAAGTCATTTATCAGCTCTATGATAACTTAATTCAGTACGATGGCGAGCGCTTGGACAAGTTCTTGCCGATGCTGGCCACCGAAGTTCCGAGCGTGGAGAATGGTTTACTTTCCCCGGATGGCCTGACCTACAAGTTCCCGATCCGGAAAGGGGTTAAGTTCCACAATGGCGCTACCCTGACCCCGGAAGATGTTGAGTATACTTTTGAGCGCTTGATGCTCTCCGACCGTGCCGGCGGTCCGTGCTGGATGTTAATCGAGCCGCTCCTCGGCACTATGACGATCGAAGAGTATGCGATGCAGAAAGCCGGCGTCGACAGCTTTGACAAAGTTGATGCCGCTACTTTGCGCCAAGTGGCACTTGATGTGATGGATTCGATTACGGTCGAAGGCGATTACGTAGTCTTCCATCTCGCCAAACCTTACCCGCCGTTCCTCGGTGTGCTGGCCAAAGGCAGCTCCTGGGGCGCAATCATGAACAAAGAGTGGATGATCGCCAACGGCGCGTGGGATGGCAACCCGGATACCTGGGTAAAATGGCATGATATCGCCAAAGAGGATATGGTTGCCTACAGCAAAGCCAACGGTACCGGTCCGTACAAACTGAAGGTTTGGGACCAGAACAACATCCAAGTGGTCTTGGAGGCCTTTGAAGATTACTGGCAGGGTCCGGCCAAGATCAAGAACGTTTATATCAAGTACATCGATGAATACAATACCCGCAAGCTGATGCTCGAGAAGGGCGAAGCTGACGCTATTTATGTCGATCCGCAGTACCTGTCTCAGGTGGCCCAGATTCCGGGTGTAGTCACCGAGACCAAGAATGAGGTTGCCAACAGGGTCGCCCTGTTCAACGAGACCATTCCGGTCGAAGGCAACCCGGATGTCGGTAGCGGTAAATTAGACGGCAATGGTATCCCATCCGACTTCTTTGCCGATGTCCATGTCCGCCGGGCCTTTGCCTACGCCATGGATTATGAGGCCCTCATCGACGAGGTTCTCGCCGGTCTCGGCAAACGGATCGTCGGTCCGATCCCGAGCGCGGTTGAGTTCTACAACCCGAACAACCCGGTCTACAACTTCGACCTGAAGAAGGCCGAAGAAGAGTTCAAGAAGGCCTTTAACGGCGAACTGTGGGAGAAAGGCTTCAAGATGACCATCAGCTACAACTCCGGTAACGATGTCCGGAAGACCTGTGCTGAGATCATCGAGGCCAATGTCGAGTCCATCAATCCGAAGTTCCAGATTGACGTACGTCCGGTTGAATGGGCGACCTACCTGGATAACATGACCGCCGGCAAGACCACCATGTTCTTCATGGGTTGGGTTGCCGACTATGCGGATGCGCACAACTTCGTCCAGCCGTACATGCATAGCACCGGTGCTTTTGCCGGGTACATGGGTAAGCATTCCGTCGACCGCGCCAAAGCCAAGTATGACGCGTTGGTTGACAAAGGTATCAACAACGTTGATCCTGAGATTCGTCGGGAAGCTTACTACGAACTGCAGCGGTTGGCTTACGAAGATGTTACGGCGATTTGGTTGTATGAAGCTTTGAAACCATTTGCCCACCGTGATTGGGTCAAAGGGTTCCAGTACAACCCGATCTGCCCCGCCAACTACGACTTCTATAAGCTCTGGAAAGAGTAAGCTCGATCCGAGCTTGTGGTGGATGGGGGCCCTCCCTGGCCCCCATCCCCATCTCCCGCACAGAAATAGATAAACTGAGGGGATGCTTGTGCTACAGTATATTCTACGCAGAGTGATGCTTTTGCCGCTGGTGATTTTCGGAGTTACCCTGCTAATCTTCGGGATGATGCAGATGCTCTCGCCGTATCAGCTGTTGGGGCTCTACGTGAAATCACCGGAAGAACTAAGAAATCAAAACCTCAATGCCTTGATCGAAAAGTATGGGCTCAATGACCCAATCGGCAAAAAATATTGGAATTGGCTGACCAATCTGGCCAAGGGTGATCTCGGCTATTCGGAGTCGGCAAATATGCCGGTGCTGGATGCCTTGAAAGCCCGTTTCCCGGCCACTCTGGAGCTGGCTTTGTTTGCGGTGGTTCCGGTAGTGCTCGGGGGTATTTTCCTGGGGGCGGTCTCGGCCGTCTTCCATAACCGACCTTTGGACTCGTTTATCCGCATCTTTGCGGTGGTTGGTTGGTCCTTGCCCGACTTTGTCTTCGGCTTGTTCATTTTGATGATTTTTTATGGGGTGTTGGGCTGGTTCCCGCCCGGGCGGCTTGGCCCTGCCGCCGAGATGATCGTGCTTTCGGACGGCTGGCGGGCCTTTACCGGCATGAACACCATTGATGCGATTCTCAACCGGAACTGGACCGTCTTCTGGGATGCCGTCCGCCACTTAATCGGTCCGGTGCTGACCTTGACCTACCTCTGGTGGGCTTATATCCTGCGCATCACCCGGTCGAGCATGCTGGATGTGATGAATAAAGACTATGTCCGGACGGCGTTGGCGAAAGGCGTACCGGATGCTACGGTCACGCGCAAACACGTGCTGCGCAACGCCTTGATCCCGGTGACGACCGTTGCCGGAATCATGGTCATCGGTCTCTTGGGCGGCGTGGTGATCGTTGAGACGGTCTTTAACTACAAGGGTCTGGGTTTACTGGCTGCCACTGCGGCGCAACAACTTGATTACCCGATGGTCTTGGGGACGACGATGTTTTATGCCTTCATGCTTGTCGTGGTCAACCTCCTCGTCGACCTGGCTTATGCCTTTATCGACCCGCGGGTGAGATTGGAGTGATGCCGGTATGTGGAAGAAGTTAGTAAAGAATAAAGCGTCATTATTTGGACTTTGCTTGTTGGTCATGTTTATTCTGGTCGCGATCTTTGCCCCGTACTTGGCTCCGCCGAAGTGGGAGAATGAGCCGTACCGGATCCCGCGTTATGGGTGGGGGCCGGAGCCGGTTCCACCGTCCGCAGAGCACCCGATGGGGCTCACCCAGGGCAAGTATGACATCTGGTATGGTGTCATCTGGGGCACGCGGACCGCGTTTCGGGTCGGCCTGATCGTGGTGGGCCTGAGTTCGCTCATCGGTGTGACGATCGGCTCGATCTCCGGTTATTTCGGCGGCAAGTTGGATGAGATCATTATGCGGATCGTCGATATCTTTATGAGTTTTCCGTTTTTGATTGCCGCGGTCGTCTTCACCACGGTCTTGGGCAAAGGCCTGAACAATGTGATGATCGCGATGATTACCTTCTACTGGATGAACTATGCTCGTTTAATCAGGGGCAACATTTTAGCTATTAAAGAAGAGGAATTTATTAGTGCGGCCAAAGCCAGCGGGGTCAAGGATTGGAAGATCATCATCCGGCACGTTTTGCCGAATACGATCTTTCCGGTGCTGATCCAGGCCTCGATGAGCCTGGGCTCCGTGGTGATCACCGCTTCCAGTTTGAGCTTTTTGGGCGTCGGTGCTCCGGAAGGTTATGCCGACTGGGGCCAGATGGTCAGCTTCAGCCGCAACTGGCTCCTGGGTGTACCCGGTGATCCGCTGCACTATTGGTATACAGTTTTCTTTCCCGGAATGGCGATGATCTTGTTCGTGCTGGCCTGGAACTTGATCGGCGATGCCTTTAGGGATATCCTTGATCCGAAGATTCAGGCATAGGGTTTGGTTTTCTGATCTGCGTAGACTGCCGACCGCTGTGGTCGGCTTTTTCTTTTTGCTCACCACACGGTATGATATACTACAGGGTGGAGAATAGATGTTCGCTCTTGGAGGATGAGGAATGCCCGATTTTCAGTTAGTGGCACCGTTTGGCCCGCGCGGTGATCAGCTCAAAGCCATTGAGCAGCTTGAGGCCGGTTTTCGCGCCGGGATGCGGGAACAGACCTTGCTCGGGGTCACCGGCTCCGGCAAGACCTTTACCATCGCCAACTTGATCGCCCGGCTGAACAAGCCGACCTTGGTGATCGCGCATAACAAGATCCTGGCCGCTCAGCTCTGTAGTGAGTTTCAGGAGTTTTTTCCGTATAACGCGGTCCACTACTTTGTCAGCTATTATGATTACTACCAGCCGGAGGCCTACGTACCGCAAACCGATACTTATATTGAAAAGGATGCGGCGATCAACGATGAGATCGACCGGCTCCGCCACGCGGCGACCAGCGCCCTTTTCGAACGGCGTGATGTGCTCATCGTGGCCAGCGTCTCTTGTATCTACGGTCTTGGTTCACCAGAGGATTACCAGGGGATGACCCTCTCGCTCAGAGAAGGAGAGACCGCTGACCGGGATAAGATCTTGCGCCGCTTGGTCGGGCTCCAGTATGTCCGCAACGATATCGGCTTCAGTCGCGGAACTTTTCGGGTCCGCGGCGACGTTATAGAAATAATTCCGGTATACAGCGATAATGCCATCCGGATAGAGTTTTTCGGCGATGATATCGACCGCATTCTCGAAGTGGATGCGCTCACCGGCGAGATTTTGGGAGAGCCGGATAAAGTCACCATTTATCCGGCCACCCACTTCATTACCAGCGAGGAGAAGCTGCGCCGGGCGATCGCTTCGATCGAGGCCGAACTGGAGGAACAGTTGGCCGAATTCCGCCGGGAGGGCAAGCTCCTCGAGGCTCAGCGTTTGGAGCAGCGGACGCGTTTTGATATCGAGATGCTGCAGGAGCTGGGCTACTGCAAGGGTATCGAGAATTACTCGCGGCACCTGACCGGCCGGGCCCCAGGTGAGGAGCCGGCGACGCTCCTCGATTATTTCCCGGATGATTTTCTCCTGATCATCGATGAGTCGCATGTGACCATCCCGCAAATCGGGGCAATGTATAACGGTGACCGGTCGCGCAAAGAGACCCTCGTCAAATACGGCTTTCGCTTAAAGTCGGCTCTGGATAACCGACCGTTGACCTTTGAAGAGTTCAGACGCCACATTAATCAGGTGGTCTACGTCTCGGCGACCCCGGCCGAATATGAGCGGCAGCACTCGCAGCAAATCGTCGAGCAGATTATCCGTCCGACCGGACTGGTGGACCCGGTGATCGAGGTCAAACCGGTCAAAGGCCAGGTCGATGACTTGATCGCCGAGATCCGCGAGCGGATCAAGGCCCAGGAAAGGGTGCTCGTCACCACCCTGACCAAGAAGATGGCCGAGGATCTCACCGAATACCTCAAGGAGGCCGGGATCAAGACCAGATACATGCACTCGGAGATTTCAGCCTTGGAACGGGTGGAGATCGTCCGCGGTCTGCGCCTAGGCGAGTTCGATGTGCTCGTCGGCATCAACCTCTTGCGCGAGGGGTTGGACTTGCCGGAGGTTTCGCTGGTGGCGATTTTGGACGCCGACAAAGAGGGTTTTCTCCGTTCAACGACCTCGTTGATCCAGACCTTTGGCCGCGCCGCCCGCAATGTCAACGGAAAGGTCATCTTATATGCCGACCGGATTACCGGTTCGATGCAAGCGGCGATTCAGGAGACCGAACGCCGTCGCCAGATCCAGTTGGCGTACAACCGGGAGCACGGGATTACGCCGGAGACGATCAAGAAAGAAGTCCGCGATATCGTGACCACGTACCGGCAAGCGGCCGAAGAAGAAGCCCGCCGCGAAGAGGCGGTGCGGGCCAGCAAGCTTGCTAAAATGGATGCCAAAGAACTGGCCAGATACATTAAACAATTGGAGAAAGAAATGCAACAGGCGGCCAGGGAGTTGGAGTTCGAAAGAGCTGCCGAGCTCCGCGACCAGATCATCGAATTACGCGCCTGGCTGGCCAACCTGTAACCGAAGGAGCGATTATGGGTACCAACAAGATTATCATTCGGGGTGCGCGCCAGCACAACCTGAAAAATGTTGATTTGGAGATTCCGCGCAATAAACTGGTTGTCTTTACGGGTTTAAGCGGTTCGGGGAAGTCTTCCCTGGCCTTTGATACCATCTACGCTGAGGGGCAGCGCCGGTATGTCGAGTCACTTTCGGCGTATGCCCGGCAGTTTTTAGGCCAGATGGACAAACCCGATGTTGATTTTATTGAAGGCTTGTCCCCGGCGATCTCGATCGACCAGAAGACGACGAGTAAGAACCCGCGTTCCACCGTGGGTACGGTCACCGAGATTTATGACTACCTCCGCCTGTTGTATGCCCGGATTGGACAAGTTCACTGTTATCGCTGTGGCAAACCGATCACCCAGCAAACCGTGGATCAGATGGTCGATCAGGTCTTGACCCTGCCTGAACGCACCCGGATCCAGGTCTTGGCCCCGATCGTCCGCGGCCGTAAGGGCGAGTACCGCAAACTGCTCGAAGATATTCGCAAGGATGGGTTTGTCCGGGTCATCGTCGACGGTGAGCAGTATGAACTCGGCGCGGAGATCCCCATGGACAAGAATAAGAAGCACGATATTTCCGTGGTGGTCGATCGGCTGATCATTAAAGAAGGGATTAACCAGCGTTTGGCGGACTCGATGGAAACCGCCTTACGCCTCGCCGATGGGCTGGTGCTTATCGATGTCATCGATGGGGAAGAGCTGCTCTTCAGCGAGAAGTTCGCCTGTCCGGATTGCGGGATTAGCATCGAGGAACTCACCCCGCGGATGTTTTCTTTTAATAGTCCGTACGGTGCCTGTCCGACCTGTGATGGACTGGGCTTTCGCACCGATTTCTCTGCCGATTTGCTGTTGGATTATGATTTGAGCATTAAAGAAGGCGGGATTCGCCCCTGGGCTAATTCGGCCAGCCAGTGGTATGAAGGCCTGCTGCAGGGATTGGCGGATGGCTATGGGTTTGATTTGAACGCGCCGCTCAAGGAGTTGACCGAGGAGCAGCTAAATTTACTGCTCTATGGCACCGGGGAGGAGAAAGTCGCCTTCACCTACCGGAATCGGAGTGGGCAGCGGAGGAGATTCGCCGTCCCCTTCGAAGGGGTGATTCCCAGTTTGCGCCGGCGGTTGCGGGAGACCGATTCGGAGTACATCCGTGAAGAGCTGGGCAAATACATGGTTAGCTCCGACTGCCCGGATTGTGCCGGTTCGCGGCTCCGGTTGGAAAGCCGGATGGTGACCGTTGGCGGCTTGGCCATACATGAACTCACCGCCCTCTCGGTCACCCAGACCAAAGACTTCTTTGATCGGCTGGTCTTAAGCGAGCGGGAGGAGCTGATCGCCCGGCAGATTCTCAAAGAGATCAAGGAGCGCCTCGGCTTTCTGATCAATGTCGGCCTGGGGTATCTGACCCTGGACCGGATGTCGGCGACCCTCTCCGGCGGCGAAGCTCAGCGGATCAGGCTGGCCACCCAGATCGGTTCGGGGTTGACCGGGGTCTTGTATATCCTCGATGAACCGAGCATCGGTTTGCACCAGCGGGATAACCACAAGCTGTTGCAGACCTTGTTCCGCCTCCGGGATCTTGGCAACACGCTGATCGTGGTTGAGCATGATGAGGAGACGATCCGCAGTGCAGACTATCTGGTAGATATCGGTCCCGGGGCCGGCATTCATGGTGGTGAGATTGTCGCCTGCGGGACGATCGAAGATATTCAACGCTCTGAACGCTCGATCACCGGGCAGTACCTCAAGGGAGCCCGTCGGATCGAGGTTCCGGCTGTGCGCCGGCAGCCCAACGGCAAGTCGCTGCGGATTTTAGGGGCAAGCGAACACAACCTGCAGAATATCGATGTCGAGATTCCCTTAGGTCTGTTCGTCTGTGTCACCGGGGTCTCCGGTTCCGGGAAATCAACGCTCGTCAACGAGATCATCTACCGGGCCCTGGCCCAACGCCTCTACCGCTCCTCGGAGCGCCCGGGGGCTTATCGGGAGATCCAGGGCTTGGAATACATCGATAAGGTCATTAATATCGACCAGGCGCCGATCGGGCGGACCCCGCGCTCGAATCCGGCGACCTACACCGGGGTCTTCACCTTTATCCGCGAACTCTTTGCCTCGACGGCCGATGCCAAGGTCCGGGGGTACCAGCCCGGCCGGTTCAGTTTTAATGTCAAAGGCGGACGGTGTGAGGCCTGTAAGGGTGACGGGGTCAACATCATCGAAATGCACTTCTTGCCCGATGTCTACGTGCCCTGCGAGGTCTGTAAAGGGAAGAGGTACAACCGCGAGACCCTCGAGGTTCGTTATAAGGGTAAGAACATCGCTGATGTCTTGGAGATGCAGGTCGAAGAGGCTTTGGCCTTCTTCGAGAATATCCCGCGGATTCAGCGCAAGTTGCAGACCTTGTATGATGTCGGCTTGGGCTATATCCGGCTCGGGCAACCGGCTACCGAGCTCTCCGGTGGGGAGGCTCAGCGGGTGAAATTAGCCACCGAACTGAGCAAGCGCGCCACCGGTAAGACCTTGTATATCCTCGATGAGCCGACCACCGGTTTGCACATCTATGATGTGGAAAAACTGCTGAATGTGCTGCAACGCTTGGTCGATGCCGGTGATACGGTCCTGGTGATCGAGCATAACCTTGATGTGATCAAAACGGCCGACTACATTATCGACTTAGGCCCGGAAGGTGGGGATGAGGGCGGTCGGATCGTGGCGGTGGGCACACCGGAAGAGGTGGCCGCTAACCCCGCATCCTATACCGGACAGTATCTGCGGCCGCTCTTGAATAGGTGAGACTGTGTCTGCAGAACGACTCCAGCGGATTAAAGAAAAGCTAAAACTGGTACCGACTCAGCCCGGAGTTTATTTAATGAAAAACTCCGCCGGTCGGATTATTTATGTCGGCAAAGCGGTTTCGCTGCGCAATCGGCTGCGTTCGTACTTTACCAAGCTCGATCCAAGCCAAGTGAAGGTCCAGGCCATGGTCTCGCAGATCGACGACTTCGACTATATAGTCACCGATACCGAAGTTGAGGCGCTCATCTTGGAGGCCAACCTGATCAAGAAGCATAAACCCCGGTACAATATTCTCCTCAAAGACGATAAGAGCTACCCGTATGTGGTGGTCACCGAAGAGACCTACCCCCGGGTGATGCTGGTGCGTCGGCCGGCTAGGGGGAGCGGGCGCTTGTTCGGCCCATACACCGATGTCACCTCCCTCCGCGAGACTCTGGACTATTTGCGCCGCACCTTTCCGATCCGCAATTGTCGCTATCGCTTTGACGAAGGACAGTGGCCGGAACGTCCATGCCTCAATTACCACATTAAACGTTGTGTGGGCCCGTGTACCCGGGAGGTGGATCCCGGCACCTACCAAGCGATGATCGAACAGATTGTGCTCATTCTGGAAGGGCGAACGGATCGGCTGGTCAAAGAGCTGCGCGAACAAATGGAGACTGCTGCCGCCGAATACCGCTTCGAGGACGCCGCCAAGCTGCGCGACCAGATTATGGCCTTAGAACGGATCGCGGCTAAGCAAAAGATCGTCTCGGAACGCGGCGGCGATCAGGATATATTTGGCACGGCCGTCTCCGAGGATGGGTTGGTCTGCATCAATGTCTTTTTCGTCCGCGACGGGCGTTTGGTCGGACGCGAGAAGTTCTTTTCGGATCAGGCCGGCGATTTATCGCCCGGGGAAATCCTCGAGGCGTTCTTACCCCAGTTTTATCTCGAAGCCAGCCTCTTTCCCCGTGAGGTACTGCTGCCGGAGGCGTTTTCTTCGCTTTCGGTAATCGAGGAGTGGCTCACCGGACAGGCCGGGCACCGGGTCTACTGCAAAGTCCCGCAGCGCGGGCTGAAACGGCAGATGGTGCAACTAGCGGAGGAAAATGCGCAGATCCACTTGGCCGAAGAACTCGGCAAGCGCAAACTCGAGGCCGAGCGGACGGCCGGGGCCCTGGTCCAGCTCCAGGAGTACCTCTCCTTGCCCAGATTGCCATACCGGATCGAAGCCTACGATATTTCCAACTTTCAGGGCACCGACAGCGTGGGATCCATGGTCGTCTTTGAAGGCGGCAAACCGAAAAACCGCGATTACCGCCACTTTACGATCAAAAGCGTAGAAGGGGCCAATGACTTTGCCAGCATGGCCGAGATCATCCGGCGGCGCTTCAGCCGCTTGGTTGACCCGGCGGAAAAAGACGCTTCCTTTAGCGCCAACCCCGACCTTGTGCTGATCGATGGAGGTAAAGGGCAGCTCTCCGCGGCGCTAGCGGCCATGGAAAGTGTGGGGGCTCCCGAGCTGCCGGTGGTCGGCTTGGCCAAGGAAGAAGAACTGATCTTTGTGCCCGGGCGACCGGATCCGATCAGACTGCCTTTGGACTCCTATGCCTTGCACCTGGTGATGCGGGTTCGTGATGAGGCCCACCGGTTCGCGGTTAGTCATCATCGCAAGGTGCGGGATAAACGCACCCTCCGCTCGGTCCTGGACGAGATTCCGGGCATCGGCCCCCGCCGAAAAAAAGCTCTGCTCACCGCCTTCGGATCAGTCAAGAACCTCCGCAAACTCAGCGTCGAAGATCTCATGCAGGTCGAAGGTATTACCCAGGAACTCGCCGAGGCCATCGTCGAGCACTTATTGCTTTAGCCGCGGATCGAGCGCATCACGTAGGCCGTCTCCGAGCAGGTTGAAACCGAGCACCGTCAGGCAGATGGCGATGCCCGGGAAGATCGACCACCACCATTTTCCGGAGAGCAGATAATCCTGGCCCATCGAGATCTCCAACCCCCAACTCGGTGTCGGTGGTTGGGTGCCGAAGCCGAGATAGCTGAGGGCCGCCTCGGTCATGATGATCGAGCCCATGCCCAAAGTGGCTTGGACGATCACGGGCGCGATCACGTTGTGCAGGATGTGATGGAAGATGATCCGACGGTTGCTAACCCCGAGCGCGCGGGCGGCTTCGACGAACTCCTGGTTTTTAAAGGCGAGGACCTGGCCGCGCACCACCCTGCCGATTGAAACCCAGGAGATCAAGCCGATCGCCACATAGACCAGTGTTAAGCTCGGCGGCAAGAAAGCCACGACGGTGATGATGAAGAGGAGAAAGGGAAAGGCATAGATTACATTCATCAACCAGCTGATAACCTCATCAATCCAGCCGCCGTAATACCCGGCCAGCGCGCCCAAAACCGTTCCGATGAAGACGGAGATGCCCATCGCCGCGATCGCGATCTGCAGCGAAACCCGCGAGCCGTAGACCACCCGCGAGAAAATATCCCGCCCATAAAGATCGGTGCCGAACCAGTGCTTAGCGTTGGGCGGTGCCAGTTGCGCCGCGCGACCTTCCGTCCAGATCAGCTGTTCAGTCGGATCATATCTGGTGATATAGGGAGCGAAGATGGCCAAGAGGATTACGAGTACGACGATGCCTAACCCGAGCATGGCCAGTTTATTGCGGCGCAAACGCACCCAGGCATCATACCACAGACTCCGTGCTTGCCCTTCCGCAGAGGTTCCGACCCCGATAACCGGTGCGTATTCCATAGCATCTACCCCCACTAAACCTATGCTTGTTTCATTCATATCTGATGCGCGGATCAAACAAAGCGTACGAGAGATCAACCAAGATGTTGGTGAGCATGAAGATCAAGGCCATGAAGAGTACGGTGCCGCGCAAGATCGGAAAATCCCGGTTGGTGACGGCCTCGATTGAGAGGCGTCCGAGCCCAGGCCAGGAAAAAATCTGCTCGGTGATGACCACCCCGCTTAAGAGACTGGCCATCTCGACGCCGATGATGGTGACTACCGGAACCATCGCATTTTTGAGGGCATGCTTGAAGATGACTTTGGCATTGTGCAGCCCCTTGGCCTTGGCCGTGCAGATATAGTCCTGGCGAATCACCTCGAGCATGCTGGAGCGGGTCAGGCGGGCGATGAGCGCTGCCGGCCGGACCCCGAGGGTGAGCGCGGGGAGGATGAGATAGATAAAGGCCCCGTCACCATAGCCGGTCCCGGGAATCCAGCCGAGAATGAGAATAAAGACTACGATCATGAGCAAGCCGACGAAAAAAGTCGGGGCGGAGATGCCTAACAGGGCAAAAAGCATACTCCCGTAGTCGATCCACGAGTACTGCTTGGTGGCGGAGATGATACCCAAGCTCATACCCATGACCACCGCCACGATAATGGCGGCGACGGCCAACATCCCGGTAGCCGGCAAGCGGGCGAGAATCGCGTCCGTGACCGCCATATTGTTGCGGTACGAGTAGCCTAAATTAAGGGTGAGCGCCCCCTTGATAAAGTTGATGATCTGGATCGGGAGCGGGTCATCCAGTCCCATTTCGGCGCGGATTTTCGCAATCGTTTCCGGACTACCCCGCTGGCCAAGCATGATCCGAGCGGGATCGCCCGGCACGATGGTTGTCAGAATGAAGGTAACTATTATGACACCTAGCAGCACCGGGACGGCGGCGAGCAACCGTTTGACCAGGTAGCGTCCCATGCAATATCACCGCTCCTTAAACTGATGGTCGGCAGGCCGGCGCCCGCCGACCATCACTGATGATCTCTTCAGACTAACGGTCCAACCAGACGGCGCGGAATTTGTTAGCGTACTGGCCGAAGGACGGCAATTCGTAGCCGCGGACAAAGGGGGCAACCATCGAGAAAGTCGCATAGTGGTAGATGAAGACCCATGGTGCTTCCTCAACTACGAGCCGTTCTGCCTCTTGGTAGTATTGGATCCGCTTGGCGGTATCGGTTTCGAGGCGGGCCAATTTGGTTAGCTCATCAAAGCGCGGGTTGTTGAAGCGGGCATAGTTGCCCTGGGGACCGATATTCTCTGAATGGAGCAGGACATAGAGGAAGTTATCCGGGTCCGGATAGTCGACGACCCAGCCCATTCTGAACATGCCATATTCGCCTCTCTCCACACCATCGAGTAGGCTGCCCCAGTCCAGAACCCTTAGATTTAGCTTTACACCAATTTGTGCATACTGGGCTTGCATGGCTTCTGCAACTCGTTCGTGGAGAGTACTGCTGTTGTAATAGAGATCTATTTCGAGTGGATTGTTGGGCCCATAGCCGGCTTCCGCCATCAATTGTCTGGCTTTTTCCGGGTCATAGGTGTAACCGGCCAGATCGGGGTTGTAAGCCATCATGCCCGGCGGGAGGACACCCTTGGCTGGAGATGGACGGCCGTTGAGGACCAGGTCGATGAGCACTTCGCGGTTGATCGCGTAGTTCAAGGCTTGTCGGACGCGCTTGTCATTGAATGGCGGTTTCTCGACGTTCATCCCGTAGTAATAGGTGCCGAGCTGTGGGCGTTCATAGAAAAGCCCGAGGTTGGTGACGGCGGTTTTCAAACCGGTCTCCGGATTGACGGTCATCTTGGTTCCGCCGGCTTGCTCATAATAGGGATCATCAACATAGACTTGGTAGAGGTTGCCGGCCAGGAATTCGGTCCACTCAATGTTGTGGTCGACGATGATCCGGAATTCGATGCCGTCGAGATAGGGCAGTTGGTTGCCGTCCGCATCTTTCATCCAGTAGTTTTCATTTCTGGAGAGGACGACTTTGCTGTCTTGGACCCACTCTTCAAACTTGAAGGGCCCGGTGCCGACCGGGTGGAAGTTGAACTCCCGATGACCCCATTTCTCCACATCCTCGCGCGGGAGGATCATGAACGAATTGTAACCGAGGATTGAGATGAACGGGGCGAATGGATAGCTCAGCTCGAATTGCACGGTGTACTTATCGAGGGCCTTCACCCCGGCGAGGTGGTCGGTGATCCCCTCACGATAGTCCGCATAACCCTTAATCATGTCGACAAAGTAGGCCCGCTCCGAGTTCACAGCGGGGTCACAGATGTGATTAAAGGTCCAGACGACGTCTTCGGCGGTCATTTCCCGGCCTCCGTTGGCGGTCGGTTTGCCCCCTTCGGTGGTGGCGTGGAACCGGACCCCTTCACGAAGCTTAAAGGTGAAGACCGTGCCATCCTCATTGCTAGTCCAGGATTCGGCCAACAAAGGAACGATGTTCCCTTCGTTGTCGATTTCGACCAGCGACTCGAAGATTTGGTAGATCACCTCTGCCGAGGTGGTATCGGTGGCGTGTACAGGGTTAAGATCAGGTGGGTTGGCATTGAGCGCATCGCGCCAGATACCGCCGTATTTCGGTGCGGCCAGCACAGATGCGGTCAGCCCGCAAACTAACAAGGCAGCCAGTAAAAGGACGAAACTTCTTCTCATTTTCCAACCTCCTCAAATCTTATGGAATAACTAACCTAAAACTAGTCCGCTTTTGGCGTACCACCTCCATAACCGAGTGAAATAGTGAAAGATCCTGGGAGTAATAGGCACGAGAAGTACTTTGTGCCATTTAGGATGGGCGAAAAAGATTAAAAAGATACATTAGGTGGTGGATCAACCGCGCCGAATATGGTATAATATGGCAGGCGGCACAAGGGAGGAGTCTATCTTGCTTGCACTCCGGCTTGAGGGGAAGTTTGCCGCCATATTACGTAACCGAAACTACCTGCTCTTATGGCTCGGACAATTAATCTCAGCGCTTGGTGCGTCATTCAACTCGATCAGTCTCTACTTCTTACTACTTGAAACCGGTGATTCCGCCGCTGGGCTCTTTGGTTTGTTCCTACTAAATGCTCTGGTCTATCTGGTTTGTGCTCCGTTTACCGGAGCGCTCATTGACTCGTGGAACCGGAAACGGACCATGATCATGGCAGACCTGGCCAGAGCCGGTCTGGTCTTACTGATTCCGTTTACGACCAACATCTGGCAGATCTATGTAATCAGCGCTTTGGTCTCGTTTTTCACGCTCATCTTCGAACCGGCGCGCAATGCGGTGCTGCCTCGGGTACTCGAGGCCCGCAAAGAGCTCCTGTTCGTCGCCAATTCTTTTTTGACTACCAGTACCTCGTTAGCTGAAACCCTCGGTTTTTTCACGGGTGGCCTTTTTGTGGTCGGCTTCGGTTTTGCCGCAGCCTTTTATTTCAATGCGGCCACCTTTATCCTCTCGGCCCTGTGCATCTGGGCCTTGACCATCAGCACCCCGGCTGAACGGCGCGCGGCCAAAATCGGCGTGCTGGTAGCGGATTTTGGGCGCAAGCTAAAGGAGGGGCTGGGGTTGGTAGCGAAATCTAATCAACTACGCGCTCTGTTTAGTTTTTATTTTCTCTTTGCACTCGCCTTTGGCGCCGGCAATTTCCTCTTTCCGATTTTGGTCGAAGACGGTTACCGGCTCGGGGCGGATGCGTTTGGTTATTTTTCCGGGACGATGACCCTTGGCTATTTGCTCGGCAGCTTTATCGTCGGACCGGTCGGCGAACGATTTGACCGGATGCGCTTATTTGTGGCCGCGGTCTTGGCGGTGGGCTTCTGCGTCGTCTTACTAGGTTTTAGCACGAGTTTTCTATTCATGCTGCCCTGGGCTTTTGTGATCGGCTTGGTCAATCCGGTGACCATGGTCTTCTCGCGGGCTTTTATCCAAGAACAGATCCCCGAGGAGCAATTGGGCCGAGCTTTCAGCCTTTTTTCCTTGGTCATGCAGGTCGGGATGATGGCCTCACTGGGTTTGGCTTTCGGTCTCTTACAGATTTGTGGCATTCGCCAGGTCGTCGTGGTACTGGGCTGCTTAACGATTTTGGTCGCGGTCGTCGGACCTGCCGTCACCAATTTGGCGCGGACCGCCGGTCGAACCGCAGGCACAGATTGGCACCGCTCTGGATAGAATAGGGATGCGAAGTAGGATCGAGGAGGAGTGAGCATGCACGGGTTATTGTTGAGGTGGTTGGTTAATGCCATCGCGTTGTTGTTGACCACCTTTTTGGTGGATGGAGTCGAGCTGTCGGGGTTTGGTTCCGCCCTGTTTGCCTCGGCAATTTTGGGCATCGTCAATGCCATGATCCGGCCGGCGCTGCTCTTTTTGACCTTGCCCTTTAATATCCTCACCCTAGGGTTGTTTACCTTCGTGATTAACGCCCTGATGTTATTGTTGACCGCGAGCGTCGTCTCCGGCTTTAACATTACCGGGTTCTGGGCCGCTTTTGTCGGAGCCATCGTGCTTTCCATTGTTAGTGCGATTATCACGGCTCTGGTGACCGACTAACTAACACTTATCGCGTTGGAAGCCGGAGCCATTTTTGGCCGGCCAGGCCCAATATAACCAAGAGATTCAAGGCTTGTAGCTGCAGGAACGCGAGTTCAGGCGGAGAATACATATAGCGTCGAAGCAATGGACACAAATTTTTTTCGGCACCTTGATAACTAACATAAGTTATAAGATTACAAAGCTTTATCTCCGTAAACGGTACGGTAGGAAAGGAGGTGTACGTCCCCGTTAGGCCGTACCGGGCGGATGATAATCTCTGCAGCATTTATGAAGCATTGAGTGGGGAAGACGCACGGTAAGGTAACTTGGCTACTTACGGACCCGGATTCCCCCCGCAGCACTGATCGCAGCCTTACATCGCAGCACTGATCGCACTTTTTGCGCAGTTCATTCAAAGACCATAAATCAACACACTCTCAACACACTAGACAATGTACTAAGGGGGATAACACTGTATGAAAAAACTAGTTGTTGCTTTAACTGCAGCATTAGTATTGGCTCTTGGCGTTCCTGCTATGGCCGCTAGTGGTTTGACTATCGGCGGTGAGTTAGGTTCAGACTTTACGTATGACAAATCTGGCGTATCTGCTGAGAGCTACTTCGACTTTGATGTCAAGCTTCAGGGTGAAGGTGGAGACTCTGTCAAAGCCGTCATTAAACTGAAACCATGGTCCTTCGGTAACGTTAAGGTTAGAGATGATGAAGCTCAGGACATGGTCTGGGACAAGGCTCCTCTAGGTGACTGGTCAAATGCCCAGACTGACAGTTTTAAGCTTCAGATCGATAAGGCTTATCTCCAGGCTAACGGTTCCTTCTGGACCGGCGGCCCCGAAGTGACCACCACCATTGGTGACATTTCACTTAACCAGAGCGACTATGTTGCCGCTCAGGACAAGAAGGGTGTCATGATCCAGGGTATCGGGCTTGGCCCGCTATCTGCTGAGGCTTTCGCTACCTTCGCTAGCGGCAGCCCTGAACACCTTGGCCTTTCCGCCCGCGGCGACCTCGAGTTCGCTGAGGTTGGCGGTACCATCGTCCGCTTGGACAACGGTAAGGTCGAGTTCGCAGTTGACGGTGCTACTCAGATCGCCGGCGTTGCCATCAGCGCTGAGTACGCTCAGGATGCCGACAACGAGATGGCTTACAAAGTTCGCGGTAGCGTTGAGCCGATCGAAGGCGTAGTCCTCAGCGGCGGATATCGTGGTGCTGATGCCAACTTCGCTCCGGCAATGCATAAAACTGACAAAAGCTCAACCTACACCAATGAGTGGGAAGATGTTCACGATCTACGTACCGGTTTCGACGTAGCTGTTGAAACTACCCAGTTCGGTACCGACTTGAAGGCCTCCTACGACGATCCGAAGCAAGAGGCTAAGTTCGAAGCCCGCCGTCCGTTCATGATCGGCAAACTGGCTGTCAACGGCGAGTACGAGGGTACCTACAAGCTCGAGACCAAAGAGCTGATCCATGAGATCAGCGCCAGCACCACGCTGAACATGATCCCGCAGCTGGAGAATGTTACTCTCGAAGGCGGCTTGACCATCGCCGACAACGCGATCAGCGAGTACAACGCTGCTGCTAAGTACAGCGCTCCTAATGGCATCGACTTCGGTGTCCATTATGAGAAGGCTGCCGGCCAGGAAGCTGAGATCTACGGAACCGCAGGAGTATCCGTCAAGTTCTAAGCACCTGCCGCTACAACCGAATAACAGACCAAAGGGTCCCGGAGACGGGACCCTTTTTGCGTTGGGCGGTTTTGATCCGTTTTGAAGAGGAAACCTATTAGGAGAAGATAAATAGTATAGTAGTAATTTGCATATTTTACCAAGGCATTATCACGATCAAGGAGGAACAGGCGTGGTTGATTTAGATAGTCAGCAGATTGTGGAGAAATTGTCCAAAGACCCGATGGCCGAAGCGATTTACCTGCTGCCGGAGCAGATCATCGCGGGCTGGGAGGTTGCGCTGCCGGATTTGAGCGCCGTTGCAAGCCCGGATAATGTGGTGATTGTCGGCATGGGTGGGTCGGCGATCGGCGGGGACCTTGTCCGCGTTTTGGGACAGGCCGAAGTACCCGTTCCGGTAAACGTGGTCCGCGATTATACGCTGCCGGCGTATGTCGGTCCCGGATCGCTGGTCATAGCTTCGAGTTATTCCGGCAATACCGAGGAGACCCTGAGCGCATTTACCCAGGCCAAAGAGGTTGGCGCGCAGTTGATTGCGATCTCGTCGGGCGGCAAACTAGCCGAGTTAGCGGGCGCATGGCAGATCCCGTACATTAAGATCCCGAGCGGTCTGCAGCCCCGGGCGGCTCTGGGTTATTCGATGTTTCCGCTTCTCAAGATTTTCTCGAGTTTAGGACTAATGAAAGTTTCGCAAGCCGATATTGAGGCGGTCGCCAAGCTCTTAACGGAGCTACGTGAGGAGTTTAAGCCTGAGGTTCCGGCCGGAGAAAACGGGGCCAAGGTAGTTGCCTTGGCGCTCGAGGGGCTGATTCCGCTCGTTTATGGTTCGGAGCCCTTGCTGGGACCGGTGGCTTATCGCTGGAAAACGCAGGTCAACGAGAATGCCAAGTCGGTTATTTTCAACAACACTCTGCCTGAGCTTGACCACAACGAGATTAACAGCTGGACCGCCCAGCCGGGGTTGGCGAAGAAGATCGGGGTGGTAATCCTGCGCGATACGGGGGAAAGCCCGCAGATGCAAAAGCGCATCAACGCCACCCGGAAATTGATCGAAGAGGATGTCGGGGCGATTATCGAGGTGCACAGCCGGGGTACTGCGCCGTTAGAAAGAATTTTTTCACTCATCTATCTGGGCGATTACGTGAGTTTGTACCTAGCGATGCTGTTTGAGGCCGATCCGACCCCGGTGGAGATTATCGAGAAACTCAAGCGGGAATTGGCCAAATGAACGCGGTGCGTTTCGGCATCGATATTGGTGGAACCAAGACGGCGATAGTCGGGATCTCTCCGGCTGGTGAGGTCATCGTCAAGCGGGTTTTTGCGACCGAACCCGCCCGAGGTCTGGAAGATTTTTTGACGCGCTGCAAGACGGCTTATCAGGAGGCTCTCGCCGAGAGCGGAGCTGACCGGCCACCGGCGGCGGTGGGAGTTGCCAGCCCGGGACCCTTGGATTTGGCCAGGGGGATCATGTATGACTCCCCCAACTTGCATTGGGGGGATGTCCCGCTGGTGGACAGGCTGGAACAAACCTTGGAAACCAAAATCTTGCTGCAAAATGATGCCAACGCCGCCGCTTTGGGTGAGTATTTATTCGGAGCCGGTCGCGGCAGTCGGTGTCTGGTTTATGTTACTATGAGCACCGGTATCGGTGGCGGAGTGGTTGTAGACGGTCGTTTATGGGCGGGCTCAAGCGGCAATGCCGCCGAGTTCGGACATCTAACCTTGGTGCCCGGGGGCGAGGAGTGCGGTTGTGGCCTCAAAGGCTGTTGGGAGGCTTATGCCAGCGGGACCGCCTTAGCCCGCCTCGGGCGACAAGTGACCGGACGGGAGGTCTCCGCGCGCGATATCGGCCGGGCCTGGTCGGACCAAGCCCCGTGGGCGGATGAGATCATTGCCCGGGCAGCGCGGTACAGCGGGCAAGCGGTGGCGATCATCGTGCAGAGTTTTGATCCTGACCGTCTGGTTTTTGGCGGTGGAGTGGCTTTGGGCTTGGGCCGGAGGTACCTGGATTTAGTGTTGGCCGAGGCGGAAAGATTTTGTTTAAATTTCCGGGTCCGGCGGCCACACTTTACGTTGGCTGCTCTGGGCGGTGATTCCGCACTCTTTGGCGCCGCAGCTCTGCCGGAGGCTAATTTAGGTATTGGGAGGTATTAGCGCCTGAGATGCGAAATCATTAAAAGTGATTTTTGTGACGCTCGTCGTTAATCATGAGAAATTGGGTGGTTTTTGATGATTGAATTTGCCCAGAAGTTTAGCGCTGAGGCCGGCTCGATCCGCGAGGTTCGCACGCGCTTGGCGCATGTTATGGAGCAAGTGGAGGCCCAGTTGGCCAAGTTGCTCGAGGATGAAGATCTACTGCTGGCCAAGGTTTATCGCCCGCTGCAACGCCAATCGGGGAAACGGCTGCGGCCGCTCTTGGTGCTGCTGTCTGCCGAGTGTTTTACCGATGATCTCTCGCAAGCGATCAAGGTGGGCGCCTGTGCGGAGATGGTCCATAACGCCAGCTTGATCCATGACGATGTTGTTGATCGGTCCAGTCTGCGCCGGGGGATGGCCACCCTCAACAGCACCTGGGGAAATAAAATTGCCGTGCTGGCCGGAGACAGCATCTTTACCCGGGCCCTTGATCTCTTGATCGACCAGAAAAGTTTTCGCCTGCTCAAGTCGATGACGTACATGTTTTCGCAGATGTGCGATGGCGAGATTTTGCAGGTCTTGAATTATTACAATGCCGACGTGACCGTTGAGGATTATATCGAGCGGATCAAACGGAAGACGGCGCTGTTTCTCGCTTTCTGCGCCGAAGCCGGTGCCGTGGTCGGCGGGGCTTCGGAGGAGGAGATCCAGGCCCTCGCCAACTTCGGGCTCAATGTTGGCCTCGCTTTCCAAGTGGCCGATGACTTACTGGACTTTGTGGGGGATGAAAGCACGGTTGGCAAACCGGTTTGCAGTGATTTGCGCGAAGGCAATGTTACTTTGCCGGTGATCCATGCCTTACAGACCGCTTCCGGTCCGCAGATCAGAGCGATTATCGAGGCGGACGAGATCACCGAACAAGATGTCGAGGTTATTTTGGAGTTGCTGAATAAAGAGCAGTCGCTTGACTACGCTTATTCAGTGGCCCAGCGGTATGTTGAGCAAGCCATCTCCTGTTTAGATGTTATACCTCCGTCACCAGCAAAAAAAGACTTGATCCGGATTGCCCAATACGCTTTACATCGCCGGTATTGATCACTGTTGAACGCGGAGTGTCGTCATGCAGCCAATCAGGAGGGAAGAGATCAAGCCGATCCAAAGTGAATTGTTTCCGCGGGTTATTGCGAGCAGATGGGTCTTCTTTCTCGCGCTTTATTTAACCTTCTTTATTTTCAGCCAAGTTGGGCCCAATGTGCATATTCTCAATGCTTTCCTCGGGCTGTTCTTGCTTAACTCTGTGCTGACCGCGCTACATTTTGTCGTCGATCTCCGGGAGAATACTCGGGCGGAAAAACTAACAGACTTTGTCGGTTATTTGGCTGATAGCCTCACGACAGCGGTGTTGGTTGCCCATACCGGTGGATTCAACAGCCCCTTCATCCTGGCCTACGCGTACTTAATAATGATGATCTCCGAAAACGGCCGGGTGGTCGAGGTGCTTTTTTATGGCCTCGTTTTTTTAGCCACTTACTTCGCTTCACTTTACCTCACCTACGGCACCTTGCTCGCAATCAGCTTCTCCCGCTTCGGTATGGTTACCTGTTTGTTTGCGGTTTTTGCCCTGCGGGCGGTCATCATTGGCCGAAAGCTCCGGCTGCAGACCACCGCTTTAACTCGTTCCAAAGAGGCCCTCGAGTCTTTTGCCGCCGGACTGAAGGCTTCCAATGAAACCTTAATCGAGCTCAGCAACCGTGACCCGGTCACGGGGTGTTACAACTTTCCCTATTTCCGCCGTTTACTGAATGAAGAAATCGAAAGAGCCAAACGTTATCAGACTTCGCTGGCGGTTCTGATTGTCGACATTGATAATTTTCAGGCCTACAATGAGCTCTTCGGGCACCAACGCGGGGATCAAGTCTTGCTTCAACTCGTCGATATCATCAGGCAGAATTTACGAGATTACGACCTGTGTGCCCGCTTTATCGGCGACGACTTTATCCTTGCCCTCATGGACACCGATGTTGATGTGGCCAAGATCGTGGCCGCCCGGCTCAGCAGGGCGGTCGCCGAACACTCTTTTTACGGCGAAAGCGAGTTGCCGTCCAAGAGCTTGACCGTCTCGATCGGGATTGCGGTTTATCCGGATAATGCCGAGACTTGCCAAGACTTGATTAACTACGCCGAGGACGCCCTGCGCAAAGCCAAGTTGACGCGCGGCAACCAAATCAGGGTTTATTCGAGTATCGTCGAGGAACTGCGCGAAAACCTCTCGGATTCGGAGAGTATGATTGATACTCTGCAAACCTTGTTGATGGTTGTCAATGCCCGGGACCGGTATACGTACGGCCATTCGGAGCGCGTTGCCAAGTATGCTGTGGCGATCGGTAAAGAAATGGGCCTCGCCGAGGAGGAATTGCAGCGCTTAAAATATGCAGCTTTTTTACATGATGTAGGAAAAATCGAAATCGGTCGCGAAGTATTAAACAAAAGGGAAAATTTGACAGCGCAAGAGTGGGATTTGTTGCAGCAGCATCCTATGTTCGGCCTCAGCATCATCGAGCCTATCCGCGGTCTCGAAGGGCTTTTGCCGATCATCCGGAGCCATCACGAGCGGTTTGACGGGCTCGGATACCCCGATGGGCTTGGCGGCAGCGAGATACCTCTTCTCGCGCGGATTTTGGCGGTAGCGGACAGCTTTGACGCCATGCGCTCCAACCGTCCTTACCGAGCGGCGCTTTCCAAGGAGGTGGCGGTTACCGAGTTGATTAAGGGCAAAGGCACCCAGTTTGATCCGGAAGTCGTAGATACTTTTCTCAAGATTGTCGACCGGGTCGAAGACGATCAGGCCGACGCGGCTGAGTAATTTTTTTTAAGCTCATCCTGGAAAAATCATCCTTGAAAGGGGGTAATATCCTTGGCTGTAACTTTATGGCGACAATCCGTGGTCATCTCGCTCATCATCCTATTATTTGCCGCGGCAACGGTCCGAGCCGATGACGAGGTTATATATGATCCTGACGGCTATATTGGCGCCACAATGGTGATGGTCTTGCATGAGCTGCCGGAGGGTCTGGGCAAGATCACACGGCCGTGGGCGGTCGCAACCGCCAGCGATGGACGGATTTATGTCTTGGACAGCAAGGATCGGGTCTTGATCTTCAGCCCGAGCGGGGAGTTCATCAAAGCATTCGGAAAAACCGGCCGACGTTCCGGGGAGTTTCGCGAAGCCTCCGCCCTGACGATTGATCGGCAGGACCGGATTTTTGTGGCCGACACCGGCAACAGTCGGATCCAGGTCTTCGATTCGGAGGGCAATTATCTGTATGAGTTCGGCCAGGCGCCGCCACGGCGTGGCGAGCCGGGTCCGGGTCAGCTCAAACGGGTGATTGCGCTGGCGATTAGTCCGGATGATCTGGTCTATGCTGTGGATATTGACTCTCACCGCGTGCACGTCTTTAACCTTGACGGTGAGTTCCAGTTCGCTTTTGGTGAGTTTGGCACCGGAGACGGGCAGCTCAACTACCCGGTGGGGATCGGTTTTGACCAAGACGGGTATGTCTATGTGGTTAATGCCCTTAATTTCCGCATGGAGATCTTTTCGCCCGAGGGTGAGTTCGACTATCGGTTCGGTAAAGCCGGCGATACGGTGGGGACCTTTGCCCGCCCGAAAACGATCGCTTTTGACTCCAACGGCTATTTATACGTCACCGACAGTATGCTCAACCTCATCCAAATCATGGATTGGGACGGCGAGTATCTCGGACGGATCGGCGGCCATGCCGAAACTCCGTTATTTGCACAACCCTTCGGCATCTGGATCGATGCCAACGACACTTTGTTCGTCGCTGATAGGGGCAATGACCGGATAGTGGTCTTTGACCTCTTCGCATTGGACTAATACTTTTGAGAGAGGAGTGGTGAAAATGAAAAGAAGACTGCTGATCACCGTAGCCCTGAGTTTAACAGTGTTCTTGGCGGGCGGTTCGGTGTTGGCTGCGGACCGAAGCCCATCCGGACACCCGGCCGGCTGTAGCAGCTGTCACGTCCCGCATGACGCGCAAGGGGAGATGTTGTGGCCGTATGCGCCGAGCATGGAAACCGAATCCGGCGTACAATTGTCGGCGGGTTCGGCGCTCTGTTATAGCTGTCATGATGGAACAATTACCCCCTTGGGCGCAACCTTCTTTGAAAAAGACGGCAGCACTCATCCGATCGATGTCGTGCCTAGTTCGCGGGTCGTGATTCCGTCGGATTTCCCGCTGGATCCTCAGGGCAGGATCACCTGTGCGTCTTGCCACAACCCGCATCGCACCGCATACTACAAGTATTTGCGGATGCCGGCCGACAATGGCGAGCTTTGCGTGGCCTGTCATGTCAACAATTAGTCCAAGCTGACCAAATGTCTCCCTAAATTTAGGGAGGCATTTTTTTCTTGTCCAGGAAATATTGGGGTTAACGACGTTAATTGAGCAAGAGTTTACGTTTCGGAGGGAGGAATTCTCTCCAAACTGTGGAATAAAAAGGTGTAATACTACGGAAAAATTCCGGTCTACGTGCTGCTAGAGCTCTTTTTGAATGAAATGGCAGGTGGTGCTTCAGAGTAAGATCGGTCGGATCCTTTGGAATTATACTGTTTCATTTGTGAGGAGGAGTCATCCATGACCAAAAAAACAAAGATGATTTTAATTATAGTGGTCCTCGTGTTCATCGCCCTCAGTGTGGGGATGATGATGTTTTTTGAAACCAACTACTCCTGTGGTAAGATCTGCCATACCATGGAGCAGTATTATGCCACTTGGGAAGAGTCTAGTCATGCCCATGTTGCTTGCCATAGCTGCCATTCCTGGCCGGGCTTCTCCGGTTTCATTAAGACTAAGATGGTAGGTATGGCCGAGGTTGTCAAGCAGGTCACCGGCAACTATGCTCTGCCGATTCAGGGTGAGCCGGTCATCGAGCGTTGTATCGAGTGCCATCCGAATTATCGCCAGATCAACGAGAATGACGAGGTTCGGTTCGCACATGCTTTCCATGCTGATCTCGAGATCGATTGTATGGGTTGCCATGCCGGTATGGTTCACGGCCATAGCGGTGAGGGTGAAGTATGGATCAGCCACGATTCCTGCAATACCTGCCACGATAC
>JAAYHC010000012.1 GCA_012735535.1 Bacillota bacterium
TCTTCCTCGGGGAAAGCGACAAGACCGAGGTGAACATCGTTTACCTCCAGAGTATCGCTAATCCAAAGCTGGTTGAAGAGGTCAGACGCCGATTACAAAGCATCAAGACCGACACGATTATCGAATCGGGTTTCCTCGAAGAGTTCATCGAAGATGCCCCATTTTCCATCTTCTCGACAATCGGTAATAGTGAGCGCCCTGACGTTATCAAAGCCAAGCTGCTCGAAGGTCGGGTGGCTATCTTCGTCGACAATACCCCGATGGTGCTCACCGTACCATACTTATTTGTCGAAAGCTTCCAGAGCCCGGAGGACTACTATTCGCGCCCTTATTACAGCACGGCCATTCGCTGGCTGCGCTATCTCTGTTTCTTTATCAGTGCCCTGCTGCCGGCGCTTTACGTTGCTTTGACGACGCATCATCAAGAGATCATTCCGACCCCGTTGCTGCTGGCGATGGCGGCAGCGCGGGAAGAGGTGCCTTTTCCGGTAATCGTTGAGGCTCTGCTTATGGGTGTGGTCTTTGAAATACTCCGGGAGGCCGGGGTGCGGATGCCGCGCCCGGTCGGGCAAGCGGTGAGTATCGTCGGAGCTCTGGTGATCGGGGAAGCTGCCGTTTCGGCCAGATTAATTGCCCCGTTGATGGTGATCATTGTCGCCCTGACCGCGATCGCTTCCTTTGTCATCCCTCCACAGACAGACTCGACGGTCTTTTTGCGCTTGATTTTTACCTTAGCAGCGGGCCTCTTAGGCGCTTATGGGCTGATGCTGGCGTTGCTCGGTCTGTTGGTTCATCTGGCTTCGTTGCGTTCCTTTGGGACCCCGTTTCTTAGTCCCCTTGCTCCGACGAGTCGCGGGGATCTCAAAGATGTTCTGGTGCGAGCGCCCTTGTGGGCGATGCGCTATCGACCGCGCTTAATCGGCTGGCGTGAGCCCCAGCGGCAAGGATCAGGGCAGATGCCGACCCCGCCCGAGCACGAAGGCGGAGGTGCATCATGAGTAAGTCGCGGCTGATGTTGCAGTTAATCGTCATCCTCCTGCTTTCCATACTGTTAACCGGGTGCTGGGATTATCGTGAACTCAGCGACTTGGCTATTGTCGCCGGAGTCGCCATAGACTTGGCTGATGAGCCGGGGAAGGTGATAATCACCTCACAGGTGATCAAGCCCGGAGAATTCACCAATGCGGGTGAGGGTGCCTATATCAACGTAGGGGCTCCCGGTTACACCCCCTTTGAATCGGTGCGCTTTGCGACGACGGAGTTTGATCGGCGACTCTATTTTTCGCACGCTAAAGTCATGATTATCAGTCAGGAACTGGCTGAGCAGCAGGATATTAGACCATTTCTTGATTTTTTTGCCCGCGATGTGGAACCGCGCGATGATATGAATGTTTTGATCGCCGCCGGCAAAGCCAAAGATCTGCTCGAGGTCAAGCCGAATATGGAGCAGGTTCCGGCCCTTGGCTTGGCCGAGCTGGTAATTACCTGTCAGGCTACCGGGCAAGTGTGCGTGCGGAAATTTTCGGAGTTTATCCAGATGCTGACGAATAAAACGACTGCGGCCCACGCAACGTATGCGGAGGTCTATGAGGAAAAAGGCCAAAAAAAGCCGCGTTATGTGGGTTCGGCCGTGTTTAAAGAGGGCAAGATGGTGGGCACTTTGGATAAGGCCCAGACTCGTGGAATGCTGTTCGTGACAAACCGGGTCAAAGGCGGGATCATCGTGGTGGATGCCCCGGGTGGTGGGAAGGCGAGTCTGGAGATCATCGATTCTAGGACTAAGGTCACCCCTCAGGTCAAAGATGACCAGATTTCGATCAAGATCGAAGTGGTGATTACCAGCAACCTCGGTGGTACGACCGGTTTTACCGATTTGACCACGCCGCTGTTTATGGCTTCCTTGCGGCGCCGGCAGGCCGCTGTGGTCCGCAGCGAGATTATGCAAGCGGTGGAACAGGCTAAAGAATGGAAAGCCGATTTTTTAAAATTTAATGAGGTCGTCTACCGCAAGTTTCCCCGCGAGTGGAAGAAGCTCGAGCCAAGATGGGATGAGGTTTTTCCCAACATAGATGTCCAAATCGAGGTTAAGTCTGAGGTCAGGTTGAGCGGGTTGACCACTAACCCGGTCCGGCCCCTATAAAGGGTGTGATCGAAATGAAGTTGGAACAAGGTCGAATTTCCGGCGCCCAGTTAACCACTTTAACGATTGGTTTTGCCTTTGGCAGTGCCCTGATTGTGACCCGTGCCCAGCTGGCCAAGCAAGATGCTTGGCTGGCGATTCTGCTGGCAATTATCGAGGCTGTGCTTTTTGCCTCAATCTTTCTGACTCTAGCTCGCCGGTTTAAAGGGCAAACTTTGGTGGAGATCGGAACCTCGGTTTATGGCAAGTTCTTAGGCATGGTCGTAGCTGCGCTCTACATCTGGTACTTCCTCTTTATCGGGTCTTTAGTGCTCTGGGATTATACGAGGTTGATTAATCTGGTGATGCCCGAGACCCCGCGTTGGGTCTTGGGGGCTGCCTTGGTCTGCGTTTGTGCTTCCGCTGTACGTAATGGTATCGAAGTCATCTCTCGCTGCAGCCAGATCTTGGTGCCGCCGGTGGTAGTCACCATCATTGGGGTCACCCTCCTCCTGGTCAAGGAGTTTCAACTGGAAAACTTGCTGCCGATGTTGGAGACCGAGCCGCTGCATTTGTTCTTGGCCGCTCATGATACGACCGTTTTTCCCTTGGCCGAGACGGTTGTTCTGTTAATGGTCATTCCTTTCCTAAATGATCAGAATGAGGGGCGGCGAGCGGTCTTAAAGGGGATCGTCTTTGTCGGCTTATTCTTAGCATTGATCGCTGCGCGCAATACCGCTGTTTTGGGCCCCGAAGCGGGTATGTATTTCTTTCCTTCGTTTATTGCGGCGCGCCGGATCAATTATGGCGAAACCTTTGCCCGTTTGGAACTCTTAGTTGTCTTCGAATTCTTGATGACCGGCTTCATTAAGCTGGCAGTCCTCTACTATTGTGCCTGTCTAGGGTTGGCACAAATCCTGCGGCTGCGTTCGTATTTGCCGCTGGTCTGGCCGATGGGCGCGATTATGGTCGCCCTCTTTATGAATAACTTCAATAGTTTCGCCGAATATGCGGAGTTTGCCACGAAAACCTCGCTCTTGTGGCACCCGATTTACCAATTGGGGATACCGCTATTGACCTTAATCGTTGCGCTGATCCGCAAGTTGCCCAAGGAGAGCAAGTAGTATGGTGGTGTTTGTGCTGGCGCTGATTTTTGGGTTAATCGTTTTGTTTGAAATCCCGGGTTTGCTTGAACGCAAATTCTGGCGGGAGCTGGTGAGCTTTGGCCTTTTGTGGGTGATTGGTTTGGTCATGAACCTGCTCATCTTCCTGAACAAGGCCTGGCCGCCGCAGGGTACGGCAATTACCAATCTGTTTAAAGCGATTTTTCCCGGCTTTTTTGAACTGATAAAGTTATAAGGCCGGCAGTATTCCCGCCGGCCGGAACCAGTGAACTTATCCAGCAACTTCATTTTGCTGAGCGGCCAGACCTACTCCGGTTGCAAAAGCTTCTTTGTTTATCGCCAGGTATTTCTCCGGAATTAGTTGGTCCAGAGCTTCTTGCCACGCCGTTTCAGGAATGTCGCTGAGATAGGTCGAAAGGATGCCCAGCATCAGAATGTTGGCGACTTTGGGGTTGCCCAGTTTTTCTGCGGCATACTCAGCGCTGAAGCTGGCAAAACGCGGACACTTTTCTTTTAGCTGTTCGATGATGTTTCTCGGGTAGGCCGCCATGCCGGTCGCAGTCGTTATCGGCTGCAGCAGCGTGTCACTAAGCAGCAGGACTCCTTGCTCCGCTAGTAAAGGGAGGTGCCGGAGCGCTTCCAAACGTTCAAAGGCAACCAGGTAATCGGCGGTGCCGTTGCCGAAGGTTGGAGCAAAGACTTGCTCCCCAAAACGAACCTGGGTGATGACGCTGCCGCCGCGTTGGGCCATGCCATGAATTTCGGCTAGTTTAACATCAAAGCCGGCGTTGACGGCAGCTTGGGCGAGGACCTTTCCGGCGAGGATAATCCCTTGGCCGCCGACGCCAACTAGTGCGATATTTGTTACCTTAGGCACTGGCTTCACCTACTTTCTTAATTGCGCCTTCCGGGCAGATCTGGACGCAGAGACCACAACCGATACACGAGGCCTGGTTGATTGCATTATGGCACCCGGCGACCGAGATGGCCGGACAACCGATCTGGATACAAGCGTGGCATCCGGTACACTGCGCAGGGTCGATGTAATAGGGATCTTGCTTTTTACGCACCTTGAGGATACACGGGTGGCGCGAGATGACGACGGCCGGGCCGTCAAAAGCGAGCGCCTCCTCAACCGTAGCTTTGAACTTTTCTTGATTGAGCGGATCAACGACGGCGACGAACTCCACTCCGAGGGCTTCGACCAGCTTGCTCAGGTTGACCGCTTTGGTGCGCTCACCACTTAAAGTCACACCGGTGCCGGGATGGTCTTGGTGTCCGGTCATCGCAGTGGTCCGGTTGTCTAAGATGACTACCGTGATCCGCGCTTTGTTATAAACAGCGTCCAGTAACCCCTGGATGCCGGTGTGCAAAAAGGTCGAATCGCCGATGACCGCGACGGTGTTGCCGGCATATTTGGGGTCGGCCAGCGTCAGACCTTCGGCCATGCCAATACTCGCTCCCATGCAGACGCAGGAGTCAATTCCGGACAAGGGCGGCAGAGCTCCCAGCGTATAGCAGCCGATGTCCCCGGTGACCCGGATACCTAAGCGCTTTAGCCCATAGATGCTGGCACGATGTGGACATCCGGCGCACAGAACCGGCGGACGTTTGGGCAATGGCTTAGGACGGTCGGTAAATAGTTCATAATCCTCCGGATAAAAGGCTTTCCGGACGATTTCGGTGCTGAGTTCGCCGGTTTTCGGGATGATCTCTTTGCCGATGACCTCAATGCCGAGCATCCGGATTTGCTCTTCCAAAAATGGGTCTAATTCTTCGACCACATACAGCTTTTCAACTTCATTGGCGAAGATCCGGATCTGTTTCGGACAGAGCGGATAAGCAATCCCCAGTTTTAAGATGGAAGCTTCCGGGAGCGCTTCTTTGACATACTGATAGGCCACGCCTGAGGTGATGATGCCGATCGAGCGGTCATTAAACTCGTAGGTGTTTAACCCGCTTCTCCAGATCCATTCGGCCAAGTCTTCCAGGCGAGCTTCGACAAATAGATGGCGGAATTTGGCATGCGCCGGAACCATCACCCACTTGGCCGGGTCTTTCTCAAACGGCACTTGGGCCGACCAGCGACGCTCTCCCAGCTCGACCAGGCTTTTGGAGTGCGAGATACGAGTGGTCGTTCTCAGCATTACCGGGGTGTCAAATTGCTCGCTGATTTGCAAAGCGATGCCGACAAAGTCTTTGGCTTCTTGACTGTTCGCCGGTTCCAGCAGTGGAACCTTGGCTAAACGAGCATAGTGGCGGTTGTCCTGCTCATTTTGTGAGCTGTGCATACCCGGGTCGTCGGCTGAAACCAACACCAAGCCGCCGCCTACGCCGGTATAGCTCAAAGTCAGAAAGGGATCGGCGGCCACATTAAGACCCACATGTTTCATGGCGACCAAACTACGGGCACCGCCGAGCGAAGCGCCGATGGCGACTTCGAGGGCCACCTTTTCATTGGGGGCCCACTGAGCTTTGATTTCCGGGTATTGTCTTATCGTCTCGAGAATCTCGGTACTAGGAGTTCCGGGGTAGGCAGTGGCAACCGAAACGTTGGCTTCGTAGGCGCCACGACTGATTGCCTCATTGCCGGAGAGAAGTACTTTCACGAATGCAACCTCCTATATTTCTTCGGTTAAATAAGCTTCGGCCGTTTGTCGATGACTCTTTTGGCTTTGCCGGTCGTACGTTCGATTGAATTATACTCCAACAGTTTTACTCTGGCAGTCACCGATAAGACCGCATAAAGCTTCTTCTCGATCTGTTGTTCTAAAGCCTTCAGATCAGCGTAATTGTCGGTGAAGTAATCTGGGAGCAGCTCCACATGAACTTCCAGAGTATCCAGATACCCTTGACGGTCAACTACCAGTTGATAGAAGGGGGAAACCCCTTTGACTTCCATCAGAACCGATTCAATCTGTGACGGGAAGACGTTAACCCCGCGGATAATGAGCATATCGTCGGTTCGGCCAGTGACTTTTTCCATTCTCATGGTGGTCCGCCCACAGGCGCACGGCTCGGTAAACAGTCTGGTGATATCTTTGGTGCGGTACCTAATGATCGGCAGCGCTTCTTTGGTCAAAGTGGTGATAACCAGCTCGCCATACTCGCCTGGCCCCAGCGGTTGGAAATTATCGCGATCAAGAATTTCGGCGATGAAATGGTCCTCGGCGATGTGCATTCCGCAGCGGCAGAAGCACTCTCCGGCAAAACCGGGCCCGCCAATTTCGCTCAGGCCGTAATTATCGGTAGCCGTCATCCCCCACCTGGCCTCGATTTCCTTCCGCATACTCTCCGACCATGGTTCCCCACCGAACAGGCCGAGCTTGACATTGAGGTCTTTGGCCGGATCGATACCCATCTGCTGAGCGACTTCCGCCATGTACAGGGCGTAGGAAGGGGTGCTGACGAGGACGGTGGTGCCGAAGTCCTCCATTAACATCAGTTGTTTTTCGGTATTACCGGAAGAGGAGGGGATAACGGTCGCCCCGGCCCGTTCCAGGCCGTAATGCAGACCGAAACCGCCGGTAAATAAACCGTACCCGAAGCAAATTTGCGCCACATCCTTGCGGGTCACACCGGCCAGGGTGACCATGCGTGCGACCAGGTCGGTCCAGATCTCCAGGTCGCGGGCGGTGTAGCCGACAACAATCGGTTTGCCGGTGGTGCCGGAGGAAGCGTGCAAACGGACGACCTCTTCGAGATCCGTGGCAAAGAGTCCAAAAGGATAGTTGTGGCGCAGATCATCTTTGGTTGTCAGCGGCAGGTGCCGTAGATCCTCCAAATGCCGGATATCGCCGGGCTCAATCCCGATTTCGCGCATTTTCCGCCGATAAAAGGGAACACGGTCGTAGGCGTACTGAACGGTTCGCCGTAGACCGGCTTCTTGAATGGCACGGTACTCATCCCTGCTTAATTGTTCATTCTTATCCCAAATCACTTTGTAAGGTCCTCCTCTTCGGGCCGATAGAGATGGTCTTCATCAACGATGGAGAATCCCGCTCGGCTAAGGACCTCTACCGCTCGCCGATTATCATCTGTTTTTAACAGTAAGAGAGCACTCCGCGAGAAGGGATACAGGTAGTTGACGTTAATCCCCTCATTGGCCAGGGTGCGGGTCACTTTAGCCAGGGCGCCGGGGGTATCCGGGATCTCGACAGAGATAACATCATTAATTGTGCAGGTAAACCCGGCTGCTTTGAGTCTAGCCTCTGCCTCGTCCGGCCGATCAACCATTAAGCGCATGATGCCGAAGTCGGTGGTATCGGCTACCGCGATCGCACGGAGATTGATCCCCACCGCGGCCAGCTCTTCGAGTACATCGGAGAGTCGTCCAGGACGGTTTTCCAAAAAAACCGAGATTTGTCGTGCAATCATTAACTCGCCTCATTTCCAGCACATAATATCCGTTGCACTGATAACTTCCACAGTAAATAAGGGTATCCTTCTGTATTAATCGTCCTGGCGGGCAAAAGAGAAGAAAGTCAGGGAAATCATGCCTGGCGGCAGAAGGAGGAAATTTCCGAGCAATTGCGGAAGAGATTCACAAGTGAACCATTTCCGATGAGAGCAAAGAGGTGGCATTATGTCGAGGGTACTATACGAAAAAGAGCAGGTTTGTCCGATCTGCCAGACAACTTTTCCCAAAATGATGGTCCGCAACTCTTTGTGTTCGGTGGAAAAACGGGACACGGATTTTCGGGTGCAGTACCGCAACTGCAACCCTAACTGGTATGTTATCGTTGTCTGTCCGGGCTGCGGTTACGCTGCACCGAAAAGCAGCTTCTCTGCGGTCGGCGAAAAGGAACGGGAGGCGCTAAAACCGGTTTTGGCCGAGTTGGGTCCGGTTGACCTGACCGGTAAACGGACTCTGCCGCAGGCGGTGGAGAGTTTTGAGCGGGCTATTAAATGCTCGGAAGTCCGTCAGCTAAGCCGGTCGGTGATGGGCGGACTATACCTCAAGACCGCTTGGCTGTACCGGGAGATGGGGGAGGCGAGTAAGGAGCAGCAGCTTCTCGCTAAGGCGCTGGAGGCTTACCTCAAAGCCTATGAGCATGAACGCGATCTGTCCATGTCCATAGAGGATCTGATCTACCTGATCGGTGAGCTCAATCGACGGCTGAAACGCTATGAGGAAGCTATCATCTGGTTTAGCAAGGTCATTGAGATGAAGGATGCCAAGCCGAGTACGACCCGCTTGGCGAGAGAAATGTGGCAGTTGGCCAGGGAGGCCTATCGGCGTGGCCCTGCCGAGCATAGCATTGAGGAAGTCTACTCGCTCCAAGGAGCAGATTCCGAACCTGAACCCCAACCGGCGCCGGCCGCTGAGCCCGTCGCGGTGAAGCCCAAACGCCGGGCTAAAGTGCAGGTCAGTACGCAGCTGTACGTAGACCAGTTGGACTGGCTGGAGAAAATTGGGCGCTGGTGGGCGGGGGAGCCCAATCTTGACGCGGGAAGTTGCTTACGGGCCTTGCTGGATCTGGTGAGTGATCTCGCGCCACAATCGTTGCAAGTAAATGACGAAGAAGAACTACAACAGGCCTTTGCGGAACATATTATCGCGAAGACTGGTGGTGGGGGCGGTGTCGGCAGTTAAGCGGATTGGTGTGTTAACCGGCGGTGGAGACTGTCCGGGACTGAACGCGGTGATTCGGGCAGTGGTGAAGACGGCCGTTAACCGTTATGATCTCGAAGTAATGGGGATCAACGACGGGTTCGAAGGTCTCATCCAGGGCTGGATTAGACCGTTGACGCCGGCGGATGTCGTTGGCATCTTGCCGCGCGGCGGGACCATTCTGGGCACGACGAATCGGGCCAACCCTTTTCAGTACCCCTGGCCGGACGAGCATGGTATCATCAAGCCCAGGGATTGTACCGATGTAATTTTGGCCAATTTGGAACGCTATGGCATCGAAGCTCTAATTGTAATCGGCGGAGACGGTTCGCTCAAAGTAGCCAAAGAATTAGCGGATCGCGGGGTCAAGGTGATCGGGGTCCCTAAAACCATCGATAATGATTTGAATGCAACCGATGTAACCTTTGGTTTTGATACGGCGGTGAGTACCGCTACAGATGCTTTGGATAAACTGCATACTACGGCCGAGTCACATCACCGGGTGATGGTCTTAGAGGTCATGGGACGGTACGCCGGCTGGATCGCTTTGCATGCCGGCATCGCCGGTGGTGCAGATGTGATCTTGATTCCGGAAATCCCCTATGACTTGGCTTCGGTTTGCGCCAAGATCTTCAGTCGGGCCGAGCAAGGGAAAAAGTTCAGCCTTGTCGTGGTGGCTGAGGGCGCTCGCCCGAAAGACGGCGAAATGGTGGTCGCCGAGTATACTGATGACACCTTTGACCCGATCAAGTTAGGCGGCATCGGCAAGAAGGTAGCCGACGACATTGCGAGAGAATGTGCGGTTGAAACCCGGTCGTTGGTTTTAGGCCACCTCCAGCGGGGTGGGAGTCCCTCCGCTTTTGACCGCATTCTCGCCACGCGCTTTGGTGCTCACGCAGTAAAACTGGTTGTTGAGGGCAAGTTTAACCGCATGGTTTGTTTGAATACCCCGGTGGTCACCTCGGTGGATTTGGCCGAGGCCGTGCGGGAGATGAAAGCCGTCGATCCGAATAGCGATTTGGTTTTTGCGGCCAGATCGGTAGGTATTTCTTTCGGCGACTAAAAGAGCGACTGCCGACAGCGGACTGTCGGCAGTCAATGAGTGTCTCCTAGGGTTGGTTACTTGAGCAGAACGATTGAGCCATCAGCCTGGACAGCGTGACAGGCTTTACAGTCAAAGTCTTTGTTATTGACCAGGTGGGCTTTGTGCAATACCGGACCCATGGCTAAGTTGCCGGATTTGTGGCATCTGAGGCAGGAGTCGTAATCGGTGGTTGCGCCCAGAGATTTGTGCGGACCTTCGAGACCTTCGGCGATGTTAGCATGGCAATCGGCACAGCCGGCCAAAGCCAATCCACCGAAGCAGATCGTGAACACACCGATGAGGGTAAGAATGATTGCTAGCCTTTTCATGATCAATCACCTCCTTAGGGAAAATTATCTGGGAAAAAATGGTTGCACATAGTGTTATTACTTATCACACTTAGTTTTTCCTCTTTCGGTACGTAAAATACATTTTAGTCGGGTGAAAAAGAGTGAAGATCGGCGTTATTTCGGACACCCATATACCATTACGAGCAGTTTGTTTGCCGCCGATTGTTTTTACGGCTTTTGCTGATGTTGAGTTAATTCTGCATGCCGGTGATTTGGTCGATGAGTCGGTGTTGATTGAGTTAGAAGCCATTAAACCGGTCAAAGCGGTTTGCGGCAACTGTGACCCCTTTGAGCTGGAACTCAAATTACCTCATTCGACGATTATTGAACTCAACGGCTATCGCCTCGGTTTGACCCATGGCCACCAGGGAAACCGGAACCTGCCCACCCCGCTGCGCGCTCTGTCCCGTTTCGAACAGGTTGATCTGGTGGTCTTTGGACATAGCCATGCTCCATATAATGAACTAGTTGACGGCGTGCGCTTATTTAATCCGGGCTCAGCTACGGATCGGCGTAACCAGCCGCGGTGCTCAATCGGTATTATTGAATTGGGGCAGACGATAGAATGTCGACATATTTTCATTTAAAGCGCGCATCCAAGCGTTTTAAGCTGTGGACGCTGCTGGTCGGCAGCCTAATCGTGCTGTGCTGGGTCGGCATGGCATTGGCCGCGGCTGCTGACGGCCTGCTCGAAGTTCATTTTATCGATGTCGGCCAAGGGGACAGCATTTTAGTGCTGACCCCTGACGGCAAGGTGATGTTGGTTGATGCAGGAGATCAACGCTCCGGGCGGGTGGTGGCCAATTATCTGCGGGCACAGGGAGTGCGACAGATTGATGTCTTGGTTAGCACCCACCCGCATTCAGACCATATTGGCGGTATGGCCGAAGTGCTTAAGACTTTTCCGGTGGCGCAGGTTTATGATAGCGGCCGGGTACACACCTCAAAAACTTTTGAAGAGTACTTGAAAATCATCGATGCCAAAAACATCCCGTTTGCCTTGGCTAGGGCCGGCGATACTATTCGCTTAGGTTCACAAGTTTCCGTGCACGTGTTGTGGCCGGATGGTCCCCGCACCATACTTGATTATGGCGATATCAATGAGTCCAGCATTGTGCTATTGTTGGGGTATAAAAATGTAGCCTTTCTTTTCACCGGTGATGCCGGCATTCAATCCGAACAGAAATTTCTCACCAAATTGCCTGCGCGGCAAATCCAGATCCTCAAAGTCGGCCACCACGGGAGCAGGTCCAGCACCGGAGCGGAGTTGCTGCGTGCTACCAGACCGGAAGTGGCGGTCATCATGTGTGGAGCGGATAACCCGTATGGGCATCCCCACAGCCAAGTGCTGGAACGACTCGGTGCGGCTCAGGTGAGAATTCTCCGCACGGATCTGGCCGGCAGCATCGTCGTCACCAGCGACGGCCAAAGCTATTCGATTGGCGGTCTGGCTCCGGTCAGCACCGGCGGCGCGGATGGGGCGGCACCGGCTCCGATCGGTCGGTTGATCAACATTAACACCGCTTCGGCAGAAGAGCTGCAGAGCTTGCCGGGAATTGGCGAAACCTTGGCCCGCCGGATAATCGAATACCGGATCAAGGTCGGTTTAATTACCGATGTGCATGAGCTGTTAGACGTAAACGGTATTGGCCCCGCGACCTTAGAGAAAATAAAGCCCCTCATCACTTGCTTCTAGGAGGTCAAGCGATGCGTTTATATCTTACGGTTGACAGTCTTGAGGCCGGACAAGCCAAGCTCTTAATTCGTCCGCAAGAAAAAGAGGTTCTCATTTGGCCGCTGGCCTACTTGCCGGAGGATATTCGGGAAGGCGATATATTATCTGTGGAGATCGCCCGCGATGAAACGGCTACCAGCGAAGCCAAGCAACGAGTCACAAGCTTGTTAAACCGCCTAATCGAGAAGGGCCAAGAGTAACTGTGATGCTTTGGCCATCTGCTCTCGATATACTTTTTCATCCGGTGACAACAGGATTTTAATCCGAAAGACCCCTCCTTCGGTTAGGTTGTGTTCCCCGATCGGCAGCAACCACTCCGATCCACAATCCGTTTCGATTTTTGCCCAGCCCTCATCATAGCAATCCAGCACACCTAGACAAGAAAATGAGATCTCTGTCGGCTGAGAGGCCGCCCTTGACAACCAGGATAGGCTTAGGAGCAGACATATTGATGTTGTTTGCAAGACCTTCCTCATGTTCGTATTTTCGCAAATTTATCTATTAGTAGCAACCGCGATGACTGTGGTTTAGATCGATTTAGTGCAGATACTCAGTAAGCTTTGACTGGAGTAGACTCACTTTTTCACTCTTGCAAGGGAAAATCTGCATCTCATATCCCAATTTGTCCCTGGACACTATAAGCACCAAGAGGAGGTGTTTACGGTGTCCGTAGGGCTAATTGTCCTAGTCGGCCTTACTGTTGCCATCTTTGCCGGCTTGGCGGATCGGGTCTTTGACCGCCTGAGGCTGACGGATTCGCAAGCGCTGCTATTCATCGTGGCCATTGCGATCGGCAGCTTCATTGATATTCCCATAGCTAGTCAGCCGGTAAGGGTGTCCTTAAATGTGGGCGGCGGTTTACTGCCGATCGGCTTGGCCATCTATTTATTGGTGCGGGCCGGAACGACTAAAGAGTGGACGAGAGCAATTGTAGCCACCTTAGTCACCGGCGTTGTTCTCTTAGGTCTACGCTATTTGATGCGCGGGTTTGGTCACGGCCGGGCCGACCTGATTGACCCATTGTACGTAATCGGTATTGTTGGCGGACTCGTCGGTTATCTGGCCGGCCGGTCACGAAGGTCCGCTTTCATCGCCGCGACGCTAGGCGTGCTGTTTACCGAGGCGGCGTACTACTTTTCCGCCGTCAGCCAAGGGGTGCAAGGAACGGTTAGCATCGGTGGCGCCGGCGGTTTCGATGCGACGGTGATCTCCGGTGTTCTCGCCGTCCTCCTCGCCGAGGTGATCGGTGAGACACGGGAGCGGTTGGGCGGCGGTCCGGATGAAGATCGGGAGTACCCGCCCGGATTGCGAGTTTCCAATGTCATAGATCAAGACAACCAGAGTGACGCAGAAGATCAGACGACAAGAAAGGAGGGGGAATGATGCGCCAACTCTGCCTCATCATCAGCATCGGACTGATCTTTGGCGCGGTGCTCCCGGTTTGCGGCGCGGATTTTTTCGACCAACACGGGGGAACCGACTTTTTTACGATCACCGATGAAGATGGCAAAGTCATTTCCAAACTTGCCTCTCTGGTTTCGGCCGGTGATTATCTGATCACCGAAGACGACTCCGGTTATCGGATCATCTCTGTAGAGCAGTTTCGGGCCACAGCCAAATATGAGGGGAAAGTGGATCTGAACCGGCCGGGGTGGGTGATGGTTCAGGAAGCCGAAACCGATAACGAGTCTGTTCGGGAGACGATGAGTATACCTGTACAAGCCGAAAAACCGAAAATCGGCCTTTATTTTACCCACAGTGAAGAATCCTATGTGCCCAATTCCGGAACACACCAGAAGAAAAAGGGTGACATTTACCGAGTTGGCGAGACCTTGGCCGAGTCTTTGCGCAAAAACGGCGCTGAAGCGGTCGTGGCTGAGGAGATTCATAGCCCCCGGGATGCCAACTCCTACAATCGGTCGCGTCCGACAGCAATTAGGCTGTTACGACAACGCCCGGCCATTTTAATCGACTTGCACCGTGATGGGATCCCTGATCCCGATTACTACAACAAAACCGTCAAGGGCGAACAGATTGCTCAAGTGCGCATAGTTGTCGGCAAACAAAATGCCAACCGCTCGGTGAACTTCGACTTTGCCAAAGCTTTAAAGGCGAAGGCCAATGAGATGTATCCGGGGTTGGTCAAGGAGATTTTTTGGGCCAAGGGCAACTATAATCAAGACCTCGCTCCGCGGGCAATTCTATTGGAGTTCGGGACCCACACGAACAGCTTGCAGCGAGCGAATAAAGCCGCCGAGATGATGGGTGATGTCCTCGCCTCCATGGCCGGTGCGCCTGCTCCTCAACAAGAAGGAGCCGGAACGCAAAGAGAGCAACGACAGCAGCCTACCGGACGCCAGGTCGCACAGAACACCGCCGAGGCTGGGGACCAGAGCGGCGGCTGGAGTTCGGCCTTATGGTTGCTAGTGATCGTCGTAGTGGGTTTCATCGTCTACGCTTTGATTAATTCTGAGGGACTCGGCGGTATCAAGTACATGTTACAGAAATTTAGATCGAAAGAACTTTCCGGCTTTTTCGGTAAAGTACCGAAGTCGGAGGAGAAACGAGTCATCAAAATCCCCCCTGATGACCAGGAAGACCAGGCTGATCAAGACTAGATCTGTGCAAATAGCTGTGAGCCCCGGAGCCATGTGGGCTCACAGCATTTTGTTCACCCTTCCAATTTGGCATAAAATGGATAATAATAAAACTGACCGTGCATATCTTTTACAAAGGGTGGTAGTGGTGGAGGGTACCGCAAGGCCGAAGTTGGCGGTCGTTCTATCCGGCGGGGGTTTACGCTCGGCCGCCCAAATTGGCGTTCTGCAAGTATTAGAAGAATACGGGCTGCGCCCACAATGTATCGTGGGCACATCGGGCGGGGCAATTGTTGCCGCTCTATATGCCTCCGGACTGAGGCCGCAGGAGATTGCCGCGCTTTACCGGTCGATTATCGGTCGGGAACACAGGTTTATCGATTTAGCCTTAGGTCAGTTTTGGCAAGCTTTCATCTCCTGGGATCTTTCGAAGGTCAAAGGGCTGATTAAAGGCGAGCGTATCCGCAAATACCTACACAAGCAGTTTCGCTTGGTCAAAAAGTTTACCGATTTTACCAACCTGCCACCTGACCGAAAAGCGGAAGTTGTCGAACTCTATCTGACCGCCGTGGACATCAACGACGGGAGCGAGGTGGTCTTCTGCAAACCCCGGCACGAGCTCTCCGCCAGATATACGGAGTCTCTGGAAAAAGTTCGTTTACAGAGCGACATTTCTCTCGCTGATGCGGTCCGCTCATCCATCGGGATACCGGGGATTTTTGTGCCTTTTGCCTCGGCCGGCACCCATTACGTTGATGGCGGTCTACGCGATAACCTGCCTTTGATGGTAGCGGTAAAATTGGGCGGCGCTGATCGTGTGCTCGGAGTCGACTTGGGTTATGCCGGTTTACGCCAGGAAGCTCTGGTCGAGAAAGGGATTGTGGAGATCCTCTCCCAGAGCATTGATATTATGAGTATGGATCAACTGGCAGCCGATATCCGCGATAAGGAGCTGTCACAGGTTCCGATGGTGATCTTGAATCCGATGATTTACGATGTTGGCCTCTTGGATACGGAGTATATCCCGGAGATGATCAACCGGGGCAGATTGCTTGCCGAGACTTTTTTTGCTCGTCAAGGACTCAAACCGCAGTTGGATCCGGCAGAGAACCTCCGCTTACTCTTTGCGGGGATCCGGCAGCCTACCTTATTCCCGACCAAGGAGGATGATGAGTATCAGCTCTTCCGCCAGCAGCTAACCGTGACCCGCTCGGTGGCAAGCTCTGAGCCAACCATTCTCAACAAGGTCGGCGACTTCTTTGACCTTGTGCGGGAGAAAATCGTTCTGGCTTGCGGGCTGCTTTTATTGGCCTGCGGCCTGATCCTGGTCTGGGGCGATCCGTTACAGGTTCAGGGGGTGGGCATCGGTCTAATCATCGTTGGTTTAGTGGCGGTCTATCGGAGTACGATTGGCGTCAAACAACAATAAACAATAGAGGTTTTCGTTGCCATTTAGCGAACATGGTACTTGAATGGCAAGAGTGGTGAGTACCGTGTTTGTCACAGAGTTCCGGCGCAACCTTATTCACCGGGCCTTTCTCATCAGCGGGCTGGCGGTTTATCTGCTTGCAGCTATTTTTCTTTGGTTTTCCCGAGAACTGCCCAATGTTTATCTCTCTGAAGGGATTATCATTGTTATCTTAGGATTAATTCATAGTGCCTATTTGATGGGTATCAGTCCCGATGACAGCGGCTTAAAACGCGTTGAGCAGCGTTTTGAGGTTCACATCTGTATCCATATTGTCATTGTTTTCGGTCTGGTCTCTGTGACCGGTGGTGCGACGAGTCCGTTTAAGATGTATCTGCCGTTTGCGGTGACTCTGGTATCTTATGCATTCGGCAACATTTTTTCGGCTATCAGTGTTGTCGGGATAATGAGCGCGTATTCACTCTTGACTTTTGCGACAGGAGACCGGGTGATGCTCCGAATTCTCCTGCCGCACCTTTCGTTTTTCGCCATCGCCGCTTGGCTCGGGTATTATCTGGCGCGCATTCAACACCAAGCCGGTATGCATGTCACCAAGACTTTACTCAATTTGGAGGATGCCGTCGCGGCCGAGCAAGCCTTCCACGAAGCGGGGAAGGCGTTGGTGAGCAACATCGGCCTCGCCGAGACTTTACAGATCATCCTGAACTACGCGATTAAACTGGTCGACGGGTTTTCGGGTTGTATCGGCACTTGGGATGCACAAAAGGGCAAAGGCACCTATGCCGCAATTTCGGGTCTCCAAGCGTTACAGGGCCAATCCTTTGATGCCCAAACCGGAGTCTTTGGCCGGGTGGCGACCACCGCCGAGCCGATGTTGGTCGAAGATTATTCTACTTGCCCATATCGGTTGGAGCTTTTGGCTGAGTATCAGCTCGGATCATTGATCGCTATTCCCTTGCAGCTTGGTGATCAACTTTTAGGAGTCTTGGGCATCTTTAATCGGCCGGGAGACCAGCCGTTTGGCCAGCAACACCTGTTGCTGCTGCAAACCTTTGCGGACTTGGCTGCTTCGGCCATCAACCGAGCCAACTTGTATCAGGAGGTTTCGACCAAGTCGGAACAGTTGGCCGCGTTATTGAAAATCTCCCAACAAATCGCCTGCTCGCTTGACCAGAATGAGATCTTGCAAACAGTCTTGAACACGGCCGTCAAACACTCTTTGGCCCAGGATGGCTTTATCTGTTTAATATCCGAGGACGGCACTCAGATCCAAAAAGTAGCGATGGCTAATCCTCAGGCCCAGACACCACATAATTTACCTGTTTCTTTGGGCGACAACCCGATTCTGGCCCAACTGATTAACAGCAAGGAAATGATTGAGCTAACTATCTCCGAGGATAGCGAGCCGCCTAATTGCCTGCGAGGGCTAAAGGCCAAAAATGTGATTATGGTGCCCCTGATCGGTCGGGAACAGGTCATGGGGGCTTTGGTCTGCGGGAAAGACAGTGATGAAGACTTTGATCAATCGGCCAAAGATTTTCTGGTGCAGTTGGCCCTCTCGGCGGCGATTGCGATTGATAATGCCCGCTTGTATCAGAGGATCCACATGCTGGCCATTTGTGATCCGCTGACCGGTCTGTTCAACCGCCGCTTACTCTTTAAAGATTTGGAGCGCGAAGTCAAACTTTGTTTGCGCCGGAACTCTTCCCTCACCTTTATAATGCTGGATATAGACGATTTTAAGCTCTACAATGATCTCCACGGGCATCAGGCCGGGGATTTCATCTTGCGCAGTTTCGCCGAGATTCTGCGTAATGAGTTGCGGGAAACCGACCTCATCTACCGGTACGGTGGTGAGGAGTTTTGCGTCATTTTATCAGGCATTGGGAAAGAGGAGGCCGCCGGTATCGCCGACCGGATTCATGCGGCCTTGGGCAAGGCGGAGCTGGGTATCACCGTTTCGATCGGGTTGGCGACCTTTCCCGAGGATAGTAAAACAATCCAGGAGCTGATCAGTATCGCCGACTCGGCGATGTACCGGGCAAAAAAAGCCGGCAAGAATAACACTTCAGTTTAACATTATCTCCAGCGTGCCGGAGTAAAACTGTTGTAGGTGGTTTGCCGATGAAGGCTCCTACGACGAACTTAGCGGCATGCTATTTCACGGCAGCGCTGGTGAACTTTTTGGGCAGCTTAATTTTGGATGGGATTACCATAGCACTGGGCTTAGAGCAAGGCTTCTTTCAGCTATGGCTTTCTTTTTTTACCGTTTGTTTTCTTTATTTGGCCCTCTTCTATCTCGGTACCGATGTTGGCTCAGCCTGGTTTGATCAAGTCTTATTTGCGATTCTACTCTTCATGCTGGTGCTGCTATTTTGCGGAGCTGATCGGCTGCTCATGCCGCTAGGCCTCGTTATCAGCGCCTTGCTCGGTTGGCTCTTGGTACGCTCCGCCGACTTAGCCTTTCGAACGGGGTTGGCGGGGATAGTAGCGCTCGGAGCTTATCTGGCGACCAATGGCCTAACCGGCGGCACCAAGCTCTTGCCCGGTCAGGTGTTACTGGATGGAGCCAGTATGTTGCTCTGGCTAAGCGCGTACTGTTGGTATTTAGCCGATAGCGGCCGGGTGAAGAAGGCACAGGCGCGGCAGGCTCTGCGTCAACTCATCGCCGTCGCCGTAGTAGGGGGACTCATTTGGTGGTTCAAGCCGCAGCTAGCCCCCCTGATTAGAGCAGCAGCAGTGATTCCGCTCCTGGCCTTGTGGGGGGATAGTTACTTGCACCGGGCAGACGAATTCTGGGAGATGCTATTGCTTGGCTTGGTCTGCGTCGGCTTGTTGACGGCTCCGGCGAGTCCGTTGTTTCGCCGAACGCTTATCTGGCCGCTTTATATCATCGGTTTAATCCTTATCCCCCGGCGCTACCGGCGGCGTTTGCTGGGCCTGGCGCCGCTTGCCGGTAATTTACCCGGTGACCTGTGGTTAAAGATCGGCGCAACACTCTTTTTCGGCGGTTTATGGGCCGGGGCAACCCCCATCATCCTGATAGGCAACGCCATCTTCCTCTGTAGTTATTTACGGTTCTTACAGGAATTGTTCAGCCTAAGGGAGCAGGAGTTCTCCCCGACCGAGTTTACCGGAGAAGCCCATATTATCCAGGGATTTTAGCGTGGCATCTCGTTAGCGCGGTGTCTCAAAGGACGAACTGCTGAAGTATTGCTTGATCCCTTCAAAAATGCCCTGGCTGGCGCGGTAACGGTACGCCGGATCGGCTAGTCGCTTTTCTTCCCAGAAGTTCGAGATAAAGCCGACCTCAACCAAGATGGCCGGCATCTTGGTATGGCGGAGGACATAATAGGGGGATGATTTGACCCCGTGGTCGCGTGAGCCGAGAGCTGCGACCAAGGATTTTTGGACGCTTTCAGCCAACCGGCGGCTTTGGGCGGAACCGTAATAATAAGTAGTAGTTCCGACGATGGTCCGGTCCTTGTTGGCGTCATTATGGATGCTGACAAAGAGGTCTGCTTTCGCCTGATTGGCGATATCGACCCTGGTTTCCAGTTGGTTTCGGGTTTTCGATTCGGGAGAGATATCGGTTTCCCGGGTCATGACTACGGTAGCCCCGGCTGCTTCGAGCATTGTTTTCAGGTCTTTGGCGATGAATAAGACATTGGTCTTCTCCCAGGTCTTGCCGCTGGCGCCGACCGCTCCCGCGTTGTACCCCCCGTGTCCGGGGTCAATGACGATCACTTTACCTTTCAGACCATCGGTTTTGGTCCGAGTAGGAGTGAGATCGGCCAGACCGCCACCGGCAAGCGTGTCGCCGGTGCCGCCACTGAAGAAATAGATCCCCAAAAGTAAAATGGTAGCCCAAATGCTTGAACGAAGCTTCATCTATCTTTCTCCCTTCTAGCTACAAACGCTGGTGCGACCGGAGGGCTTACCTTTACTAATTTACTGCTTTGGCAGGTGGGTTTCCTTGATGAAATAAAAGTATGGCCAGGGGGGATTATCCATATGCATTGAGGGTTTTTAGGAAAGAGATTAAGTCGTCCAGGTCCTTACCCTGTAGCTGAAAACGAGGCATCGAATAATCTAGGCGTTTTCCGCGCGAGTCGATTCCGCGGGTGATCGCGACTTTGAGGGATTCGTCCGTGTACGCCGGGCGCAGCGAGTCCCCGCCTCCAACATCGGAGCGGAGAGTCTGATGGTCGATGGCCGGTACAACGACCGACCAATTGCGCAGCTGTAAAAAGCCGCCCCGGCCGGAGTTGCCGTGACAGCCGGCACAGCTGAGATCTGTGAGCAAGCGACCCGGGTTGCGCATTTGGGCCAGAATTGGTTCGCCGTCCAGGGTTACGAGGGAGTAATAGATGCTTTCGCCATTCGAGGAGTACTCCCGTGGCTCTTGGTTGTTCGAGTTATCCGGGAAATATGGGCCGGGAACCGGTGTAAAACCGGTGTTATCGTCGGGGTTTTCCGGATATATTTCTTCGGGATCTTGCCAGCCTCGCGGTGGTACATAAGGGCCAAAATCGGAGCTCCACGGCGGACCACCCGGTCTGGCCGGATAGTACCCGGGATCGGCCAAGAAACCCGTTCCGTTGTTCAGTTGAGTTACGAAGACACCGAGGATTCCAATGGTCAGCAAAGCGATGCCCAGATAGCGAAAGAGACGAGGTTTCACCGCTTCTCCTCCTCACCGAGATCCTGCTTCATCCGTAAGTATTCTTCCTGTGACAGCTCGCCTTTGGCGTAGCGCAGCCGCAATATTTCGAGGGCTGATTGCGGGCCGCCGACTTTTAGTGCGGCATCGGTAAGGTAAGACCGGAGCAAGAGGAAGATTCCGGCGATAATTAGCAACCAAAACAGGTAAGGGAGCAAGCGCCAAATATTTAATGCTACACCGGACCAAAACTGCATCATATTATCACCTCTTGCAGGTAATATAACCGATATGGACGAAAATCTCTCTTGTTTTGAGTAAAATTCGGAGTGGAGAGAGTTGCAGGAAATGATCATTCGTAAGGCACAGGAAAGCGATGTTCCGGCAATCACGGCAATATATAACGAAGCCGTCATCGGCAGTACGGCAACTTTTGATCTGGAACCGGTGTCGGTAGAAGAGCGTCTGGTCTGGTTTAGCAAGTACGGGGGCAGGTACCCGCTTATTGCGGCCGAAGCCAAGGCCTCCGGCGAGGTTATCGGCTGGGGCTGTTTGTCGCCTTATTCGGAGAAGGACGGGTACCGCTTCACCGCTGAGCATTCAATCTATGTTTCCCCGCAATATCAGAATCAAGGTGTCGGTAAGGCCTTGCTGCAGGAGTTGCTTAATTTGGCCCAACAGCATGGATTTCATAGCTTGATCGCGCGGATCAGCAGTGAAAATACCGCCAGCCTCAATTTACATCTCGGCTTCGGCTTCGTTCAGGCCGGCGTATTGCGGGAAGTCGGGTACAAATTCGACCGCTGGATCGATATTGTTTTGATGCAAAAACTGCTATAAAACTCCTACCGGCGGCCGGTACCGGCCAGCCATTTGGTGAGTTCCCATCCCAGTAAAGCCATGGCCGCCATTAAAGTAGCGTAAGATGCCTTCATCAGTGCAGTTCCGCTGCCAATGGGATTTAGCGGATGAATGACCCGGCCGGTGAAGTTGAGCGCCGACCAGATCAACACCGCCCCGCAGATCAGAGCGATTGCGGCACTGCGTTTGGTGGACAGGTTGGCCGAGACCAGCCAGCCTCCGATACCGAGCAGCAAGATTGCCGGGGCGAGTAGATTGCGCGGCTCGGCCGTGGTCCAGCCTCCCCAGAGGACAATTCCCAGCACGGTGCCAATCGCCCAGCCGCCGGACCAGAGAATAGTCCCGGCTTTCCACAGTCCGGTGCTATATTGGTAAAGCACTTGGCGGGCAGAAACCAAATAGCCGACGGCTAAAATCGCGGCCGTATAAAAAGCGATGAGCCCTACAGCGTCAAATGAGGCATGTAGATAGACCCATTTGATCCACGCCCCTAAAGTTTTCTCGGCCGGCATCACAATTAAGACCGCTATGATGATCAGCATGAGAGCTGCCAGATACCATTGTTTTCGTTTCATGTTCGCGTCACTCGCTTTCCGATTCCTTATTTTGTTAAGTCATATTCATCTTTCGTGGAGAGCTGAAAAAACTCCTTTGGTGATACTAGGGACAGACCAGCTTATTCAGGAGGGTTAATCATGAGTGATGCGTCAAAACGCGAGGTCATCAAGGCGCTCAATGCCTTTCTTAAAGGGGAACACATGGCGATACGGTCCTATGATGAATTTGTGCATAACGTCCAAGACCATAGCATAAAAAAGGAATTAGCACGGATTCAGCAGGAGCATAAACAGCATGCAGCAGATATCGCCCGGCGCATTCAAGAGCTGGGCGGTAAGCCGCAGGAATCGACCGGCTTGGCCGGAATAATGGCCTGGGCCATGATGGAAGTTGCCGAGATTACCGGTCAAACAGATTTGGATATTGTTAAGAGGGCTCTAGAAGGAGAGGATCTGGGGATCAAGAGTGCCGCAAAGGTGGTAGAGGGCGATTTAGATCCGGTTTCTGAAAAACTAGTTAGGCAGATACTTAGCGCTGATCAAGCTCACCTGGGTGCGTTGCGAGAGTTAATTAATACCTACGAAAATAGCATTTGCTGTGATGGTAGTAATTAATTACAGGTGTTGACATTATTACGCACTCTCGGTAAAATTGTGCTTGACTGACCGGTCGGTCAGTCGAAAGGGGGAGGAGAGATGTGACCGCGCAAAGAGACCTTTGCCATAATCCGCCGGAGGAGACCAAGCTTAAGATTTTAGAGGCTGCGGCCAAGACCTTCGGGGAGTACGGTTATCATCAGGCCACGATGACTAAGATCGCCGAAGAGGCCGGCGTGGCCAAGGGTACGGTCTACTGGTATTTCACCAGCAAAGAAGATCTCTTTCTTGGTTTGCTCGATAATAGCTTGGCAAAATTGTACGCAAACTTGGAGCTGGTTGTTACGTCTCCGACTGAGCCGATTGAGAAATTACGCCGCTTTATCCTGGCGTATTTAGATTTTTTTAGCCGACAAAGCCATTTGGGCCAGATCCTGAGCAGAGGCGGGATTGAGGGGCTTAGCCCGGAGTTTTACCACAAGATGATCGAGTGGCACGATAAATTCGATCGGCTTAACGTCGAGCTGATCAGCCAAGGTGTCAAAGCCGGAGCCTTTCGGAATGATCTGGACAACAAACACATGGCCAAAGTCCTTTCCGGTGTGGTCTCAGCCATCGGCAGCACCCAAATCCTGAATTTAGCCGAGATTGACATCGAGGCCGAGACAGACCTGATTCTAACCGTATTTCTCGATGGTATCAGTTCAAAATAATCGCAGTTTTAAGGGGAGTGAAATAATGCCTATTTATCACAGGATAACCAGGTCTGTGGCTGTTGCCATGGTAGTGATCATAGCTGCAGCACTTCCGGTATTCGCTGAAGGCAGCGGACGGATTGAACTAGATTTAGCCGGTGCGATTAAGCTCGCGGTGCAAAATGAACTCAACCTCGGCACCGTGCGAGCCGGGGTGGCGGAGGCGCTCGCCCGGATCGAAAAAGCGGAGGCCGCCAAGCGCCCAAGCGCCTCGGTGAGCAGTAGTTATACGCGGCTGGAAGAGCCAACGATAATTTCGATGTCCAAGCCGCCAACCCAAGATATTTATACCACTACTTTCTCCGTTCAGTGGCCGCTGTATACCGGGGGCAAGGCTGCCTCAGGCCTCAATCTGGCCCGTCTCGGAGCAGACTCTGCCCAGCTCGAGTATGACCAGGCCGTTGACGACCTGATCTACCGGGCGGTGCAAGGGTATATCACTCTGCTCAAGGCGCGTAGTTTTGTCCAACTCGGCGAAGAGTTCGTTCGGACTACTGCCGAACATCTCAAGTTTGTCGAGACCAATTATGAGCTCGGTTATGTCACCAAATCAGATCTTTTGGAAACCCGGGTGCGGCTCCGCCAGGCTGAGCAAAGCCTTCTGCAAGCGCAGCATGGGGCGAAATTGGCCGAGGAGAGCCTGAAAAATCTTTTGGGTTTAGAGACCGAAGCCGAGCTGGTATTGGCCGGGCTATCTGCTAACGGAGTACACGTACCGGTTCCATCACTTGCCGAGGCGATCCAAATAGCGTTGGAGAATCGTCCGGAACTCGCGCAGCTCGAGATCGCTCGAGCTGTGGCGCGGGAAAATCTCCAGCTGGCCGAGGCCTACCGGAAGCCAATGGTGGTTGCAATTGGCCAGTATGATAGCCAAGGAGATAAGTTTAGTCTTGACGGATCTTGGCGGTTAACCCTGAGCGCCCAATGGCAGCTTTACGATGGGGGAGCGGGAGCAGCCGGGGTGGCTGAAGCCCAAGCCGGTTTAAGCAAGATCGAGAGTTCTCTTGCTCAGGCCGAAAACGGTATCAAGCTTGAGGTGCGCCAGAAACACTTGGCCGTTTCCGAAGCGGCCCAGGCCAGAGAATTAGCAGCTCTGACCGTTATGCAGGCGAAGGAGAGCTACGATTTCACCACGGCCAAGTTTGAGCTGGGAGCTGCCACAAACCTTGAGGTTTTGACCGCGCAAAGTACTTTAAATCAAGCGCAAAACAGTCTGATCAATGCGGAATACGATTATCACCTGGCTGTGCTTGATCTTTACAAAGCGATGAGTCAGATTGAAAACTACATTGCGGGGGTAGATGTAAATGCGTAAAGGGCTGATCATAGTAGTTGTTATAGCTTTGGTAGCCACGGTTGGCTTCTGGATTGTCGGCAAGAGTCAGCCCGAAGGTGCGTCTGTTGCGACTGTGGCAACCGGACAGACGTTACCCGGAATTCCGGAGAGAAGCATTCCGGTAGAGGTGGTACGCGTCAGCCGGGGTGATATCATCCAGGAGACTACGTTTAATGTGACTTATGCACCTAATAGTGCGGTTCCAATTATCGCCAAGGTTGCCGGCACTGTTGACCGAGTTTTGGTTAAAGTCGGCGATACGGTCAAAAAAGGCCAAACCCTGTTCATTATCGATGACCGCCAGTACACCTTACAGGTTAAACAGGCGGAGGCTGCTTATGAGGCTGCGAAAGCCAATTTGGCCCTCGCCGAAAAGGGTGCTTCCGAAGAGGAAGTGGAGCAGGCCGAAGCAGCGGTGCTTCAGGCCGAAGCCGGTTTGATCGGCGCCAGAAAGGGTCTGGAGAATGCCGAAAAGATGTTGGCCGACCGGACCCAGTTTAAGCAGGCCGTGCAAAGTGCAGAAAGTCAGGTTGAACTGGCTAAATCCCAGCTTGAGGCGGCTAGGGCCGGAGTTGCCCAGGCCAAGAGCGCCTATGAGAACGCGGCTGCTGAGTACAACCGGATGCAGGAGCTTTATAACAAACAAATGATCTCCCGCCAGCAGCTAGATGGGATCAGGTTGCAATACGAATCGGCCAAAGCCGGGTATGAAGCGGCTGTTGAACGGCTCAACCAAGCCGAAATCGGACTGAAGGCGGCAACTGATGCCCTCGACTTGGCGAAGGAATCTTATGATGATCCCCGGGCGATGATTGCCCAGGTTGACTCGGCGAGAACCCAGGTTGAGGTGGCCGAGGCCGCCTACCAAGCTGCCTTGGCTCGCTTGGCGATGGTCAAAAAAGGTGCCTCGGAGGAACAGTTAGCCGCGATTAGAGCCCAGGTTAAACAGGCCGAAGCCGCACTTGAACTCGCTCGTATGCAGCTTGAGTACACCAGAGTAACCGCGCCGATTGCCGGCCAGATCGCCCAGCTGAATGTCGAAGCGGGGAGTATGGCCGCACCAGGTACGCCGGCCGGGGTGATCACCGACCTCTCGACAATGAAGGCGAAGGCGGTGATTCCGGAGAGTTACATCAATAAGTTGAGTCTTGGTCAGGAAGTAGTCTTGACCGCCAACGCGATTCCGGGAGTTACTTTTGTCGGGAAGATCTCCTCAATCAGCCCGATGGCTGACCAGCAGACCAGGCAGTTTCCGATCGAAATCAGCGTGGCCAACCCGGATCGGCAGTTAAAGGCCGGAATGTTTGGCACGGTCTCCATTACCACCGGCAAAGCTTCCGATGTCCTGATCATTCCGGTTTCCACCGTGCTCTACCGGCTGGGGCAACCCTATGTGATGATCGTCAGTGATGGCCGGGCTAAGGAGCAACCGGTCGAACTCGGACTTAGTGATAATGAGTATGTCGAAGTCGTGGCTGGCTTATCCGAAGATAGCGTGGTTATCAGCAAAGGTCAGCATCAGGTCCAAAACGGTTCATTGGTTGAGGTGAAGTAAATGAAACTGCCAGAATTATCCGTAAAACGCCCGGTAACCACCTTGATGGCCTTCCTACTCATTGTAGTGTTGGGGCTGGTTTCCACGGGCCGCTTAAATATGGACCTGCTGCCCAAGATGAATTTCCCGGTGGCAGCGGTGATAACCACCTATTCCGGTGCCGGTCCGCAAGAAGTCGAGAACCTCATTACCAGACCGATCGAGGAAACTCTCGGGACGGTTGCTAACGTCACCAATCTGACCTCATCTTCGGCGGCGGAACAGTCGATCGTCATTGCCGAGTTTAACTGGGGCACGGATATGGATTTCGCGCTCCTGGATGTCCGGGAGAAGTTGGACTTGATTAAAGGATATCTGCCCGATGGCGCAGATAGCCCGATGGTCTTTAAATTTGATCCTTCGATGATGCCGGTGATGACCTTAGCGGTCAGCGGGACTGATGACCTGGTCGCCTTGAAAACACTGGTTGATGAGGAGATCAAGCCGCGCCTGGAACGGATCGAGGGCGTAGCTTCAGTCGGAGTATCCGGCGGATTAACCCGGGTGATCAAGGTCTCGGTGGACCAGGCCAAATTGAACTCTTATGGGCTTTCGTTGCAAACAATTATTCAGACCTTGCAAGCCGAAAACCTCAACTTACCCGGCGGATCAGTTCGCTCCGGAGACCTGGAATTTATGGTGCGCACCACCGGTGAGTTCTCCGATGTCAGCCAGATTGCGGACTTGAATATCCTGTCGCCGACCGGGATCATGGTCAAGCTCAAAGAGGTGGCTGAGGTCGCCGATACCGTCGAAGATGGTTCGGCTTACGTCTTGCTCAACGGGAAAACCGCGGTGAGCTTGTCGATCAGCAAAGAAACCGATGGGAACACCGTCAACGTTTCCCGGGCGGTGCGCAAAGAGATGGAGAAGATCCGGGCAGAGTTGCCGGGCGATATCAACTTCGATGTCGTCATGGATCAGGCCCAGTATATCCAGTTTGCGCTTGATGGTTTGAAAGACAACGCCATTATGGGCGGCTTGTTGGCCGTGATTATTCTCCTGCTGTTTTTGCGCAATTTCACCAGCACCTTGATCATCAGTATCTCCATCCCGGTTTCGATCATTGCCACCTTCGTTTTGGTCTACTTTGCCGGGCTGAATTTGAACATGATGACCTTAGGCGGCTTGGCCTTAGGCGTGGGTATGCTGGTTGACAACGCGATTGTTGTTTTGGAAAACATCTACCGCTACCGGCAGCTGGGGCATTCTGCCGTTGAAGCCGCAGTAAACGGAGCTTCCGAGGTCGGACTGGCGATTACCGCTTCGACCCTTACTACCGTCATTGTCTTTTTGCCCGTGGTCTTCACTTCCGGATTGACTTCAGAGATTTTCAAAGAGCTCTCGTTAACCATCGCTTTTTCCTTGCTGGCTTCGTTACTGGTAGCCTTGACCTTGGTGCCAATGCTCTCGTCCAAGCTGTTAAAGCTAGGCCGGACTCAGGTCGTTGCTAATCCGGAAACGGTGCGGATCAAAGGGATAACCAAGTGGTATAAGGCGATCCTCGCATGGTGTTTGAATCACCGCAAAACCACAATCGCCTTCACCACGCTGGCTTTTGTCGCCAGCCTGGCTCTGATTCCACGCATCGGTGCTGAGTTCTTGCCGGCGATGGATTCCGGGGAGTTCACGATTGATATTGTTACCGCTAAAGGTACTGTCCTCGAAGAAACCGAGAAGATTGTGGCCAAAGTCGATGAAATACTGGCCGGAATTCCCGAGATTGAAGCGGTCACCACTACGGTAGGTACCAGTATCGGCATGGATTATTCCACCAGCTTCACCACGCAGGGGGATCGTGCCGGCTACTATGTCCGCTTGGTCAATAGCGCTGAACGCAAACGCAGCACCAACGAGATCATCGAGGAAATTCGGCAGAAAACAGCCGGGTTGGTAGGTGCGGATATTACCGTCCAGTCCTTGTCGATGATGAGTTTGGGCGGATCGGTGAAACCGATTAATGTGAAGATCCAAGGGCCGAACCTCGATACCCTTCGTGAGATCTCCGCGGATTTGGTCGAGCTGATTAAGAATGTCGAAGGCACTCGGGAGGTCGAATCAAGTATCGATGACGGTCGGCCGGAGCTCTTGGTCAGCCTCGATCGCAATCGGGCTTCGGCTTTGGGGTTGAACGCCTACACGGTGGCCTCCCATATTCGGACCGCGGTGCAAGGCACGACCGCTACCCGGTACCGGGTTGACGGTGAAGAAGTTAATGTCGTGGTTACGCTGGCCGACAAAGACTCGCGAGATCTATTAGCGCTGCATAATTTGCTGATTCCCTCGCCGCTAGGTGTTACCGTACCGCTGAGTGAGGTGGCGGAACTCAAGGTAGTGGAAGGTCCCAATACCATCTCCCGAGAGAACCAGCAACGGACCGTCTACGTCAGCGCCGATATTGTCGGACGTGATTTAAAGAGCGTGACCACCGATATTCAGGCGATCATCGACCGGTATCCCTTGGACGCGCTGTATGAGATTCAGCTTTCCGGACAATCGGAAGAGATGATCAGCGCTTTTAGCGACCTGTTCTTAGCCTTAGGGCTTGCAGTGTTGTTGGTCTATATGCTTTTGGCAGCGCAGTTCGAATCGTTGGTACATCCATTTACCATCATGACGGCCGTACCGTTGGCGTTGATCGGAGTGTTGATCGGTCTCTTTGTCAGCGGGCAAAACCTCTCGGTGGTTTCCATCATCGGTGTGATTATGCTGGCCGGTATTGTGGTGAACAACTCAATTGTTCTGGTGGACTTTACCAACATCTTGCGTCGTCGCGATGGGCTCTCCACTTATGAGGCGCTGCTAGCGACCGGGCCGATTCGTTTAAGACCGATCATGATGACGGCTTTAACGACCATTCTCGGTTTGATTCCTTTGGCCTTTAGCGTCGGCGAAGGATCTGAGCTGCAAAAACCGCTGGCAGTTGTGGTTATCGGCGGCCTGACTGTCTCGACGATTTTGACCTTGGTTGTTGTCCCGGTAATCTATTACTCCATTGATAACTGGGGACAAAAAATCCGCCGGCTGTTTTCGCGAAAACAACCGACGGAACAAACGGTTGAAGTCTAAGTAGACTATTAACCTAAGGGGATCGGAAGGGTTAAATCAGCCTGGGGAAGCACTGCGACCTCAGGCTTTCTATTATATTTCGCGGTGACCATGCTGATTGCATCCCGCAGGGTAGCGGCCGGGGTCATGCCCAATTTACGGCACTCTTCCGCGTTGAGTGAGCTGACCAAAATGACTTGATGTTCTTGAGTCACTTGGGCATGCAAGAAGGCGATTTGTTTCGGCACGCTAAAATCGGAAGCCAGTGAGAGTTCGATCTGGCGCAAGCTGCCAAGCTGCATGGCTTCGTAAAAGGTGGTATTGCCATGGCCTTGGCTGCACTCAGCTAAGTAGATAATGGTGCCCCCCGGCTTTACCGAGCCGGTAGCCTGGCAGAGGCCTTTGACCGCATTGTAAAAGGTCTCATCCTTCGGGTAACCGCCAACCGAGGCAATGACGACATCGGTCGGGTCTTCCACCGGAATCGCATAGAGCTGATGGAGTGCCTGACAGCCCATCTCCCACGAGGTATCCCAATCTCCGGCGAAATAGGCGACGTGCTTACCAGTGTCATTACAGACGACGCTAAGGTTAAAAGTTGGTTTCAGCAGCGAGCAGATCTCCATCATATCTTGGTGTAACGGGTTAGCGGAGAGCAGACCGGGGCCGATTTCATAACCGGCGCTTGAGAGCGTAGCCAGGTTATGGTTGGCCTTGATCGTTTCCTCCCCGCTGATGCCGGGACAAATACAGGTTCGTCCGCCGCTAAAGCCGGCCAACAGATCATAGCCGATTACATTGGTCAATATCAAATGGTCAAAACGATTAACCAGCTTGTTGACGTAAACCGGTACCCCTTGCGTGGTAGTGCCCAGATAGGCAAGATTATTGGTGGTAGAATCGTGGTCATAGATGACCACTCTGCTCTGTACATTATCGCCGACGATACACCGGTGCTGATCGGAGCGCGGTCGCATCGCCCCGTTGGCCACTAAGATAGCGATATTTTTGTCCGGCACTCCTAATTTGTTGAGATAGTCCAGGAGCGGGGGCAATAAAAGATGCGGACGATACCAGCGCTCATAATAGCTTGTCACTATTATTAGCGCCGTCTCGCCGGGTTTAATGCGGGCAGATAATGGTCGGCTATGATCAATTGGCTCATCGAGAGCCTGGGTGACTGCGGCTGGGATGTCATCAATCGGATCCTTGCCGTTGGGCGAGATAATTGAACGGAGATCTACCGTTTGCAAGTCCAAAAACTCAAAGGCGGCACCATATTTTATCCTTACAGTGCCGGTATCAAATAGTACCATGAAGAGCCCTCTTTCTTACGTTGACGTTTTTCTGCACAATTCGGGTTTCTTAAGTCTATTAGCTGTCAACTATTGCTAATCCTTCTAGTCAACTGAAGATGTCTCTTTAGGTATATTGTCCCAGTAAGCGATGATTAATGGGGTGATCACCGCAGGTAGCAAATACAAAGCTTGGCTGACCATGAGCTTGCCGAGCGCCAAGAGCGCGGGTTGAGGATAGTACCAGATGAGTTTGCTGCCGGTAGCCAAAAAAGCCAAGAGGGCGGTGAGGAGCAGACCGGCAAAGACTCCGACCAGGGCGGCAGAGTAATCCAGGAGATTGGACCAATAGCCGGGTACAAGAGGGCTAAACAGTTGGGTTTTCTCCGCCAGGCGGCGAAGGCCCCAAACCGCCGCGAGAACCAGGCCGAGTGCGAGGTAGGCAGGAATTCCAACGGCAAGGAAGAGAGAGGTGGATTTGGCCGCGCCAAGACGGTAAAACAGCCAGAAGAAACCGGTCTGAACCACGGCGCCGACCGCGAGGAGGATTTTACGTCGGCCGTCCAACAGCCTGAGGCCGGCGACCGGTCCAGCGCTGAGCAACAAGACCACCGGTAAACGGAGCCAATACCCGCGCCAGATGAGATCCTGACGCACTTTGTGCATGGTGTCGATGAGGATACTCTCCGCCGCAACCGCTTTACGGAATGCTGCTTCGTACATGGCGGCGCGGGCAAATCGTTCGGCTTCATCGATCAAAAGGGCAGCTTCGGAAAGCAGGTTGCGCACGATCTTTTGGTATCCGCCGATCTCGACATATGCCGAAATAAATTCCGCCAGATATTGGCTGTGCGAGGTAGCAAGCAAAGCGCGTTGATTGGCCGGCAAGTCGAGGAGATCCCATAAGATCCGGCCATGGGCTTCAGTAGGCGCTGCAATACCCAGCAAAGCGGCTACGGTCGGTGCAACATCAGTGAACTCGGCCGGTCCGTAGACTCCCGGCAAAATTCTCTGCCCGAAGGCGAAAAGGCTATCCTTGGTAATTACCAACAAGATATCAGCTTCCCAAGTCAATGCTTGGGCCAGGTTTTCGACCAAGCGGTCAAGGCCGGCCGGCCGGTCCGAACCTGGGAAGTGGATCAAAAACACATCGGCTGATGAATGCTGCAGCAACTCAGAGGCTGCCGCAAAGGCCTGTTGGTCGGTAAGGGAACCGGACTTTTCGCCATCATAAAATAGTGATTCGCTTCGGAAATAGGGTCCGTTTAACTGTTGCCACCACCGGTGACCAACGAGTGCGGTAGACAGTCCCGCCTCGGCGATTCGGCGAAAGAGGTTATCGGCTGGGATTTGCCGGTCAAAACGGTCGGAGATGACCCCGTTAATCTCCGGCCAGGCACCGCTGGAAAGTACAGCCAAGGTTGGTTTGGATTCGTGCGGCGGCGGCGAGATCAGAGGCCGGTAGGCGCCTTCACTCTGAAGGGCGTTTAAGAAAGGCATCTCCGGGAGGGTCTCCTTGGCGATTTGCTCCAGCACGATGATGACCAGACGCTCGGCGACCGGTTGGCCAATAGGTTTGCGGGCCGCAACTAGTTCGTGAGATAAAGAGAATTTTGTCGCATAGTTTTCACGTGAGCGCTCAAGACCGCGTTGCCAGAAAAGACCGGCGATCACCAGTACGGCTATCGCCATGACCACCGCACCGAGTTTGAACCACCTTTCCATGGCCGACACCCCTTTTGACTTGCTATCTCATGTATATGGCGGAGAGCCGGCGGTCAGAAGGAAAGTCTGTTATAATGTGGGTATTACCGGATAATTGTCATGATGTCGAAAAGCGGGATAAGTATGTTTGACTGGGCTTGGCCTTACTTTAGCGGTCTGTTGTTGGGTTTGGGGATGATTCTGCCGATCGGGCCGCAAAACATCTTTATTTTGACCCAAAGTATTGCCGGCGGTCCGCTGCGGGGGCTTACCGCGGCAGTTACAGCCGGGTTTTGTGATAGTACGCTGATCATCATCGGTGCGGCCGGACTATCGCAAGTTCTCGCGAAGCTCCCTTGGCTGGAAAAAGGGCTGTTATGGGCCGGTTTTATCTTTCTATTGTATTTAGGTTTATCGGCTTTACGGAGGGAAGAGGTTGGGCAGTTCGCGAGTCGAAACAGTAATTGGCAGGAACTGAGCCCCACTGCGGCCAGCAGGTCATGGGTATTCGCGGTAATTATTAAAGGCATTGGGGTTTCTTGGGGTAATCCACACGCGATCCTAGATACCGTCGGCATTCTCGGGGCAGCGATCGCCGCTTATCCGCCGCAGAGCCGAAGTATTTTTGCTACCGGGACGGTAACGGCGTCGTGGCTCTTTTTCTTTGTCTTAGTGTTAATTGGTTCTTGGCTGCGCAGGAAAGTTAGCCCGCAAACAGAGGTATGGATCAGTCGTTTTTCCGGGGCGATAATGCTGTTCTTTGCTCTGCTTCTCGGGTATGAGGCTGTTAAATAAAATATTTTGCTTAAAAAGAAGGACTCTGCGAAAAGAGTGAGGAATTGATAAAGCGTTATATTCTGTCAGACATAGCGCATCACCCTCCTTTCTTTCTTCTTAGTTTATGGCTCCGCCCGGGGCCGATTTTTTTTGACTATTTTTCAGCAGGGAATCACAATGCTAAGTTGAAGAAGCACTAGAGAATTTGCGACCATAGTTAACCCGTTTTCGGGTGCTGGTGGCCTGATAGGAGGCTAAGGAATGTCAACAGATTGTGAAACTGGTGCACATTGTTCGAGCTGCCCCTCGGCGGGGACGTGCTCGGCAGCCCAACAGACGTTGTTGAGAGAGGCAAATGAATTTTCAAAAATCAAGCATGTGATTGCGGTAATGAGCGGCAAGGGCGGGGTCGGCAAGTCCTCTGTCTCCGCGCTCTTAGCCAGTCATCTCCAAAAAGCCGGTTATCAGGTGGGTCTATTAGATGCTGATATCACCGGTCCCAGTATCCCACGGATGTTCGGGATTACCGAAAAACTAAGAACCAATGTGGCGGGGATGCTGCCGAGCGAATCGGCGCAGGGGGTTAAGGTGATGTCCATCAACTTATTATTGCCGAATGAGGATGATCCCGTGCTTTGGCGCGGCCCGGTGATCGGTGGCGTAATCGAACAGTTTTGGACCGATGTGATCTGGGGTGAGCTTGATTATTTGGTCGTTGACCTCCCGCCGGGAACGGGTGATGCACCTTTGACGGTGATGCAGTCATTGCCCTTAAAAGGCCTGATTGTCGTGACCTCGCCGCAGGAGTTGGCGGTCATGGTTGTGAGGAAAGCTATTAAAATGGCTGAAATGATGAACCAGCCGATTTTAGGCGTTTTCGAAAATATGGCCTATTTAGAGTGTCCGCATTGTGAGGAGCCGGTCTACCTTTTTGGGCAAGGCAAAGCGCAGGCGATGGCTGCCGAATATAATCTGCCGTTTTTGGGCTCTTTACCGATTGATCCGGCCCTGGCCGAACTGTGCGACCAGGGCAGGGTTGAGGAGTATGAGTCCGAACTCTTTGCTCAAGCGGCCAAGCAGATCGCTGCACAACTCGACTAACCGTTTACATCATAATTGACCAGTGCAAAGTGAGCCTCGTCCGGTATGGGCGCCGGCTCTTTTTTTGTCTGGGAACGCTGATTAGCAGGAAATCACCTGGTGAATAAGGAATATTGCGTCACTGTAGGTAATTATTGCAACTATGTTGCAAATATTGCAACCATAGGAGTTGGGCGGAGATGTCGGCATTAGATCGGGCCTTGCGCATTCTGTATCACGTCTCACAACAGGGTGAGAGCCGAATTAGCGATATAGCTGCAGATCTTGAGCTGGATAAAAGCGTGGTTTCCCGGCTCTGTAAGAAACTGGCCGATTGGGGGCTGCTGGAGCAGGAGCCAAAATCAAAAATTTACCGCTTAGGCCCCTATACGGCCTGGTTGGGGGCGCGCTATTTGGCTTGTCAAGATCTGCGCCAGCTGGCCCGTCCGCTGTTGATCGAGCTGAGCCAAAAAACCGGTCGTACCGTTGGCCTGGTTCTCCTAAGCGGCCATAAAGGGATCCTCATTGATAAAGTGGATGGTTCTTACTGGCTAGGGGTTTCGGCCAATATTGGCGAACAAATGCCGCTCTACTACCGGGCCGCCTGCAAAGCGATCCTGGCTTATCTGCCGGCAGAAGAAATCTCGGCAGTCCTTGCTGCAGCTGAAGACAGACTTCCCTGCGGGAAGCCGTTTGACCGGGCAGAACGCCTTGCCGAGCTGGCCCGGATTCGCGCCACCGGCTACTCGATTAGTCGAGAAGAGGCCGATAGCGGGGTAACCGGAATCGGTGCGCCGATCTTTGATGCCGACGGCAAGGTCATTGCTGCGGTTAGCGTCGCGACAGTCTCGGTGACGCTTGATGGTGAAGAAGATGAGGCGCGCTTGGCTAAAATGGTGGCCGAGACCGCAGCTACTATTTCCAGCAGACTCGGTTTTGTCCAAGATATGCCAATAGCAAATCAGAGTGAAGAGGTGTTCAAATGAGTACGGAAGCGTTGGTAGAAAAACTGCAGAAAGCAATTGATGCAAAGCGCCTCTGGAAGCACGTGGAATGGGCTTCACACGTCCGCCGGGATACCGGTGGGCCAGGGGAAGAGAAAATGGTCAAGTATATCATTGATGAGTTGGCGCAGGACGAGGTGCCGGTAAAGATTCATACCTTTGATGCGTATCTCAGCTATCCGCGCCAGGCCACTCTTGAAGTGCGGCCTGAGGGGGAAGAGGCATTTCAGCTCATGTGTTTGACCCATTCCTTTGCCCGCTCAACCGGGCCCAATGGTTTGATCGGCAGAGCCAAAATCATCGGGGAGGGGGACCTGGACTTGGCTGCCGGCCGGGTAGCGGTTGTTGACGGGGTGGCGACCCCGATCCAGGTGCTCGATCTGGACCGTGCAGGAGCCCAGGCGATTATCTTTGTTAACCCTGGTCCTGTGATTCACCATATGATTGAAACTACCATTTGGGGTGGTATCCCGACCCCATCCCAGGTAGACCGCTTACCCGGGATCCCGGTTGTTTCGGTGAATAATCCGGATGGGGAAAGATTGAAAGCCTTGCTCAGAAAGGGGCCTGTCGAGGTTAAGCTGGTGACCAAAGTGGATACCGGCTGGTATACCGTCAAGCTGCCCGAAGTAGTCATTCCCGGTACAGATGATTCGGCCGATTTTATCCTAGTTGGCGGTCACTACTGTTCTTGGGAGGTTGGGATCACCGATAATGCTACCGGTGTTGCGGTCCTTCTAGAGCTGGCCCGGATACTCTGGCAGGAGCGTAACCACTTAAAACGCTCGGTGCGCATTGCTTGGTGGCCGGGGCATTCGCATGGACGTTATGCCGGTTCGACCTGGTATGCCGATACTTTCTTTACCGAGTTGCGCAAACACTGTATCCTTTACCACAATATCGATTCCCCGGGAGCCCGGGGCGCGACTCAGTATATTCTCAGGCATACCTCGGCCGAAGTTGAGGACTTCGCCCGCCGGATAGTGCAGACCTACACCGGGCAACAAGATCCTCCGGTCCACCGCCCGACCCGAGCTGCCGACCAGTCTTTCTTGAATATGGGTATTCCGTCTTGTTCATTGTATTCGTTTTTGCCGGATGGCCATCCGGACAAGCGACTCTGGACAGGGGGTAGTGCCAGCGGTTGGTGGTGGCATACCGAATTTGATACGCTGGACAAAGCTGATCCGGCAATTCTGGAAAAGGATTGCCGGCTTTCTGCCGCCTTTATTGCCCTCTTGGCCAACACCGAAGTACTACCCTTTGATTTTAAGTTGTTAGCCGCAGAGATCGCCGAGACAATCAAGTATTTGGAGCAAGAAATCGGTACGGAAGTCGATTTACGCTCATTGGTTGAGTTGGCGGAGGAATTGGTGCAAGCCGCCGAAGACTTGAGCCGGAAGCCGGTAGCGGTTGATCCGGCGAAAGTAGCGCGGCGTAACTACGTATTGCGCAAGATCAGTCAGTCGTTGAATCCGGTTGTCTTCGGATTGGAAGGGCCATACGGCCATGATGTGGCAGAGCGGGTTCCGCAAATGACCGCCCACAAAGGCGCCAAGATGGATGGTTTGAGTCGGGGTCTTGAGCTCAAGTATCTGCGCGGGACCGACCGGTATGGTTTCCTTAAGGTCCAGACCGTCCGTCAGATCAATCGAGCAACTGAAGCATTAGAAGGCGCTTTGGAGTTACTCCGATCGGAGTTGCAGCAGTAAAATATAGCGATCTTGGCGAGGCTGTCTCGGAGCAAGTGAGACAGCCTCAACGTATTCCGGCTACTTCATTCTAAGACCGAAGCGGTCCAATTATCTGCGTATTGTAATAGCAAAGTCAAAGGCCGTTCGCGATGTGCCACATCCCGATTACCCTCAACATACTGCCCGTCGTGATACCGGATTGCTTGTACTTCTTCAGGGGTTAAATCAATATATTTACTGATCAAATAAAGGCTGCGGGTCGGAATATCCAGGTGTACCAGTCCTGGATTAACCATGTACTGCACGCCTTTTTTCTCCCGCATCCACTCATTGGAGTTCTCAATATAGTAGGGTTGACCTGGTAGCCCAACCTTACCGACATCGTGGTAAAGGGCGACAATGACGCATGATTCCTCGCTGAGCTGCGGATAGAGGGCGGCCCTCAGTTTGAGGAGGGTTTCGGCCACCCCGATTGAATGGATGAGCAAGCCGCCAGGTTGACACAGGTGAAACCGGGTGGAGGCCGGAGCGCTCAACCAGGTGGTTTCATTAGCCAAAAATTGTTCGAAGGCGCTGACCTGTGCTTTGCGTTTGCGCACCTTGGCGAGCAATGCGGCATGGCGGGTGGTCAAATCGGTGTCGACAGCGGGGACAGACTCTTGGGGCACAGGAATATCCGGGAATAGTGAGCCCATAACAATCACCTCTAGTAATCTAATTGTGCATTTTACGAAATAACCCTTTAGTACCGAGAGGATTAACGAAATAGAGATATAATAATATATAAATATATAAATATGAGTTTTAAACCCCTGTGGGCGAGCGAAAATATATCGGCCGCTTCGCTAGCCTGCAGGGTTTTATTATTGTCCTTTCAAACCTATTTTGCTGGGATGTATAGTCTGGCTGAAGTTAGCACACATTAAGACTGCCCACGAAACGGAGCACAGATATCACCTTCCAGGTGGCTGGTGACACGGAAACGTAGTTTCGTGGGCTTTGTTTGTTACCTTTACCGCAAAGAAACCTCCAAGGTGATTTCGATAGCATCGGTAATCCGGATTGAGCGAACCCTTATGGTCCAGGTGCTTTGTTCTATTGCGATCCGCTGGCCGTCGAGGGATTGCTCTAACAACAACGGGTCCAACTGGGCCAGTTCCTTGCCGATATGGGGGTTCAACCGTTTTTTCACCTCCTCCTCGACGGCGCTCTGCACATAGTCAGGGGGATCTCCCCGAAAGAGCAGGTTAATCCTATCACTACGTACCTTGCCGCGGGTCGAAAGGCTCTCCTGATACTTCTGAACCTGCTGACGTAGTGAGTTTAGTTCCATCTCCAAACGCTGGCACTCTTGGGTTAAGCGGTGGATTTGGTTAATGCCGACCGGATACGTTACAAAAGCGCCGATCAGCACACCGGTGCAGAAAATCGCCAGCAGCGAACTAAGCCGGTGCGCTGACAGAGTGATACACGGCCTTTTCAGCCGATTCTGAGCATTGTGGATAGTAACCACCACCCGCACCAGGTTCCAAGGGCCGCACTGGTGAATGTACCTAGGTGTTTTAGGAGCAGGTAAAAGTCGCCGGTCAATCCGCCTTCCAAAGCTTCCAAAAATGAAAAGGTGCCGCCCATCGCAGCTGCCATCGCCCAAATACGCAGCGACCGCCCGACCTCCAGCATCGTTACGACCGGACTGCCGGTGGTGAAATAGGCGATGAGCCCACAGACCCAGGCTGCCCCGGTAATCATGCCGAATGCCGAACCGAACGGGAGCAAAATGGTTTTCAGTGTTGCCGATGTGATCATTCTCGCTCACCCGTACTATGACTATGGAGCCGACAGGAAGGATATGTGAAATAGGTGAAAGTGCAAGCTAAGGGAGGCGGTAAGTAGTCGGCTCGTTTACTTGAAAGGTCAAACCGGAGTATCACCTGGCGAGCAGAGAAGGATAATATACACGGGATGTTTTAGCCTTGGCGCGGGGGCTTTACTATGAGTGCACGCAAAATGCTCATTGTCGGTGGGCTGGCGATGTTAACGCTATCGATGGTCTATGGATCGATCATCGCTACCTTTTACTTGGACCGCTTCGCCCAAGAGCGCAAAAGCGCTTTGGCCAACGGTTTCCTCGATCAACTGGCCGGTGAGGTCAATGCTGCCAGGTATGAGCAAGCGCTGCGGACGGCCGGGCAGCATCGCAGCAGCCACTCCCACTTGTCTAACGTCGGCTTGATCGCCCTAGCCATTGGAATCGGAACTCCATATTTCAACCTCTCCGAACGCGTGCTGAAAATTACCGGGGCCGCCTTTTTGCTGGGGGGTATCATCCTACCCTTGGGTGTCTTTCTGGAACCGGTCTATCATCAGGAAATAGGGAGCTTGATTGCCATGATCGGTGGGGTTTTAGTCACCATGGCCACGGCGGTATTTCTGGTGGGGGCCTGTCGGGCCAAAGGCACCACCGATTAGCCGATTTGTGGATATTCCCTGGCTGATCGCGATAAAATAGGACGGAAAAAGCGTAAAAGGGAATGGTGACAGATGGCCGATAGAATACCCCATTATGCCGGTCGGGTTAGTGTACACGACTCGGTCCAACAGATGTATGAGCGCATTCGCGCTGATGGTTTGTCCAACGTTTTTGACCGTTTTGACCCTCAAGCCAAGATCAGGTGTAACTTTTGTGCGGAAGGAGTCAGCTGCCAGCTTTGTACGAATGGTCCTTGCCGGATTTCCGAGCGCGCCGAGGCGATTCTCGGCGTTTGCGGCATCGACCGCAATGCGATGGCAATGCGGGATATGCTTCTGCGCAATGCTATGGGAACTTCAACTTATACTCATCATGCCTATGAGGCCTTCCGTACGCTCAAATCGACGGCCGTCGGCAAAACGCCTTTTAAAATCACCGACCAGGCCAAACTCATTGATTTTGCCAAATCCTTGGACGTTGATACCTCAGGCAAGCCCGAAGATGTGGCGATTCGGCTCGCCGATTTTCTCATCGGGCACTTGAGTCATGATTATGATGAGCCTTCCAAATTGATCGAGGTTTATGCTCCCTCTGCGCGGCAGAAGGTCTGGCGAGACCTAGCGATCTTTCCGGCCGGGGTCATGCATGAGATCAAGGACGCAGTAGCCAGTTGTTTGACCAACGTCGACGGCGATTTCTTTTCCCTGGCGCGCAAGGCTTTACGGCTAGGCATTGCCACCATTTACGGAGCACAAATACCTCTGGAGTGGGTAACCGACATCATGTTTGGCACCCCGATGCCACATGAGGTCGAGACTGACTTGGGGATCCTTGATCCGGATTATGTTAACATTCTGTTTAACGGGCATGAACCCTGGGTTGGTTTTGCAACGATCATTGCCGCCAGGGAACCGCATCAGCAAGAACGAGCCAGACAAGCGGGGGCTAAAGGCATTAGGGTCATCGGCTCGATCGAAAGCGGTCAAGAAGTACTGCAACGGATGGCTACCGATGAGGTTTTCGCCGGGCTCATCGGTAACTGGCTGGTGATCGAGCCTGCTCTGGCAACCGGGGCGGTTGATGTCTTTGCGATGGACGAAAACTGCTCGCCGCCGTGGTTAGCACCGTATGCAGAAAAGTATCAGTCGACTTTGGTTGCGGTCTCCGATCTGGTCCGGATGCCGGGGGTAAGGATCCATCTAGATTACAAACCGCCGGAAGCTGCCAATATCGCGGCCAAACTAATCGATTTGGGTATTGCAAACTTTATCAAGCGTCGGGAGCGCCGGATCAAAGCCGTTGTACCGCCACAGAAGCAAAAAGCGGTCGCCGGTTTCTCGCCGGAAGCAGTCCTCCAAGCTATTGGCGGCACACCTGATCCGCTGATTGACCTGTTGAAGGCGAATAAAATCAAGGGTGTCGTTGGCTTGGTCAACTGTACCACGCTCGCCAACGGTCCCCATGATTATCTGACGGTAAACATCACCAAGGAACTCATCAAGCGCAATATTCTCGTCGTGACCGGTGGTTGCGGTGCGCATGGCTTGGAGGTCGCGGGCTTATGCAGTTTGGAGGCGGCTGAATTAGCTGGGGCCGGACTCAAGGAGGTCTGCCAAAGCCTAGGTATTCCGCCGGTCTTGCCCTTCGGGACTTGCACGGACACCGGACGAATTTCGCATTTAGTCACCGTCTTGGCCAACCACCTCGGAGTCGACACGGCAGACTTGCCGGTGGCGATCACCGCCCCACAGTACCTGGAGCAAAAAGCCACCATTGATGCGCTTTTTGCCTTGGCGTACGGGCTCTATACCCACCTGTCGCCAACACCTCCGGTCACCGGGGGACCGGACTTGGTCAGGTTGTTAACTGAGGAGCTCGAAGGGATTACCGGTGGCAAGGTAGGATTGAGCGATGATCCGGTCAAAGCGGCGGATGGCATCGAGGAGCATATCAACAAAAAGCGGGCAGCATTGGGATTGAGCGTCTGACTATGAGCCAGGGTCCGACAAGCCCTGGCTCTAACGGATAATTTCATTGGTTGAGGTATTTCCTAACTCAAAACTTGTCGTAAGAGATAATCTCCTCTAAACTCTTTCTGACCTTGACCCGGGGTTTGTCGGCCGGATAACCCAGCGGCATCAGCTCAACCACTTTATACTCTTCCGGCACCTTGAGCAACTCTTTGACTCTGTTTTGGGAGAAATCGCCGATCCAACAAGTCCCCAGACCCTCGGCTACTGCAGCCAGCGCAATATGTTCCATGGCAATGCCCAAGTCGACTGCATAAGCCGGAACTTCGCAGGACATCAGGCGATCCGGATTGAGTGACACCCCGGCGATGATGACCGGAGCCTGGGCGATGAACATCTGATGCCGGGCGGCTTGTGCTACCTGTTGTTTCAGTTCGGGATCCTTGACAATGATGAACTTCCAGTCCTGGCGATTGCTCGCCGATGGGGCGAGCCGGGCTGCCTCCAGAATCCGGCGCAGCACCTCGTCCGGGATGTCCTTGTCTTGGTAGGCGCGGACACTGTAGCGGACGCGAATGCACTCGTAAAGATCCATTGATACTACCTCCTTGTAGATTGGCTCTTCTACAATACTATCCCCCAATCCTCTGCCGTTACAAGCAAGAAAAAGGGGCGGCCGTGTTGGCTCGCCCCACTTGATTCAGGTGCGTATGGTGAAAGGGTTAGTCGATGGTGTGTCGGCCTTCCGCCTTGACTTGGACAATATGCACCGAGCAGCTGATACAAGGATCATAGGCCCGCACCAGTCGTTCAAAGAGAAATTGCAGCTCATCCTCTGTTTGACCTGCGTAAGAGGTCCCCAGATTCGTAATCTCCTGTTCGACGCTGGCTTGATTAAGAGCGGTCGGGGTAATAACATCCGCCGCAGTCACCAGCCCATTATCATCGAAGCTGAAGGAGTGATATAAAGTACCACGCGGGAGTTCGGTGGCGACGGTGCCTTGCCCGCTCCGCACAATGACTTCCGGTAACGGCTCGGCTTTGAGTCCCTCAGCCAAGATCTGGTCGCAGATTTCGATCGCCCGTTCGAGGGCATAAACCAATTCGACAACCTGTGCCAAGTTGTTATACAGTGCATTTTTCGAGGGAACGGGGATCTGCAATTTGGCTAAAGCTTCCGCAGCTTTGCCGGTTAGGCGGTCGCCGAAGAGGTTAATCCGGGCTAAAGCACCGACCATAAAGGGCAGACCATCGACGGTGCTGCGTTTGGCGTTTGAGTATTGGCTTTCCGTCTCTTGGAAAGCGGTCTTGTATTGGTCAACGGGAGCTTCACGCCCGTCTGAAAAGACGATCGTGTCGCCGAAGAAACCATAACCATCGCCGGCCGGTCTAATGGCCATGAAAAGGATCTCCTCTCCGGCATAGTCCGGAGTTGACAGCCCGGCGAGCAGTTCGACAATCCCATCCATGTCGGTTAAGCAGTTGGCCAGTTGCGCGCGGAGCTCGCGCACCTCGCTTTGGGACGGCAGCTTGCCGAAACCGCCAAAAGTTGTGTTGACGTGGTGGATCGCCCGGCCGCCGATCAATTCCTGCACGGCGTTGCCGGTCTTTTTAATTTGGAGCGCCTTGGTGACGACTTCTTTATGATCCTGCGCCATATCGGCAATACCGGCATAGCCGAGGTAATCCGGTAGGGCTAATGCGAAAACATGCAGCGAGTGGCTCTCGATAAACATACCTAAGAAAGCGAGTTCGCGCAGGAGTTCGGTCTGTGCGGGGACCGGGATCCCCAAGGCTTTTTCGACCGCCATGTGGGCTGTGATTGCGTGCCCGGCGGAGCAAATGGCGCAGATGCGGCAGATGATTGCCGGAATTTCGGTGAAGGGACGGCCCAAGACCACTCGCTCAAAGCCACGCATCCCCTCGAAGAGGTTCAGCTTGACATCGCGCACCGTATTCCCATCTAGCTCGACGGTTAGGGCACCATGCCCTTCAACTCTACTGATGTGGTCTATGTGGATCCTAGCCAACTTGGGTCCCCTCCTTCTCATAAGCTTTGCCGCTAAAGAGTGCAAGCCGCTGCCGAACTTCGTTCACACTAAACCCGTGCTTTTCGAGAATTTGTCTGGCGGATACGTAGTTTGGATCATGCGAAGCACCGCGACAGCCAAAACAAGCCCGGTTAAGGCTCGGACAACGTGCGTTGCAGCCACCGGCGGTCAGCGGTCCGCAACAGATCTCCCCGGCCTGCAGCAGACAGTTGTTTTCTCTGATTGTGCATTCTAAGCAGACCGGATGTGGTAAAGACAACGGTAAGTCTCCGCGCAGGAGCGATGCTATCGCTTTGAGCAGCTGAGTTTTTTCGATCGGACAGCCTGGAATCGCATAATCTACCTGCACATGATCTGAGAGCGGGGTGCCCATTCCGGAAAGATACGGAATGCCGCCCCAAACCGCACACGTGCCAATGGCGATTAAAATCTGGGCGCGCGAGCGGACATCTTTGAGCGTCTCCAGATCCGATTCTTGGGTGACCGCACCCTCCACGAAGGCAACATCGAGTTCGCCCTCCGGGTTGTCGCTGTGAGCCATGACAAAGGAGCGGAGGTCTACCGCTTCGAGAATTGTCAGTAGTTCATCCTCACAGTTGACCAAAACCAACTGGTCGCCCGCGCACGAGGTCAAACCGTAGATGCCAATTCTAGGTTTTGCTTTCATGAGCCTCCTCCTCCTTAAATCATGTCCGGTAGGTTCAGCGCATCCCAATATGAGAAGACTGGACCATCCTGACAGCAGTATTTAGAACCGACGGCGCAGCAACCGCATTTGCCGATACCGCAGTGCATCTTGCGTTCCAGCGACATAAAGATGTCTTCGCCGGCGACTTTCTTAGCCAACAGCTCTTTGGTGACAAACTTATAGGCTACCGGCGGTACGCAGACGGCGGCGACGGTGTTTTTGGCCACTTCGATTTCGGAGAAGAGTTCGGTGACCAAACCGACCCGGTAGGGCCAGACCGAAGTATCTCCGCGATCCAAGGTCACCAGGATGTTCAGGTCGCGGTGCTGCTCAAGAGTTTGCAGCTCCGCCGGGAAGAGAACATCTTGCAAGGAACGCGCCCCATACAAAAGGGTGACCTGATTAAATTGATCCCGATTGTCTAAGATGTAATACAACAGTGAGCGGACCGGAGCAAGCCCAACTCCGCCGGCGATGATTAGGACGTCTTTGCCCTGCATATATTCGACCGGGAACCCATTGCCATATGGGCCGCGGATCCCAATCTCATCGGTGGGGACCAAGCGATGGAGCGATGAGGTTGACCGACCAACCTTGCGGATGCAGAACTCTAGGAGCCCTGGCCGGGTAGGCGAAGAACTGATCGAAATCGGTATTTCTCCGGTGCCCATCACGCTGATTTGGCAAAACTGACCCGGACGGTAGGTGAATTGCTCGCGCTCTTTCGGATCGATTAGCATTACTTGAAACAGCCGGGTATCGGGGGTTAGATCCCGGATATCGACGATCTTGGCCCGTGACGGTTGATATGGGTTTTGCACTTTAGCCAACGATTGATTCACTGCTTTCACCCCTTAACGAAGTTAATACCTGGCAGAAGTTGATTCCGGCGGCGCAGTGGGCTTGGCATCTGCCACAGCCGACACAGGCTGAAATGCCGTGACGCTCGACTGAGTCTTTATGCTTGTGCATGATCCGTTGGCGGAGTCTGGCCCCGCGGGACGGACGGAAATTATGACCGCCGGCGACTAAGGCATAGTTCTTGTACAGACAGGAGGTCCAACGCCGGCAGCGAGAACCGGACGCTCCATCCAAGTTAACTTCATCAAAAATTGTGAAGCAGTAGCAGGTTGGGCAGGTCATCGAACATCTGCCGCAGGCCAGACAATCCTTGGCCGTTTCCTCCCAGTGGGAGCTGTCCCACTCCAGAGCAAGGATATTGGAAAGCCCGGAGGTATCCAGCTTTTGCTCAAAGAGGTTACTACGGGTGGCCAAAAAGACTTTATATTTGCGCAGCAGAATATCGCTGGTTTCTGCAAAAAGATCCTCGTTATCCAGAATCAGGTCGTTACCTTCGGTTGAACCGATTTCGACGAGATAATTGTCGCCTAGGTCGGTGAGGAAAAGATCGAAGTGGTCGGTAACCAAATCCGTGCCCATCGAGTTGCAGAAACACATCTCATCGGGGAGGCAACTCAAGCCGATAATGAGGGTTCGGTCGCGTTGAGCCTGGTAGTATGTGTCAACGTATCCTTCGAGAAAAACTTGATCAAGGCGTCTTAGTCCATGAATATCGCAGGGATGTAGGCCGAAGAGAATTCTGCGTTCCGAGCTGGTCGGCTTTTGCCGGAAACCTTCACCGGGAGCAAAGTCGAATAGCGCTTCTTCAGGAGGCAAGAAAAACTTTTTAGGTGGAAGTAAAGTTCGTTGATACTCAACGACAACTTCTGAGCTCGGATCATAGGCGGCAAAACTAATACTCGCTCCCGATTTTTGCGGGACGATCAGTTCATGTCCGACCGCGAGCCGGGCTAAGAATTCTTCCAGGTTAGAACCTGGCAACACTACCGTTCGCACACGTCATCCCTCCGAATTTTGACAAATGATTCAACAGATGGACAGAGAACAAAAAAGATGAAGTTACTATTATACCTTAGCATGAGCGACGAATGCAGTCAATCTAACGTCTAATTGCTCACGAATTCGTTGAGTTGCTCGTTTTTTCACGACTGTGCTTTTCTTGGTGCTATCACCTGGACAAAAATGGTATGCTAAGCTTACAATCTAGTCAAAGGAGAGGCAAGATGGGCACCTTCAAGCGGACAACCATGGAACCGGCGATCATCGTCATCTTCGGGGCCACCGGCGATTTGGCGAGGCGTAAGCTCTTTCCGGCTTTATTCAACCTGTACCTGAACAGGCTACTGCCGGCCAATTTCGCTGTGGTTGGATTGGGGCGACGCTTAACCGGTCAGGAGCAGTTTATCTCGAGTGTGACCGAGGCCATCCGGGAACATTCGCGGCAAATTGCACCCTCGGAGTGCCAGGATTTCCTTAAACACTTATTCTATCTGCAGCTCGATATCCAGAACACCGAGGACTGGGAGCGGTTGGTTTCCTTCTTGTCCGAGTTGGATCTCACGCATCAGACCAACGGCAATTACCTTTACTACTTATCAGTCTCCCCTGAGCAGTTTGTACCGATCATCACCCGCTTAGAGGCAGTCGGTCTGAACAAGGCCGGCCCCACCAGTTGGCGCCGGGTGATCATTGAGAAGCCCTTTGGCAAAGATCTCGCTTCGGCTCGCCAGTTAAATCAGGCCTTGACCGCGATCTTTGACGAAGACTCGATCTTCCGGATCGACCACTACCTGGGCAAGGGGATGCTGCAAAACATCTTGACCATTCGCTTTGCCAATTCTGTCTTTGAGGACGTCTGGAATTACAAATATATTGATCATATTCAAATCCGGGCGAGTGAAACTGTGGGGGTCGAGGACCGCGGGCCATACTATGACCAGACCGGAGCCTTGCGCGATATGGTGCAAAGCCACCTCCTACAGTCCTTAACCCTTATTGCCATGGAGCCGCCGTTAAACTTGGGGGCTGAGGCGATCAGAGATGAAAAGGTCAAGGTGTTGCGCTCATTGGCACCAATCCCGGAAGAGTCATTTGCCGCCCAAGTCGTCAGGGGGCAGTACGGCCCCGGTATTATCAACGGCCAGCGGGTCAAGGGCTATCTCGAGGAAGATCACATCGCACCGGGCAGCCGTACGGAAACCTTTGTCGCACTTAAACTGTTTGTCCAAAATTATCGCTGGGCAGGCGTGCCTTTTTATCTCCGTACCGGCAAACGCTTGCCGGAAAAGTCTTTCGAGATCATTGTACAGTTTAAAAAATTGCCTGGGGTCATGTATTTTGGCAGCGGTGATGAGATCGAACCGAATATTTTGGCGATCACCATCCAACCGCAGGAAGGTGTGATTTTCCGTTTTAATACCAAAGACCTCCTGAGCCCCGATGAGAGGGTTAAACCTAAATATATGGATTTCACGGAGAACGACTCAGGCCGGACGGCCCCGGAGGCGTACGAGAGACTGCTCTATGATGCCTTAAACGGCGACTCAACCCTTTTCACCCGGTGGGATGAGGTCGAGTACAGTTGGCAGTTCGTCGACCGGATTGCCCAGGTCTGGCAGAGTCAGCCATTTGGTCCATTGCTTTATCCTGCTAATACCTGGGGCCCGCGGGAAGCGGATCTGATGTTGGCCAGGGACGGAAGGAAGTGGATTACTCTATGAACTTAAAGATTTATGATATCTCGATGCCTGTTTATCCGGGCATGGCTGTCTACAAAAATAAGCCTGAAAAACAGCCGGTATTTACCGTTACGGCGGATCATGCAACGCATAACCTGCGGGAAACCCGGGTAACTTTGGACTTACATACCGGTACTCATATTGATGCCCCGCTGCATATGGTTGAGGGTGGAGCAACGGTCGATGCGTTCCGGGTCGATCAATTTATTGGCCCCTGCCATGTCTTGGATCTGACGAATGTCTCCGGAGCCATCACCAAAACACACTTAACCGGGCAGGAGATTAAGCCGGGCTGGTATGTGCTGTTCAAAACGCTGAACTCATTTGCGGACGCGTGGCAACCGGAGTTTACCTATCTCTCCGGAGAAGCCGCCGCCCACCTGGCTGAATTGGGTGTCGCCGGGGTTGGCACTGATGGGCTGGGCATTGAGCGGGACCAGCCGGACCATGAAACCCATAAGATCCTCTTTGCCCGTGAGATCATGATTATTGAGGGGTTGAGACTCGGCGAAGTTCCGGCAGGTGATTATCTAATGATTGCTTTGCCGCTGAAAATTACCGGGGTGGAAGCGGCGCCGGCGCGGATCATCTTACTGGAGCAGGGATTTGGAGTGATGTAGGTTGGCGCTTGTCGAGATCTTGTTACGCTTGCTTGTCGCCTTTTTTCTCGGCGGTCTTGTCGGTTTGGAGCGCGAGATTCACGGTCGGCCGGCCGGACTGCGCACCCATATACTCGTCGCCTTCGGATCGGCGTTGACGATGATTGTTTCAATGTATGCATTTGCCGGGCTCAACATCAATTACGATCCCGGTCGGATTGCCGCGCAGGTTGTCAGCGGCATCGGCTTTTTAGGCGCCGGTACGATCTTACGCGATGGTCTGTCTATTAAAGGATTGACGACAGCAGCTTCCTTGTGGATGGTAGCCGCGATCGGTTTAGCCGCCGGGGCCGGTATGCATCTGATCGCGATCATCTCCGCTCTCATGGCCCTAGTTGTCTTGTATGTTCTGCACCCTTTGGAAACCAAATTTGAGGCGAGCCGGCCGGACAACGAGCTCGAGGTCGTCGTCAATTCTGTCGATTGCTTCGCAGCGGTCCTTGATTTGATGCGTAAATATCAGGGCAAGCTGACCAAGTTAGAGTTGGGGGCGAACGGGTTAAGTTTGAAACTAAGCTTTAAGAGCCCCAATATTGAGTTGACTGCGCGGATTTTGGAGGATTTTGCCCAATTAGAAAGAGCCCGGCGCCACTCGTCAAGCGGCGCGGGCTCTTGATGCAGGCTATCCCCTGACAAAGTTAGACATGACAAGTAAAACGGACGACGGCAAAGATATTTAACGGCAGCGATACATTAACCACCCCGAGGACCGGACCGGAGGTAAACTCCGGATTTCGCCCGGCCAACCGGCACTCCACTTTCTGAATTGTAATATTAGTTGGTGTACTCGTACACCTAGTGCGCACCGGCAGTTCTACGGTAAACGGTAGGATGCGTTGGCCGCCGAGTACGGTATTAAAAGTTACTTGAACCTGAACCGACAAGATGATGGTATTACCGACGACGCCGGCAACAATCGCATTGACCAAAGAGCAGCCACGGGCGGTGGTCACCTGGTCTAGAATCACCGGTTGCGGTTGGGTCGAGGTGGCTATCAGGGTGCGCTGAGCAAAGGATTCAAATGGCCCGAGACCGCCACCGGTGGGGAGTGTAGGCTCCAAGGTCGCTAATGGCCGTTGCATTTTCGGAATCAGATTAATGATCGTCGAATACGAATTAGGATTAGTCAACGAACGAACTACTTTTGTGCTAAAGAAATTCCCCGGTGTTTTTCGGATGGTAAAGGTTTGAATCCCGTTAAATAACTCGGTATTGAAACGAGGCATAGTCAAACACCTCCTTTTGCAGGCGGCTTGTCCTCTCTGAATAAATATATGTACCTTGGGGAATGCTTGTACCATGCCGAGAGCATCTTCTCCGGCGCAGGATTCCAGGGCTCGGACAGAGAACTCAACACTAAGCGGCAAATTTGTCCAACCAGGAGAGAAAAGATGCATATCATCCTGACGGGAGAACAACAGGTCGGAAAAACTACTCTCGCCTGGAAGCTGGGAAATGACCTCAGAGCGATAGGTTTTCGCACTGTAGGTTTTGTAACTCGTCAAGTCGACGACGGGCTGGTTTTACAAAACTTAGCCGGCGGTGAGCCGGTGCGCATCGCTTATACTGACCGTCCCGGTAAGGATATCAAACATACCCAAATTGGTCGTTACTTCTTCTTAGATGATGTACTACGTTTTGCCGGTCACATGCTGCGGTGGCCGGGTGATGTGTTGGTCGTTGATGAAATGGGGCTCTGGGAGGCCAGCGGCGGCGGATTGATCGATGCTTTTGACGAGATTAATTCGCGCGTCCCCCACTCCATAGTCGTAGTGAGGAAAAGCGTCTTGCCCCTCATCAAGTCTAATTATCACCGTGAGCCGATGGTTATCGAGGTCACCACTCGTAATCGAGAACAAGTCTATCATGCGGTTATGCATCGTTTTCGCCAGTTCCGCAATACAGAGGAGCTCGGCCGGATCAATTACCATTAGCCTACTTTCGCTTTTTACCCTCCCGAAGGAGTAATTGTGCGGCTTCATCTGCCGCTTCTTTATTTTTTCCGATGATATACAAGACATCACCGGCTTCGAGAACAGTTTTCCCTGTCGGCACGATATGCTGGTTGCCTTCCCGTACGACCGTCAGGATCAAAGATTCCGTCGGCATGCGCAATTCGCGGATTGCCTTGCCGACCGCCGGACTGTCGCTTTTGAGCTGAATTTCCGTTACCGCCGAGTGAGTCTGGTCGTAGAGCAAGTGAAAAGCTCCCGGATGGTTAATGAGGTGGTTAACCAACATGATTAGGGCGGAGGTCGGGGCGATTGAGCGAACCCCGAGTTCTTGCAGGTCTTTGGTGCCGATTTCACTGCTGCCGATAACCAGAATATCGGCGGGGGAGAAGTTCTCGCTGATCAGGCGGGCTAATCGGTAGTTGCTCTCGTCATCATCAGCGATAATCACCTTTGAACTCTCGTTGAGATCGAGCTGGGCCAGATCGGTAACGGTTGGAAAAGAGTCCGAGGTGACTTCGTAAGTCTTGACCGGCATACTGCCTGTTTCGAGTCCAGGGGTGATCGCTTGAATCTTTCGGGGGCTGCCGATGACGATCAGCGCCGGTTCCGGGGTTATTTTGCGCGGCAGCAGGTTATTAAAGAAGATCGGACTCAGGATCGCGGTGATCAGAGCGGTCAAGATCAAGGCCCCGTTGAGTGCGGCATCAATAATGCCCAAGCGTAGACCGATAGCGGCCGCCGCAATGGTGAAACTGAGCTGGGCGGAGAGCAACGTACCTCCGGCGAAGGTTTCCCGCCAGGAAAAAGAGGTGCGTAGCAAGACGGCGGCAATGAGTTTAACTCCAAAGGCGAGAATGAGTAAGATCGGTACTAACCGAAGCGCTTCCCAAGACCCGAGCAGTGCCCAGAGATCAAACTCGACGCCGACCATAATAAAAAAGGCCGGAATGAAGAAGCCATACCCAATTGCCTCCAGCTTGTGCTGCAGGTCAGGTTTATCATCGCGGGCAAGGACGGAGATGAGCGCTCCGGCCAAGAAAGAGCCTAAGATTGCTTCGATACCGACGGACTCTGCAATGGCCATCAGGGCCAAGATCACTGCAAAGCTGAACCTCACGGTTACCTGGGAGGTTGCTTCCGGCAAGAAATCGGTGATTTTTAGGGCGCGCAGACGTAAACCGATCTGGTAAGCCACCAAGAGGGCGAGCAAGAGAACTAACCCGAGGAGGAGTTTCAGAGAGTTGCCCCCGCTATATAGCGAAGCTAGAACCGCCACGGCGAGGATTGAGCCGAAGTCGGCGATTGAGGAGATGACGATTATGTTCTGCCCATAGGCGGTCTTTTCATAGTTCTGATCTTTGAGTACCGGCACAACTACTCCCAAAGAGACTGTGGCCATGATCAGGGCGATCAGCCAGGGTTCCTCCAGCAGACCCAAGCGTACCAAGTTGACCGAGGCGAGATAGCCCAAGCCGACTGCTAGGGTGAAGTATAAAACGGCCAAGAGGAGCGGCTGCCTTGCCAGTCCCCGGAGCTGAGGAGCATCGGACGATTGTTTTTTCCGGCCCAAAACAACCTCGAAATCAAGCTCGAGACCGGACAAAAACATGAGATAGCCGAAGCCGAAAGTGGCTAAGAAGCTGACCCAAGGATCGTCGGTGCCCATGATGTTCAGGCCGCTTTTGCCGATGATAATCCCGGCGGCAATTTCGCCAATCATCGTCGGGATTCTAATTTTGCGAATGCGAGCCAGGCGGGCGGTGAAAACCGGTACCACAAAGGCGAGCAGACTGATTGTTAACAAGGGAATATAGCTTGCTGCGTGCAAAAAGACCACCTCTTGTCCTATTCTGGCAAGGGATTAGGTAGAGCATAACCGAATTGTCATGGCAAATCAAGGGGGCAAATTGATGCACAAAGCTGTCTTGGTAGTTGCACATGGTTCATTAAGCGCTGAGTGGGAGAGGTTGCTCGGCGCGTGTCTTGCCGCGGCCGGCTTGCCGATGAGACTTGGCCAGGTCGCCGAATATAACGGACTGGGTTTGGTGAGCGTAGCCTTGTTGGATGCTGCTTTTAGCGAGATTGGGGCGGCGCTCGGTCGCCTAGCGGGCGGTGGTGCAACCGAGATCCGGATCGTCCCTTTGTTTGTCAGTGATTTCAGTTCCCATCTTGCTGCGCTCGCTTCGTTTTGCACCAATTATCCCGGCGTATCGCTCGGACAGGCGCTCAATGATCATCCCTTGGTGCTGCGGATCTTACAAGACCGCTATCTGGCCTGCGCTCCCGCGGACGGAGTGACGGAGACTGCGGTGGTTTTAATCGGCCATGGCACGGCCGACCCGGAGCTGCAAGCACCTTGGGGCGAATGGGCCTCCCGAACCGCTGCAGCGCTCCGCCGGCTTTTGAGTGCTCGTTCCCAGCTGCAAGAAGTACTGGTTGCTTCCTTGCAACCGGATAATTTGCGGGAAACGGTCATGCAGTGCATCTCCAACGGGTGGCGACCAATCCTCTTGCCGCTTCTTTTGGCCGATGGAGTTATTACGCGGCAAGTCATTCCCCAAAAATTAACCGGGCTCCCCTATGTATTAGGGAGCCCTTACCTGCCACATAGTTTGGTCGCTGAGTGGGTGCGTACGCAAATCAGCGCGTATCTTGCGGACTAGTCGGCCGGTCGGTCCGGTTATCTCGGCCCCTGGTGGTTTCATAGCCGGCACTTTGCCAGGCGCGGAAGCCATCACGCAGGCTTTTTGACTGATACTCGGCGATGTTGAGAGCAGCCGCGGCCATGCCGGCAGTTTGCCCGGTTTCACAAACAACAATGATCTGCTGATCTTGGGCTAACTCATCCATCCTGGCACCGAGCTCGTCAAAGGGGATGTTGATCGCGCCATCGATGTGGGCTTGGGCGAATTCACCGGGACTGCGGATATCGATAACTTGGCAGCGCCCTTCGCTGAGCATTCTGCGTAGCTCCTCGGCGGAGACCAGATATTCATCCGGCGGAAGGTTTTTGAAGAAAGCGGATGCTCCTTGCCGGAGGTGGAGTTTCCTACTCTCCTGCGCTTGTGATTCAAAGGAAATGTTTTGGCCGGGTGGCGGGGAGGACCGGTCGCTGATGTTGGTCGTATTATTGGGACAACCCGTAAGACCGGTTAAGAGCGTGGCAAAGACAATCAGGCAAGCGATTAACGTCCAGCGCGGCAGAGCGTTCTTCTTTGTACGCATGAGCTGGGATCCTCCTTTCTCGCCTTAGTTTTTCACGGCTAGGGGAGGTAGTTGTAACCATTTTTTCCCTTCCTAGCTGGGAAAATAGTCCTATTGTCCTAGAGGGAAAAGAGATTTAGCTTTTGAATAAATACATTATAAATGTTCTGGAAGCCAGTCTAGAAATCGTGCTGTTTCATTTTTTCCAAGGTTTTTCGAAATGGACGGTGTACTCGATGAAGCCTGCCGAACCTAAACTATACCTGGGAAATCTGTTAGCTTCTCTTTCGTTGGCTTTTGACCTCCAGGAGAGTAGTCAGCTGGAACACCATCGACGGACGGCATATATCGCTGAACGCATCGGTGAAGAATATGGTTTGGACTTTGACAGGCTTCAAAACCTCTTTTATGCAGCAATGCTGCATGATATCGGTACTACCGAGTACTCCGGGATCGACGATGATGATACTCAGTTTAGAGAGCATCCCGCCAAAGGTGCTGAAATCCTAAAATCTTTACCCTATTTAGACAGCGCCTCCGATATGGTTCTCTATCATCACGAACGAGTAGACGGTCTGGGCTATCCTTTCGGCTTGACCAAGTCCGAGTTTCCGGTTGAGTCGCAGATCATTGGCTTAGCCTCTGCGATCGAGAAAATCTTTGCCTTTGCCGAACGTAATTCGGATGCCCTTGATCCGATGGTCATGATTGAGCATCGGTTGGAACTCGGCGAGGGTTCGGAATTTGATCAAGAAGTTGTTGCCGCTGCCAGATCACTCTTCAAGCAAACAAGGTTCTGGCTTGATCTGGAAGAGCGCAACCTTAATCGGGTGATTGAGCGCCTGGCCAGCCGGTATGACCGTTGCATCTCTTCGAGTGATCTTAATCAGATCGGGGAAGTCTTCGCCAAGCTGATCGACGGCAAAAGTCCGTATACCGCCAACCACAGTATTGAGGTGGCTTTTTATTCCGTCAAAGTCGGTAAGGCCATGGGGCTAAGCGGTGAAGTTTTGGTTAAACTGCATCTTGCCGGCTTGTTGCATGACCTAGGCAAACTCGGTGTCCCCAACCGGATCCTCAACAAACCCGGACCGTTGACCGAACGGGAAATGAACGTTATAAAAGCTCATCCTTACTACACCGAGCAGATTCTTTCGGATATTAAGGGTCTTGATGAGATTACTCGTTGGGCTTCGATGCACCATGAAAAGCTCGACGGCTCCGGTTATCACTCGGGCTGTCACAGCACGGAAATTCCCTTTGAGGCGAGGATAATCGCGGTGAGCGATGCTTTCCAGGCGATGGTGGCGGACCGCCCCTATCGGGCAGGACTACCCATCGAACGCGCTTTTGAGCTTTTACATGAAGGTGTGGCCGCTGGGGTCTGGGATTATGATGTTGTCCGGACCTTACGGAATATTATCTAAGTCAACCAGCCGGGCTCTGCCGGTGATCGGGTCTCTAACCGAATAGTCCGCCAAAACCCGCTTGACGTGCTCGCCTGTCGTGGTGAGGATCAACCGGGTTTTTTTGCTGATCTCTCGGGCTCTCATGCCGGCATAGTGAGGCAGAACAGCGGCAATAAACGCGGGGTCCTGAACGAGTTCGTGGTGCAGTTTTTTGACCTCCTCGGTTTCTTTCTGCCCGGTCCAAGCAGGTAGATCCAAATATTGTTCTGATGCAACGAAATCGAGTGTTAATCGGGTGAGCGCTTGGGCATCCAAGAGTTCGGCCTCGGCGAGGAACCGGTATAAGTACTCATAATAATCGCCGGACTTGTGCCTTTCCCGGTACAGACCGTTCTTGACCCACCAGCGAGCCAACTCGGCATAAAAGCCGAAGGCCGAGCCCTCAAAGCAATAATCACTGATGTACTTGGTTGTTTCCAGAAAACGTCCGGTATTGTGATAGATCTCGACCAGCTCGGCAATACGCTTTAACTGCCACAGTTCGGCATAGGACAGAGTCGGGGTCTGCAGAATCTCATAGGGCGGCTCGTGGCGGTAAATGAGGCCGAATTGGGCGGCTTGGCGCTGAATCGGCGTGCCGGGCAATACTTTGAGAAAACCCAGTTGGATGTGGTGTGGGTTCATCGCCCAGACCGCGTCAAAGGAGCGAGCGATGCTATCCAGGGTTTCCAATGGTAAACCGGCGATCAGGTCGAGGTGGAGGTGGATATTGCCGACCGCGGCGAGTCGGCGGATGTTTGCGGCGATTTGACCGATGCGATTGGGACGGCCGATAGCCGCCAGTACCTCCGGGTTCGTACTCTGTACGCCGACCTCAAATTGAAACTTGCCGGGTGGGGCTTGGGCCAGGAGGTGTAGTGAGTCTTCATCCAGCAGGTCGGCGCCGATTTCAAAGTGGAACCTGGTCTCCGGCCCAGTGGCGGCGATCAGATACTGCCAGATTTGGCGGGCCCGTTCCGGCCGGCAGTTGAAGGTGCGATCGACGAACTTGACCAGTCCTATGCCGGCCTGGACAAACCGGTCGATCTCCCTGGCTACCCTATCGACCGGGAGAAAGCGCAGGTGATGATCTTCTGCGGAGAGGCAGTAGGCGCAGCGATAGGGACAGCCCCGCGAAGATTCGTAATAGACGATTTTTCCTTTAAGTGAGTCTAAGTCGGCCGATGTATAGGGAAATGGCAGCAGGTTCAGATCCGGTTGGTTGAGAGCCTGTTCGAGCGGGTTGGCTATAATCTCTCCCGCGGCGTCCCGATAGACCAAACCGGGGATCTGCGTATAATCCCGATCGGTACGGATGGCCCGGAGCAGTTGCCCGAAGGTTAACTCCCCTTCACCTTGGAGGATGAAATCAACGGCCGGCTCGGCGGTCAGCGTGTCAATAGCCAGATGACCGACTTCCGGACCGCCGAGTATAATCTGAACCTGGGGAGCGATTTTCTTTAACGAACCGACCAGGCTCATGACTTTGGAGCGATTCCAAATATAGCAGGAGATTCCGACGATCTCGGCCTCGGCGCGGTAGACTTCCCCCAAGATGTACTCATCGGTTTGGTTGATGTTGAATTCGCAGATCTCTACGGTATCGGCCAACTCCGGCGCTGTTAGCGTCAGGCTGTTTTTGAGCGCATAGACGGCCGGATTGCTATGGCTAAAGCGGGCATTAATTGCCACTAACAATACTTTCAACAATCTTCCCCCGTTAACAAAAAAAATTTCTCTTTGAGCAGGAATTTTAACATAAACCGTGAAATATATCACTAAAAGCCGAAAGGAACCCCTTCTACTGGCTTGCTTGAACTCCTTTCTGTTGGGCCTGGTGCTTGAGCATGATCCCACTTGAGTACCGGGCCATTTTTTTGCGACAAGCAGGTGGAACCCGGTGGTTGGGGAACTATTACTTGTGGTGATCACATGCCTAGCTTAATCGCTATCATTTACTTTATTCCAATTATCATCACCCTCCAGGCCGGGGTCTTTATCTATTTCGCCGGTAGACAGAACTACCTTAATAGGGTCTTCTTTCTGCTTAGTGTGCTCATTGTCCTCTGGAACATCGAAGGGTTGGCTGTCGGGCTAGCCGCCCCCTGGCGAAATCTCATCACTCTCGGCGGCCTTTTACTGCCGGTTGCTTTTTTGCAGTTCAGCTTTGGTTTACTAAAATACTCAACCAGCCGCACGAGAGCCATCGTTTTTATCGGCTACTTTTGGGCCGGTCTGCTCTTCATTACCGGAATCTCACCCCTGGCCTTGCTGAGAGATTACTTCCAGTCCGGGTTTTCCGGCTCAAACAGCACGGCGATCTTTCTGTATTTGGCCTATTTTATCTCCTATACGTTAGTAGCAGAAATCCTTCTTTTACAGGCGGTCTGGCAAAAACGCGGTGATCCGAACGCTGTCCGCTATCTGCTGGTAGCGGTAGCCGCGTTGGCGGCGATCATCGGCGGGATTTTGCAGGCCGGCTTAGTCAGTTCGCCCATTCGCTGCTGGCTGTGCAGCCTGATTAACCTCGCCTATGTATTGGTCATGGGCTGGGCAATTTGGCGGTATGAAGTCTTAGAAGTCAGTCCAAGGCTGCGGATCACCAATGTCTATTCAATCGTGATCACTCTGGTCCTACTTGTCTATCTGGTCATCGTCCAGCTGCTGAGCGCTCTGCTGCCGTTTCCCCAGCTCAACCCCATGTGGATGGGATTGCTGGCCACCCTGATCGTGGGACCGCTTTTTTACCCTTTGCGCGTGATGCTGGTAAATATAGTGAAAAAATACTTTCCCTTGACGCAAGATATCTACTATGATAAAATGCGCACTTTTTCACAAGAGTTGGCCAACCTGGTGCCCCTCGAAGATGTGGCGACCAAAATTCTGACCTTTATCAGTGAGGTTTTTGATGTTCGCCACGCCGAGCTGGTCGTCGGCGGTTCAAACGGGGTTTTGCACTGCTGGCGGCTTTCCCGCGAGAAAGAACTCAAAATTGTCGCCGGAAGCTTTGATTATCCAGGCGTATGCCTTTATGGCATGGAGCAGGTCATTACGGTGCCCATCGGTTCACGGGAGAAAACGGTGGGTTGGCTTAAATTGGGGGAGTCCGGCCGCGGCCCCTTGAGCAAGGATGACTGTGATTTGCTCAGATCTTTTCTGGGCCAAGCGGGCACAGCCCTCCACAACGCACTGCTTTTTTCCGAACTGACCGGTCTCATCCGTCATTACGAGGCTCTGCTCGCCGGCACGATTAACGGGGTGATGGTCTTGGATGAGCGGCTCCGGATCATTACGATCAACCCGGTGGCGGCCAGGATGTTTGGGGTTGATGCCGAAGAGGCGGTACATCGCCACTTAGCGGAGCTTCCCGGAGCGCAAATCTTGGAGCAGCTGATTGACCGACTCAAACAAGGCGACCAACCTGCTCCGAATACCGAAGGATATATCGGGCCGGTGGACGCTAAAGTGCCGGTGCAGATCAATGTATTTGCTTTTAGTGAAAATGAAGATACGGATACGCCGCCCTCCATCATCATAGTCATGGCCGATTTGACCGAGCGCAAAGAGACGGAGAAGCATTTACGCCGAACCGAACGGCTGGCCGCAATGGGCCGCTTGACTACCGGTCTGGCCCATGAACTGCGTAACGGTTTGAACAAGATCGGCGGCTTTGCCGCGATCTTAGAGGACCTCACTGCAGAACAGCCGGATCTGGCTTACTATGCCAAAGGTATTCAAGAGGATGTGCAGGATCTGGCCGATTTTCTTAATAAGTTCCTCGCTTTCGCTCGGGAGCGCGACTACAATCTGGCCAGGGTAAAGCTCGTCGATATTCTGCAACGCGATTTAGCTACCTTGCAACGGGAACTTACCGAGACCCGGGTCAAGCTGGTGGAGGAATATCAAAGTGAAGCAGAGGTGCTGGGCGATCGTCACCTGCTGGGTTTGGCCTTTTTTAACCTGCTGATTAATGCGATTCAAGCCTTAGCCGGGAGGGAAGGAGGTGTGATCACCGTACGGGTCTATGAACGAGGCTCCTCGTGTTTTGTTGAGATAGAAGATAACGGGCCGGGGATTCCGGCGGTAAAGCAAGAGTTAATCTTCGATCCGTTTTATACCACGAAGGAGTCCGGAACCGGGTTGGGCTTGCCAACGGCGTACAAAGTTGTTATCGGTCACAACGGTAAGCTTAGCCTGAAAAGTGAGGTCGGAGAAGGTACGCTCTTTACCATCGAGTTGCCAAAATACACCGAAAATACTCCTGACAGCTTTATCAGATCGGAGGCGGTAACAGATGAAGATACGGGCGGTTATAGTTGATGATGAGCCTAAAGCCAGGGAGGTACTGCGTCATTTTTTGAGCAAACATCCGGAGATAAGAGTCATCGGTGAGGGCTCGACGGGCAAAGATGCGGTCAAACTGGCTGATGAGCTTGACCCTGATGTGCTTTTTTTGGACGTGAAGATGCCGGAGATCGATGGTTTGTCGGCAGCTCGGATCATTGCTAGCAGCCCTGATGCGCCGAAATTCATCTTTACGACGGCCTTTGAGGAACATGCGGTTGATGCTTTTGAGGTGGAGGCAGTTGATTATCTGGTCAAACCATATACCGCATCCCGGGTGAATATGGCGGTAGAGCGACTTGTGCAGCGCCTGCAAGCCGAGGTCCAAAATGACCTGATGCTTCAGGAACTGGTTGAAAGGGTGCGTCCGGTAACTCCGCGCCGGATTCCGTTTGATGTTGTGGGACAGACGGGGGAGAAGGTGACAGTTTTCGTTAACGAGGATCATATTTTATTTGTCGAGGCCCAGGGCCACCGGACGCGCATTGTCACGATCCAGTCGGAGATCGAGGTTGCGGCTAATTTAGGTGAGGTGGAAAACTGGCTGGATAACCGGGTCTTTTTTAAGAGTCACCGCAGCTATCTGGTCAATTTGCACCGGGTCACCGCCGTCAAAACTACCGGCCGAACCTTTGGTATTGCCCTAGAAGGAGGGCAAAAGTATGGGCTGATCCCTCTGAGTAGAGGGAGAGTAGATGAGCTGAAAGAGCTGTTATCCATGGCCAAGTAACAGCATTATGTGGAGGGAGTGGCACAATGTTTTTTCTAGGAATCGATGTTAGTATCTCTCGGGTTGAGGCGGTGGCGCTTGACTCCAAAACCGGGAAGGCGCATACGGCGTCGGAAGAATTTACTCCGCTGGCAAATATTTTGCGGAACAAACCGGTTCAGCCGCGAGCGGCTTGGGAAAAGGTCGTTGCGGTCGTTGGCAAGCTCTTAAGAGAACAACGGATCAAAGGTGATGATATTGTCGGCATCGCAGTGACTTCGACTGAAGATGCTTGGGTTCCGGTCGGTGAAAATCTGGAGCCGCTACATCCCATCATCAACATCCAGCTCAGCCCGTTTGACAGCCTGAGCAATCATGATAATGATTTATTCAAAATTAATGGCCGGGGCGAGCGCATTTTATCCGGTGTGAACAATCTGGAGTGGTTTCGACGCAGTGAGCCCGAAGCATATTCGCGGATGTTTAAATGGTTGGGTCTGGCCGAATATATCGGGGCCAAATTAACCGGCGCGGTGGCTACCGATGCCGCTGCCGCTGCCCACTACGGAATGCTTGATATCAAGGAGCGCAAATGGAGCGAGCTGCTGATGGCGCGCTTTGGCGTCAAACAAGAGCACTTGCCGGAGATCGCTCCGCCAGGTGAGGTCATGGGCAGGCTGACCAGGCGGGCAGCAGCCGAAATCCGTTTAAAGCAGGATACTCCGGTGATCGTCGCCTCCTCCGGTCCGGCTTGTGCGGCGGTTGCATGTAATCTGGCCCACTGTAGTTGTTTAAACGTTATGGCCGAAAATGAGCTCCTTTTGACCAGGCTCTCAGCGGATCAGGCCTTTACGGTCAACCCGGCGGACGGCTACTCGTTGGAGCCGCATATTGGCGGATCCGATTATCTGGCCATCGGGATGCTGCCATTTGTAGTGCCGACGTACTTATGGGTGATTGAGAATTTCTTCCCCAATTTGGCCGGGCGCCCGCTCGGCGAAGCCCTCGCCTCCTTACAGTCCAAAGTGGATCTGATTCCTCCCGGCTCAGATGGTTTGCTCTTTTTGCCCCACTTAGTCGGTAGCGGTACCCCCAAAGCTGATCCGCATTCTCGCGGGGTAATTGTCGGCTTAAGGCCGGATCACACCAGATGGCATATCTACCGTGCGGCGTTAGAAGGGGTAGCCTATGAGCTGCGGGCCAATTTGCAGACCATCGCCAAAGCTACCGGTCGTGAAATCACGACTATTTCCGCACAAGGTTGGGGGGCGGAAAATCGGGTTGCCGTTCAAATCAAGAGTGATGCCACCGGGATTCCGTTTGCGGTGAACTCCGTTAATAACGGTTCGGCCTGTGGTGCAGCTTTGTTGGCAGCCAAGGGTCTGGGCCATGCGGAAGTGGCTGAGCTGTATCGCGTCCAGGCCAGTCGAACCGGCGCCGTCTACAGCCCGAACGTTGAGCGTAAAGGCCGGTATAGTATGATGTACACCCGGGTTTATTCGGATTTATACAACTCTTTGGAGGAAGTCTTTCCAAAACTGAGCTAAGTTCAATGACTTCTAAAACCGCCTTCTGCTCCATAAATATGGTAGCAAGGAGGGGGTAGTCTTGAGTTTTTATGTTCTTAACCCCGTCCACCCATATCTGGGGGCGGCGATAGACCTCCGAGTTTTTCCCTTAGCGGCAGCACATGAAGTCGGCTTTGCGGATATCGCGGAGGCCTATGTTTTTTATGGGGACGGCTTGTGGCAGCAAGGCCATCGTATGTATAAGAAGGATGGGGTTTTTTGCTACCGAATTCAGCAGTTCACCGGTGCCCGCTTATATCTCCGCTTCTACTTGGTCAGCTCTACCGGTGAGGGCGCTTTCACCAGAGGGGCGGAGCACGAGGTAACCTATGGCCGGTACGCTCATCTCTTCGATGACCGAAAAGCGCGCCAAGTCGAGACGGGAACCTATATACCCATTGCTGCTCCGGAGGCGATTCGAGCTTTACCCGAACAAGTCGGTCGGGCTCTCCGGCAGGGCACCGAAAGCCTGTGGCTGGCTATCTCTGCTGAGGCCGGCTCCGACGCCGGAGCCCTCCAGGCCCTGACCGAGGTGCTGGACTCGGTTCACAGACTGCCCAACACATTTCTCGAATTACCTGCCTCCCTACTGGCGCAAATCCCGCAAATGCCGGAGCTTGTCGGCAAGCCGTGGATCAAAGCGATTATGTTAACAGCCTCTAGCCGCGCGGAGGCCGAGGCCGGAGTTGAATTTGCCGAGACTTTTGAGGGCAAAACAATTTTAGTCGCGATTTCGCCCCGCGATTTTCTGGAGATACCGGGTGAGCGGCATCCGCGTCTTGTCCCTGTCGGCCGGAGTTTTCAGGGACTGGAGCTGGCGCTGTTGCGCGGGATTACCGGTGCGGCGGAAGAATTAGCGTGGTTGATCTTGCCGGAATGTCCCCCGGAGTTAAGCGATTTCTGGCCGGAATATGCAGCAGCTACAGGGGTTGGGCATTGTTTTACCGGTGTTCTTTCCGCACCGACCGAAATACCTTTTCTTGCCCGACCCTTGGTACCGGATCTCGCCCTGATCAGCCCCAAAGAATACTTGGGCGAGGCAAAGCTGCCGGGCGGTTTTGGTTTGGCTGAGCTTCTGGCCCAATTAGAGGGTCAGGGCTTGCTCTGTGCGGTAGTACCGGAAGGCCAACCGTGGAAAGCCCGGGCGGCGGTCTGGCTGGCCGATACCATCGCCCCGGAGCTATTAGCAAGCTTGGCTGCCCAGCGACGACCGGTCATGATCTTGACGGCTGAGGAGCAGAGCGAAGGTGTGAAGAATCCCGCCATGGAGTTTCACCCCTGGCCGGCTTCACCGGCGGCTTTTGCCGAGGTATTACTGGAATGGTATTGCCTACACACCGCGGAGCACAGCGGGTGGGTTGTGATTCCGGGCACGGTCGGAGGAGAAAAAAGGTAAAATCAGGCTGTAACGTGAATTCATTAAATATGTAGTCACGCGAGGTGGCTCATTTTTGTTCACTACGAAGAAACGGGGGGCATATCGATGTTGTATATCCTCATTCTCGCCGGAGGCCCTGGTACCAGATTATGGCCGCTGTGTCGCACCAATCATCCCAAGCAATTTCTAAAGATACCGGGGGATAAGAGTCTGCTGGAGCAAGCAGTTGAGCGAGCTAGAGCTTTGGTGCCTGACGAGAATATTTTCATTGCCACTCGTGCGAGCTATCGCGATCAAGTCTATGCAGAGCTGCCTGATTTTCCTCGGGATCATGTTTTTCTCGAACCGTATCGCCGGGACACCGGTCCGGCCGTTGCGATGGTGGTTCGCTATCTAATGGAGATTGATCCTGAGGCCACCTTGGCGGTTTTGACCAGTGATCACCATATTTCCGATGTTGATGCGTTTACCCAGTGCATTAGCATTGGTTCGGGCCTGGCCGAAGAACATAATCTTCCGGTAACCTTTGGGATTGCTCCTTACCGGCCGGAGACCGCCTTCGGCTATCTGCAGGTCGGAGAAATCCACAAAGAGGGGCCGCCCAAAGTCTATTCCCTGATGGCGTTTAAGGAAAAACCGGATCTGGCCACGGCCGAGAAGTATCTCGCTGCCGGAAACTACTTTTGGAATAGCGGTATGTTCGTCTGGAAGATCTCCAACATCGCCAATCTGTTCCAGAAACACACCCCAGCTATTTGGCGGGGGATGGAAGCGATCCGCAAAGTCGGATTTGATCTGGAAAAGATGGCCTCTATCTATGCTTCTTTGCCGGCCTTGTCGGTAGATTTTGCGGTCATGGAGCATGTCAAAGAAGGTTTTGTCATCGAAGCGACCTTCGGTTGGGAAGATATCGGGAGTTGGCGGGCTTTTGCCGATTTGCGCCGGCACGATGACAACTATAACGCTTCCAGCGGGCTCTTGGTCGCTCGCGATACTTCGGGTTGTCTGTTTGAGGTTGGCAACAAAGTGGTGGCGGCGATCGGGGTCAATGATTTGGTGGTGGTTGATACCCCCGATGCCATTCTGATTTGCCCGAAAGAACGCGACCAAGAAGTCAAAGAGCTCTTGAAGGATCTTGAAAAAATGGGTAAATCGGAAGTCTTATGATTTAATGGCAGGAAGCAGCCAGGGCTGAGTAAAATACTCCTGTAGCGGTATTTTCAGGGGGTAATATCTTATGTTCTCGCACCTGCCCAAACGTCAGATAGCAGTAATCTTAGTCTTGGCCCTCCTGGTTCCGGTTGGTCCCCTGCCGAGTAATGTAAGTGTAGTTAAAGCCGAGCAGTTAAGCGCTTCCTCAGACAATGACGGCAATGCCTTACTGGTGACCGGTATCATTATCGGCGCGATTATCTGGGCCGCTTCCGCAATCAGTAATCGCAACAAGGCCAAACACTATGAGGCCGGTAAGGCCCTTCTCGAGCAAGGCCATTATGATGCGGCCATTGAGGAACTAAAGGCTGCCGGTAAATACAAAAATGCCCGGGAACTGCTCGTTGAGGCCAAAGACCGGGCGTGTGCCTATCATTATGCCGAAGCCACCCAGGCGCTTGCCGAGCAGAATTACTTCTCGGCGTACCGGCATCTGCAAAAAATTATGGCATTGAACCCGGCTTACCGTGATGTACCTGATTTGTTCAGCCGCACAAAGACCTGGCTCAAACCGTTTTTAACCGTACGGGTAGCGGTGTTGGATTTTAACAATAACGCCGGCTACTACAATTTAGGGCGCCAAGCTTCGACGATCTTGGTTAATCACATCGTTAACGCGCAGCTGGAATTCGTTGAAGTTATCGAACGCGTCGAGCTTGAAAAGGTCCTCCGCGAGCAGCAGTTCTGGGGTAGCGGCTATTATGGCACCAAGAATTTTCAAGAACTCGGCCGGATGCTCGGTGTTAACTATCTAGTGATCGGCGATATTTTAAGCGCTAATTGTAACACCAACACCAGTTACACTCAGGTCACCGATGGTGATAAAATCCGGGTGAGGTACCGGCTTGAACGAGAGGCCTGGCTGAATGCAGCCTTTCGGGTGATTGATGTTAAGACCGGCGCCGTGGTTGTCAGCGAATCGACAGTCGAACGGGCCAGTGATGTTGAGTATTCTTACTGGCGGTGGGTCTTCGGGATGCTGGATTCCGAGACTAAGCTGATCGACGAGGCTTTGCGGCGAGCGGTCCGGAAGTTTGGCAATAAACTGACTAATTTCCTCGAACAAACGATTTCGGAGGGGCTTGTGGGCGGCTATCAAGTCGCGGTGTAAAGATGGTTAAGGTTATATTAACTTTGCTTTGGTTAGCTGTGAACCTGCTTTCGACGCTCCAGACTTTTCGGCAATCTCAGGTTTACTTAAATAGCGAAGATGCGGTACCAACTATGCGCTTACTTTTTAATCTACGAGGTTTTTTAAGTCAACGACAAGAGAATCTGGTGCAGTTTCATGAGGATTTGCTTGCTGACCCCGACCGGCAACGCGAGTTCCGCCAAGGGCTGTTGCTCATGGCCGGCTTGCTCCTGATTGAGCTGATTATTTACGTGATAATCACGCTGTCTTTTGAGTTTTGGGGAGCCTTGATCTTGGGCGGACTTGTTATCGCGATCCATCTTCAATGGATCTTCCTCTTAGGGGTGTTGGCTCTTCTCACCAATAACCGCGAGTGGTTTATTCTAACCTACAAAAAAGCCCAATTGATCGTGAAGCCGACTGCCCTTATCGAGCTGGTCTGGTTAGTTTACCTCGTGCTGTATTGGCTAAGTTGATCAGCCCTTCTGGCGGCGCTGCCTGTCGGCCCTTTGTTGTCGAGAGCCGTTCTCGGCAGATCATGGGCTTCCTCCACCAATAGTGAGCCGGCTTTGCCTCGTCTTTGTACCCGGCCGGTAAAGCCTAAAAGCTCCCGCGTAAAGATCAAGTGGCCATAACTTTGGTAGGTTTTTTCAAAGACGGTAGCATCAACTAGCCCAAACTCATCCTCTAAGGTGAGAAAGACCACCGTCCGGCCGCTCTTGGTCGGCGGGCGGTGCGGCCTGACCACTTTGCCGGCGATCCGCACCCGCGTATCGGTCGGCAGCTCTTTAATATCCTGACTGGTCGCATAGGCGTTGTTACGCAGATATTCCCGATAAAACTCGAGTAAATGGTGGTCGGCGCTGAAGCCTAAAACGCTGCGCTCCTGAGTGAACTTTTCCCACTGCGTAAAGTCGCTGATTGTCTCGGGTGCCTTTAATGCGGCGGCCGGCATCGCTAAGGGTAAGGCCGGTGCTGCGTTTGTGGTGCAGGTGGTGGTTCGGCCCGCTGTTAGCGCTTGATTAAGCAGCCAGAGGGCTTGTTTGCGGTTGGGATGCAGACGGTCGAAGGCCCCGGCCAGCACAAGATGTTCGGTGATCGCTTTGTTGGCGGCCGGGACGCGCAGGACAAAGTCAAAGAGGCTCGTAAAGGGGGCCTTGGCCCGGGCGGTCAAAATCGCCTCGATGGTATCGTCGGTGATCCCTTTGAGCTGTTTAAAGCCAACTCTGATCCCGGCCGGGGTAACGGTAAATTCACGCCGGCTCTCGTTGATTTCGAGCGGTAAGATGCTGATCCCACGCCGCCGCGCCTCGACGCACAGTGTCTCCGGGGCGTAAAATCCCATCGGCTGGTTATTGAGCAGGGCGCAAAAATATTCGGCGGGATAGTGCTTAAGCAAATAGGCCGTCTTGTACGCCGTATCGGCAAAGGCGGCGGCATGTGCTTCGCAAAAACCATAGCCGGCATAACCGATGATATAGCTGAAGATGGTTTCGGCGACTTCCGGCGAAACACCCCGTGCCGTTGCTTTTTGGCAAAAAAGTGCGCCTAAATTTTGCATCTGGGCGCGGGAACGGGCATGGGTCATCACCCGGCGCAGCTGATCGGCTTCGCCCGGAGTGAAACCGCCAATAACGGTGGCAATTTCAATGACCTGCTCTTGAAAGAGGACCACTCCGTAGGTTTTTTTGAGGATCCGCTCCAAATCAGGGTGTAGATAGCTTATCGGTTCGCTCCCCTGCCGCCGAGCGATATAGGGTTCGACCATATTTCCCTCGATCGGCCCTGGGCGGATCAAAGCCACGCTAGCCACTAAATCTTCCATCCGCTCAGCGCCTAATCTGCTTTGCAAATTGCGCTGGGCCGGGCTTTCTAATTGAAATACTCCTACGGTTTCGCCGGTATTAAGCATCTCATAAGTTGCCCGGTCGTTTTGGGGAATTGTCTCCGGCGCACAAGTCGGAGCTACATCACGCAGTACGGACAGGGTTTTCAGCGAGAGCAAGTCAAATTTGATTAATCCTAGCTCCTCGATGTCATGCTTGTCAAATTGGGTGATCAGCCTGGACTGATGACCATATTGTAGCGGTGTCAAATCGGTGAGCGGCAGCGCCGAGATGACGACTCCGCCGAGATGGGTGCCGATAAAGCGCGGTTGCCCGATTACTTGAGCGACGAATTTGAGCAGCTGCTCATAGCGGTGGAAAGGCAGCCCGCTGTTGCGCAGCTCCGGATATTGTTGAATCGCTGCGACAGGATCGTCAATCCTAAACCAGGGGAAACGCTTGGCCAAGCGATCGAGTTCGGCCAAGGAAAAACCCATGGCTTTCCCCAAGTCCCGAATTGCCGAGCGGGTACCAAAGGTGTTAAAGGTGCAGACGGTGGCAACGCGCTCGCGCCCGTACTTACGGTAAATGTATTCGATGACCTTTTCTCTGCCCTCGGCCTCGAAATCAATATCGATGTCCGGTTTTTCACCACGCTCCAGGCTGAGAAAGCGTTCAAAGAGAAGTCCACGCTCGATCGCATCGACATTGGTGATATAGAGGCAGTAAGCTACGGCCGAATCAGCAGCCGAACCCCTACCGGCGTAGCGGATCTTGTGGGCGCGGGCAAACCGAACCACATCCCACACGGCGAGGAAATAGTCGGCAAAGCCGAGCTGGTTGATAATCGCAAGCTCTTGCTCAAGCCGGGCGGTAATTTCCGGAGTTAGTCGGCCGTACCTTTCTTTGGCTCCCATAAAGGTGAGCCGGCGTAGAAACTCCGGAGCGCTTTCGGCTTGGGGAGTATCAAAAGCAGGGAAGATATTGCGCGGAAAGTCGATCCCGCTACTACAAGCCTCGGCGATCAGCGCGGTATTGGCGAGGGCGCGGGGGTATTCGCGAAACAGCCGGCTCATCTCCTCAGGGGTCTTGAGGTAGTTTTCGGCATTGAGACGGCGTTCCGGATGCAGCTCGGGTAGTGTGGTTAGCGTCCGCACACAAGTCAGCAGATCGTGGAGGGGAAAGTCGGCTTTGCGCGGATAATGGACGTTGCAAGTCGCGACTACTCCCACTTTGAGCATGGCGGCCAAATCGGCCAGGTATTTATTGAGGCGGGCTTCCCGGGGCAGCAGATTGCCTTGGAGTTCTAAAAACAAATTCTCCCGGCCAAAGATGGCTAAGTACTCTTCGGCCGCCTGCCGAGCCTCTTGAAACTTGTTTTGCAGAATCAACGCCGGGATCTTGCCTTTGCGACAACCCGACAGAGCGATGAGGTTGCGGTTAAAAGTGCGGAGGCTTTCGAGGCTTAAGGCAAATTCGCGGCCATTAGCGGAGCGCAGCCACCCTTCGGTTAACAGGCGGCAGAGGTTGGCATAGCCAAGCCGGTCTTTGGCCAACAGAACCAGATGGTAGCCTTCCTCTAAGGTTACTTCGGCGCCGATGATCGGTTTGATCCCGGCCTCTTTAAGCTGACGTTGAAAGCGCAGCGCCCCGGAGACGGTGTTATGATCGGTCAGGGCGATCGCCCCAATACCGGTTTCGGCCGCGATCCGGGCTGTTTCCGCAAAATCTCCTGTTCCATCAAGGAAAGAGAAGGGGCTATGAAAATGTAAATGGGCAAACATCTCGGATTGCTCCTAATCAAAAACTCGGGTCAGATACCAGCTGCCGGTTGCCAGTACTTGATAAAGCTCATATGATTTCTGGGTGGTGGTGACTACCAGGTAGACCTGGCGTTCGGACTCACCATCCCACCACGCTCCCACCTCACGCCAATAATCAAGGATCTCGGCGATGTTTTCGCTCCGGCGCCCGTCGGGCCAGATTAATTTGCGCGGTAGCCCCTGCCGGGTACAAGCGACTTGCAGCGGATAGTCGGTGCGTTTGGGCATTGGCCGGCTCCTAGTCTAGTGATAATATCGGCTCAGGATGAGCTCGCGCCGGGGCGGTGTATAGGCCTTGGCCAGGTCGATACTGTCCAAACCGAAGCGGTCCTTGATACTTAGAAGCAGCTCATCCATGGTTTGCTCTTTTTCGACCTTTGCCAATTCGGCAAAGAAACCAAGTTGTTCGCCGATGGCCAGTTGGAGCTCGCCGGCGCATAAACTCACCTCATAAATCGGCGAGGTGATAAGGCAAGCGTTGAGTAAATCGATTGCTTTGTAGGCCAAGGCGGAGGAATTAGCGGTCGGGTTGCGCAGCCACCTTTCCTGTTCGATTTCGCCGTCCTCAGTGGCTAAAAGCAGGGTCAGACAGCGGGCTTGCCTGACCGATCTGTCCAAAGCGGCGGCGACCTTGGCCGCCAACTGCTTGAGCACGGAAATTAGCGGCTCCTTGTCGGTACAACCCTCCAAGAAGTTGTGCCGATAAACAATTTGGGGGGGCGGATAGAGCGCCCGCACCGGTTCGGGATCTACTCCTCGGCACAGGTCGGCGAGGCGTTGTGCATCGGCGCCGAACTCTTTAAATAGTTTGTCTAGCGGAACTTCGGCGACCTCACCGATGGTATATAGGCCCAGAGAGGTCAGTTTACGCGTGATCTTGGCGTCAAGCGGCCAGAGAGTGGAAACGGGCAGACCGGCTAAAAAAGAGCGCTCACTACCAGGGTAGATTGCCTTAATAAAAGAGGAGAACCGGTAGCGCTGCCGGTATGAATTAGCCTCGGCGGCGGCAATCTTGGCCAGAAATTTGTTTTGGGCGCGTCCGATATTAGAAATTAGGCCGAGCGTATCCCAGATGGTAGCGGCCAATTTGGCCGCAAGGGCCGAGGCATTGCCGCAGCCGGTGAGATCCACAAATGCTCCGTCAAAACTGTCCGGCTCCACCAGGGGGCTAAACCGGCTCAAGATCTCCCAGAAGACGGTAGCGCCTTTACGCGAATACTCCGGGTTATAAGGTCTACTCTCGAGGCCGAGGTAATGCCTGGCGGCATTAGCCCGTGAGCCGGGTAATATCCCTACCATTAGCGCTTCCGGCGAGGCGGCTTTGACAAACCCATGCTCCTCGAGGATCAAGGGTTTGCCCGCTAGATCCGGCTCAGCTTGGATTTGCATTTTTAGGTGGAAAGTGGGAAGATGAATATAGATAATCTCGCGCATATAAGGACCTCCGATGAGAACGGTTGTTCTGAGAACATATGTTCTATCAGAATTATAGTCTCCCCTTTGCGGAGGTGTCAAGGTTAAACCAAAATTTTCCGGGGGTTGTAAAATGAAATTGCGGATTGGAGTAATTGGTCAATCGGGGAACGGTCCGCTGCCGATGGCACCGGGCTTGCTGGAAAAAGCGGAAGCTGTCGGCAGGGAGATCGCCGCCAGGGGCGCGGCTTTGTTGTGTGGAGGTCGCTGCGGGGTGATGGAGGCCGCCTGCAAAGGAGCAAAGTCCGCAGGTGGGATTACTGTTGGGGTTTTGCCCGGCGAAGATACCGAGGATTGCAACCCTTATGTGGATATTGCGATTACAACCGGGGTTGGACTCGATACCCGTAGCGCTATTTTAGTCAAGTCGTGTGATGCTTTGATTATGTTGGGCGGAGGCAACGGCACGCTGACCGAGCTCTCTCTGGCGTATACCAATGGACGTCCGGTAGTCATTTTGCGCGGGACCGGCGGGTGGTCCGACCGGATTCAAGCGGTTTGCTATGACGGACATTACCTAGATGAACGGCGTATTGTGCCCCATTTTTATGCGGATACTCCGGCCGAAGCGGTAGAGAAAGCATTGATGCTGGCCCGCGCCCGCTGTGCTAAGAGTGAGGTGGCGGGGTAATCGACGAATTAGTTATCCCCAGAAAGGATGTGCAAAATAAATGAGTTTGGATTGGAAAGCGATGATTGAAGGACGGCGCAGCATCCGTCGTTTTAAACCCGATCCCATTCCGGAGGAGGATATTAGAGAGCTGGCTCGCTTAGCGACGTTGGCTCCCAGCGGCTCAAATAAACAGATGTGGCGGTTTGTGGCGGTTACCAACAAAGAGGTCTTGGCCCAGATGGCCGCAGCGGTCAGTGCGGCGGTTGAGCGGATGGCGGCCTGGCCGGAAGCCGTAGGGCGCGAGCGGCGCATATTAGGTATCAAGAACTATTCGCTATTTTTCACCGAGGCCCCGGTCACCTTTGCCGTCTTTATGGAGCCGTACCAATCGGCAGCCGACACGATCATGCGCGACCATGGCTTGAGCCGCGAGGAGATCAACCATCTGCGCGGCGCCCCCGACTTTCAGAGCATCGGGGCGGCCATCCAAAATCTTTTGCTGGCAGCGCATGCGATGGGATATGGCGGCTGTTGGATGTGCGGACCGGTGGTGGCGGCGGATGAGATCAACCGCATTTTAGGCGTGGAGCCGCCGTTTAGCTTGGTCGCCCTGGTACCAATCGGCATACCGGACGAAAATCCGCCTGCCCGGCCGCGTAAGCCGCTGGATGAGGTCTTTCGCCTGGTTGATTAAAATAAGCCAAAGACGGCGGGAAGGTGGAATGGGCTATGGGGAGAGACTACTATAACAGTCTTAGTTTGGCTACGTTAACTTATGAACAGCTGCAAGCGGTCTTGGGCCAAATTGCCCAGGAGCATCATCTGCTAGGGGCTAATATACAGGCGGTCTCAGCCCGGACGCTGACGGCCGAAGAATCCATCGGCAACCCGCTCAGGCAGGATTATCCCCTCGTTAGAGGACGGGAAACCATGTTGGAAGCCGAGATCTGCGGGGCCAAAGGCCAGGCTTTTACGGATTTGCCGGGTTCATTTGCGGGCACGCTGCAAGATATTGTCGCGGCCCCAATTGCGACCAACTTTGACCGCGCGTTGTTGATCGCCGTGCTCAATGCCACCTTACGCCATCTCGGCTGGATCGATCGGACGATCCACTGCAAAGATGAGGAGCCGGAGACTTGTGCCAAGCAATTGGTAGCGTATGTGCGGGAGCTGGAACCTGAACCCAGAATTGCGTTTATCGGGTTGCAACCGGCGATGGTCGTGCAGCTCGCTCAGTACTATCCCCTCAGAGTAACCGACTTAGATCCGGAGAATGTCGGGCGGAAAAAATATGGGGTCGAGATTGAACCGGTGGAAAAAACTGCGGAGATCATCGCCTGGAGCAATCTCATCTTGGCGACCGGAACCACTTTCGTCAACAATACCTTTTCCGCTTTGCTCGCCGCTGATAAGCCGGTGGTTTTTTACGGAGTAACCGTCGCGGGTATCGCCTATTTAACCGGAAGCCGTCGGTTTTGCCACTGTGGTGGGTAACGAGTACGGTTTAAATAATTACCTCAATACAGCGGGCGGTCTCCCGGTCTAAGGCCAGCTCCGTCTGTCCGATCTGAACCAAATAGGCCGGATATGTCTGGATGAGGGTCAGCGGCAGTCCGGGCAGAACTCCCAGAGCGGCCAGCTTGTTGATCAACGTCCCGTTGGTGCTGCGGATTCCGGCGATCCGCGCCGTGGTGCCCGGAGCTAGTCGAGTCAAGGGGAATTGGTCCATCTCGTCACCTCCATCATAACCCGGCCAAACTAAGCAGTATGTTCACGGCAAATCCAATCGCCCAAGCGGTGAGAATGATGATTCCGGCGATCAGGAGTGAAGCTACCGGCCCTCGCTCTTTCCACATCACCGCAAACTGCGCTATACACGGCAAGAACAGGGTGAGCGTAGTTGCCGCCGTGACCAGGTTGCGCACGGAGAGCGCGCCGGAGGCGGCTAAATCGTACAGACCGGCAGCCCCATAATCCCGCCGGAAAAAACCGAATAAAAAGACCACCGCCGCTTCCGGAGGCAAGCCAAGCGCTTTGACCGCCGGTTCGAGCAGGCGCAACAGAGCTTGGAACAAACCAAAGAAGCGGCCGGCCCAAATGAAGACGGAAACCCCGATGAAAATGGGTAGGACCTCGAGGAAGTACCATTGCATCCGGGAGAAAGTCTTAACCAGGATGTTGCTCAGCCGGGGTAGCCTGAGTGGTGGTATCTCCAAGAAAAAAAGGGGTGGCGAGCCGGGCAAAAGCCTATCCAGCAAGTGACCGGCCAGCAGCAAGACCAATAAAACTACTGATCCCCAAAGCAAAACAGCTCCCGGATAAGGGCTGAGCAAGGAGAGGATTACGCCGAGCTGAGCCGAGCACGGTACCGCCAAGGCCAGTAAGAAGGTGGCGATAAAGCGTTCTCGTCTTGTTTCCAGGATCCTGGTGGTCAGTGTGGCCATCGTATCGCAACCCAGGCCTAAGGTTAAGGGAATGATCGCCCGCCCATTGAGACCAAGGCTTTTACAGAGACGGTCCGTAAGCATCGCCAGCCGGGGCAAGTAGCCGGAGTCTTCGAGCAGTGAAAAGAAAAAAGAAAAACAGCCGACGATCGGTAGGATTATTGCCACCGCATACCGTACGCCTAAAGAGATAATGCCGTACTCGCCCACAAATAAACTTTGCCACAACGGTGAAGGAATTATTGTTGCGACTAAGTTCGCACCGGCAGGGATTAAAATGTTTTTGAAGAGAATATCTAGTTGGTCGACCAGCACACCGGCGCCAAACCGACCGACAAAGCGGTAAAGGCCGAAGTAGAGTACGGCCAACAGGATGGGCAATCCCGTTAGCGGGTTGGTGGTGAATCTGCTCAGCCGGTTTTGCCAATGTCTCGTTCGGGAGGCAAGACGCAGACAGATGCCTTTGAGAATTTGTTCGGCCTGAGCATGGACTTCAATTGCCAACTGATATCCGACTCCGCAGGGATAGCGAGCATTAGCCGCGGTGATCACGGCTTTGATTTTGCGCCAGCGGAGAATGCTTTCTTGCTGCCGGACAAGTTCAAGTATCTCTTCGTCGCCGGCGAGGACGAGGGTGGATAGGCAGTCCGGCGGAAGCGGGTAGACGGCCTTTAAGTTGGTAGCGATAGCGGATAAATCTGCCTGGACCTCGGGGGAAAACCGAAGCTCATAAGTCTTCTGATAGCTTATCTGTCCGAGCAGCACTTGGAACAAGATTTCTTTTAGTCGATCCAAACCTTCCCCACGGGTGGCAATTGTGCCGACTACCGGGATCCCCAGGCGATGGCTCAGGACGTCAAGGTTTAGACTCAGCCCTTCCCTGGCTGCTTCGTCCAGCATATTTACGGCCAGCACGACCCGGAAACGGGCTTGGAGCAACTGCAAAGTCAGCGGCAGCATCCGTGATAGGTTGCGGGCATCGGCAACTTGCAGGATTACACCATCAGGAGCTGTCATCAGGTAGCGCCGGGCAACTCGTTCCTCTTCGGTAATGGCGTGGAGAGAGTACAGCCCGGGGGTATCGACCACTTCAACCAGACCACAGGGGAGTCTGGCCTGTCCCGCGGCGATCTCTACGGTGGTTCCCGGATAGTTGGAGACAGTAGCATAAAGGCCGGTCAGCCGATTAAAGAGGATGCTTTTGCCGACATTGGGGTTTCCGAGGATTAAGATCCGGTTTTTCATGCGTACACCCACCTGTCCAAAGAGATACTAAATTGTACGGGATAAAATGGGGAAAGATGATAATGTTGTTAACTTATGGTCATACAGGAGGAGTTAGTGTGGTTCGGTTTCAACGGCGGAACGGAATTATCTTGGTTGGGGTAGTATTGCTGGCGGTGTTACTGGGGGCCGGGTTTCTCCCGGCGGCGGCGCAGATAACCTTCGATATTCCCGCTGAATCAGGGATTTTAGTTGATGCGGACACCGGCCAAATCTTGTGGCAAAAAGATGCGCACAAGCAACTTCACCCAGCCAGTCTTACGAAAATAATGACCATGTTGTTGGTTATGGAGGCGGTGGATTCCGGACGGGCCAGCCTCGATGACGTTCTGACCGTTTCTGAGTATGCCAAATCGATGGGCGGTTCCCAAGTCTATCTCCAAACCGGCGAGAAGATCACGCTCGAAAACATCATGAAATCGATTGCGATCGCTTCCGGTAATGACGCTTCGGTGGCGGCGGCCGAATATATCGCCGGTACCGAGGCCGCTTTTACCCAGCTGATGAATAAGCGGGCCCAGGAGTTGGGTATGCGCAATACCATCTTTTATAATTCCAGCGGCTTGCCGGAGGCTAATGGGGGCAATTTGACCACGGCCTATGACGTTGCGATCATGTCCCGTGAGCTGCTGAAGCATCCCAAGGTCTTAGAATGGACCTCCACCAGGATTGATTCAATCCGCGACGGCAAGTTCACTCTGTACAATACGAACAACTTGCTCTCCGTGTACGAGGGGCTTGATGGCATCAAAACCGGTCATACCGAGGAAGCCGGATATTGTCTGGCCGCCTCCGCCAAGCGCGGGGATATTCGACTGATTTCCGTAGTGATGCGGACCAATTCGCCGGAGGAACGAGCAAGTCAGACCACCCGTCTGCTGGATTTCGGGTTTAATGCGTTTAGCCCCAAGTTGGTGGTGGAGGAGAATGAAGAGGTTGCCGTTATTCAACTGTTTAATGCGCGCAAAGTAAACAATCCGGTAGTTGCAGCCAAACCGCTCCGCGTCTTGGTGCCAAAAGCCGATCCTAACGCGGTCGAAAAGGTGTTTGTGCCGGAGAAAAACCTGACCGCACCGTTGGCGGCGGGGACCAAAGTCGGGACGCTCCAGGTCAACGTGGCCGGTAACCCGGCGGGCGAGGTTCCGGTAGTGACCGCAGAGGATATTCCGCTGGCCAACATTTTTGTCCGGCTTTTCCGGCGCTTATGGCAGCTAGTTGTCGGACTGTTTTCCTAGTATCGCAGGAATTACCAGGGTCAAAGGTCAATATACAGTAGTATGTTGAGTATTGTGGTCAAGGCCCATGCCAAGATTAACCTGTCCTTGGATATCCTCTACCGCCGGGTAGATGGCTACCATGAGCTCGAGAGCATTATGCAGTCGATCGGCCTGCATGATGTGGTTACTATTAGCATTGATCCTGATGCCGAGGTTAAGACGTTAAACCCGGCCCACCTCATCAGAGTAGCTACGACCAGTCCCGAAGTGCCTGCAGATGAGGAAAACATCGCTTTTACCGCGGCAAAGCTGCTGATGCGGCACGCCGGCAAGTATATGCCGATTAGGATCAATATTCAGAAAAATATTCCTGTTGCGGCCGGTTTGGCCGGCGGCAGCACCAATGCAGCTGCGGTCTTGGTCGGCTTAAATCAGCTGTGGCGTTTGGGGCTGCGGCCGGTTGAGTTAGCGGAGATTGGTGAGAAAATCGGGGCGGATGTCCCCTTTTGTATTTTTGGCGGGACGGCTTTGGTCGGCGGGATTGGGGAGAAGGTTACACCGATCCGCCGCCGGGGCGAGGATTTCGGAGTTGTGCTGGTTAAACCGGCCTTTGGCATCTCCACCGCTGAGGTATATCGGAGTTTAGACTTGGCGGAGGTTCGGCATCCCAATACTTTGGGTATGCTTGATGCCATTATTGAAGGAGATTTCACCAGAGTGGTGGAGAATTTGGGCAACGTGCTCGAGTCGGTTACTCTTCCGCGTTATCAGAGCTTGCAGGAGATTAAAATGGCCCTCTTGTCTGCCGGGGCCAGTGGGGTGCTACAGTCCGGAAGTGGTCCAACCATTTTTGGCTTGACGCCAACCGGGGCAGCGGCGGTGGAAGTGGCCGCCAAATTGCGGGACCGTTACCCGACGGTAACTGCTACCACGCTGTCTGCAAAAGGCCAAGAAATCGTAGGGTGAGGTGACTAAAATGAGGAGCCCTCTAGGCCAGATCAATCTGGATAACTATAAGCCGCTTAGGGAACTGGTCTTCGAAGTTCTCCGCGAGGCGATCATTACGGGAAAACTACGTCCGGGCGAACGGCTGATGGAAGTACAATTAGCGGAGGAGCTTGGGGTAAGCCGGACTCCGGTGCGGGAGGCCATACGCAAGTTGGAGCTGGAAGGATTGGTACTGATGATCCCGCGGCGTGGTGCGTATGTCGCGGAGATTTCAATGAAAGATATTGCCGATGTCTTTGAGATCCGGGCTGCTTTGGAGGGATTAGCCGCCCAGCTGGCAGCGGAACGCTGCACACCCGAAGAGATTGAGAACCTGGAGCGCTCGTTGGTCCAGATTAATGTCAGTGCGGAGCGTGGCGATATCCATGCTGGTATCGAGTATGATACAACCTTTCACGACCAATTGGTTGCAGCTTCGCATAATAACCGCCTGATTCAAATGGTCGCCAACCTCAGAGAACAGGTGCAACGCTTCCGTAGTACCAGTTTAGCTCATCCCGGACGGATGAAGGTTGCCTGGGAAGAGCATAAAAAGATTGTTGAGGCTATTGCCCAAGGTGATGGTGAGTTGGCCAGACAGTTAGCCCATGAACACATCGCGAACGCAGAAAAAAGTCTAATGGATGCAATACGGGAATCCAGAGAGACCAAATAGGGGGTAGCGCCCATGGTTGCAAAGGTAAGTGCAATTGTCTTAGCAGGTGGAGAAGTCGGCGGGTCTTTGGCCACGGTGACCTCCGAACGTTATGAAGCTTTAATCCGGATTGGCTCGCAGCCGATGGTTTCTTATGTGATTTCCGCTCTGCGTTCGACGGAACGCGTTGGTAGAATTATCGTTGTCGGTCCGCGTGAACTCGCCGGTGCCTTATCCGCTGAGGAGTGCGAATTTGTCGAAAGTTCGTCATCGATGGTGGAGAACCTGGTGCGGGCCTTGTCTGTCTTGGATACGGCGGAAAAAGTGCTGGTGGTGACCGGTGATGTGCCGCTGGTTACCGGTGCGGTGATCGAGCGGTTCTTAGAGCAAACGGAGTCGCTTGAGGCTGATATTTATTATCCGATTGTCACCAAAGAGAGTAACGAGGCACTTTTTCCCAGCATGCGCCGTACCTACGTTCGCTTGCGCGAAGGGGTCTTTACCGGAGGAAATGTGGTCTTGCTCGATCCGGCCTGCGTACTGAAATGCCGAAACACCATTGAGCAAGCGGTGGCGATGCGGAAAAACCCGTGGCAGCTTGCCCGGCTCTTGGGATTTCGCTTTATCATCAAACTGCTGCTCAATCGTCTCCATTTAGCCGAGATCGAACAGCGGGTTGAGCTGATCTTAGGCTTTAAGGGTAAAGGGATAATTTCAACTTCTCCGGAAATCGGCATCGATGTTGATAAAGCCAGTGACTTACAATTAGTTCGGTCTGTATTGGCAGGAGAATATAGCGCCTTACAGAATGTAAAAAATGAGAATGCTCCCGGTACCATTGATGCCTAGCTTAAAGGAGGAGTTAGATAATGGAGATTACCGAAGTTAAGATTTGGCCTGCCCGCAACGCGGATAGTAAGATTAAAGCGTCGGCCAGCATTACTATTGACGGGGCCTTCATGGTTCATGATTTACGCGTCATCGAGGGCTCCAACGGTTTGTTTGTGGCGATGCCCGCGCGCAAGCTCTCGGACGGCAATTACCGGGATATCGCTCATCCGATAACTCCGGAGGCCCGGGAGATGATCCAAAAAATGGTCCTGGCCGAGTACGAGAAACGCTTGTCCAGTGTCTCCTGACCCCCTTGACAGGCGGGGGTTTCTCTGTTAAAATCAAAACTTGCCGAAACAAAATTGGGGCGTAGCCAAGTCGGTAAGGCACCGGTCTTTGGAACCGGTATGCGCTGGTTCGAGTCCAGCCGCCCCAGCCATTTTCTTTATAGTACACAGCTCCTCATGGTTGAGGGGCTTTTTTGTGCCCAATACCTTGATTTTGGGCGATAATGTTCTTTTAGCCCGCGTGATTATGCCTTTGCCACGGTTCTTCTTGCCTAATCGGTCAATATGATATTAGCGCAGGAAGTTATTTCACTGACTGCTTGAAGGAGGAAAGAACCGTGAGAAAGGATCCAAAGGTACCTAAGATCTGCCCGGAGCCGATTTTTCGAGGCAAAATGGTCCGGAAGCGTTTCAAAAAGCTACAGGTTGTAAAAGATGAAAACATTCAGCTGCATGATGTACGCGAAATTACCTTGCCTACGCCGGCTTCTTTTATCCAATCGGTACATACACAGGTGGAGTTTCTTTCCGATTCTGTGATTTCCGGCAAGGTAATTAAGCAATTTAGAATACACAAGATCATTAAATATGTTCCCGCGGGAACCGATGGCACCGTCCTCTTCCATCGGGAGACGATCCCGTTTGAAGCCTTCATCGAAGCCCCGGTCACCCCAAGTGATGAGGTAGACGTCGAGAACTTTATCCTCAGAGTAGTTCCGGTTCTAGAGCCGGTAGGCGAGTTGCCGACAACCGTGTGGCGGGAGAAGACCGTAGTAGATTTGCGCGTAATCATATCTAAGGTGGTTATTGTTAGCTCCTTGGTCGGCGATTCCGATGTCTTTGATCGCCGGATCGGTCCGCCGCAGATTGATGTTCGCTAACGAATTTACCGGTTAAATGGACAAGTTAAGGGAAAAAGGGCAGGCTAGAAAGCTTGCCCTTTGACATATTGGCCAGGCGGTCGCCGATAAACTTAATGGCGAAGGGAGTGTGGAGAGATGAATGCCGTTGCCTTTAACCTCCTCGCGCTGGCCCTATTTACCGAAGTCCTGACCAATATGGCGAAGAATATTTTTCCGGATATTACCGGCATTTGGAGCAACTTGGTCGCGGCAATTTTCGGGATGGCGATCTGTCTCGGCACCCAAACCGGTTTCTTCTCTTTGGCCGGGATGTCTTTAAATCCGCCGTTGGTGGATTATTTGTTAACAGGGTTGATTGTCGCCAGGGGCTCCAATTTTGTGCATAATCTCGTGGACACTCTGAAACCGGTCTCGTCGGCGCGTTTGATGGCCAGAATGCGCAGGCGATAGTCGTAGACTCGGTCGGGAACTCCGCCGCACTTTTGTTCGTTATAATATAACTAAGTGAGTTATAATCTGAGGAGGAAGGTTCATGCGGTGGAGTCAAGAAGCTGAAGCAGCACTTAGCGGGGTACCGAGTTTTGTGCGGGGGATGGCGAAAAAAGCCGTTGAAGACGAAGCCCGTAAACGGGGGATTGAAGAGATTACACCTGCGCTGGTGCAGGATGTTAAGGATAAATATTTTACGAGCCTGTTCGGCAGTAAAGCGGGCAAGGCCAAAGAAGCCAAATCCGCTGGACATGCCCGTAAAGAGGATGGCTGCACGGAATGTGGCGAGGATCAACCGGTGGCCGAAGCTGCCGAAAGAAAGGGACGCAAGATTGCGATCATCCGCTGCGAGATCACCTCGGAGACCTGCCCGGGAATCGCCTGTATGATGGCTTGGAATAAGAGACGGATCCATTTTGAGGGCTATGGACCGGAAGACGAATTGATCGCGATGCTGACTTGTGGCGGGTGCTCGGGTCGGCGCGTGGCGCGAATGGTCGAAAAATTGAAGAAATATGGCCTTGATACCGTACATCTTTCTTCGTGTATGATGCTTGAAGGAGATTATCCGGAATGCCCGCATCTGGATGCCATTAAACAAAGCATCGCCGCCAAAGGAGTGGCAATTGTCGAAGGAACACATCACTAACAAATAAAGGAGAATCTCTCGGGAAAACGTATACTAAAACCGGGAGGTGTTTCTCTTTGGAATATCGATCGTTAATTCTAGCCGCCGGGAAAGGAACCCGTATGAAGTCGGATCTGCCGAAAGTCCTCCATCCGCTATTGGGTCGCCCGGTGGTTAATTATATACTGCAGACAGTGGCGCAACTGGGCCCGGAGAAAATTTATCTGGTCATCGGTCACCAGGCTGAACTGGTCCAAAGCGCGCTGGAGAAGGTGCAGCTTCCGGTAAAGCCGGACTTTGTGCTCCAACGAGAGCAACTGGGCACCGGCCACGCTGTTATGCAGGCTAAAGAGCTGTTACAGGATTTTTCGGGCATTCTGCTGGTTTTGCCGGGGGATGCTCCGCTTATTTCGGCGGCAACCTTGCGCGGACTCTTGGATTACCACCAATCTGGAGGTTACAGCGCGACGATTCTCACCACTGTTGTTGATGTGCCGACCGGGTATGGACGGATTGTCCGCGACTCGGCCGGGGATGTTGTGGGGATTGTCGAAGAAAAGGATGCTAGCGACCAAGAGCGCTTAATCAAGGAGATTAATTCTTCGATTTACTGCTTTGACACGCAGCTCCTTCTCGCTTGCTTAGGCGAGATCACGGCAGATAATAAGCAGGGAGAGTACTATCTGACAGATGTAATCAAGATTTTGCGGCAAAAAGACTATCAGGTCGGGGCTTACCTCACGAGCGATCCTACTGAGGTTATGGGGATTAATACCCGACAAGAGCTGGCCCAAGCCGGTAAGATCTTATGGCGACGCAAGGCGGATGAATTAATGAGTGCCGGCGTGACCATCTTGGACCCGGATACGGCCTATATCCATCCGGAGGCCCAGGTTGGTCCGGATACGATCATTTATCCGGCGGTGGTGGTGGCGGAGGATGTCGTCATCGGCTCCGGATGTCAAGTCGGCCCCTTTGCGTACCTACGGCCGGGGACCCGCCTAGCCGATGGGGTTAAAGTCGGCGATTTTGTCGAGATTAAAAACTCTGTCGTAGGGCACGGCAGCAAAGTACCTCACCACAGTTATATCGGGGATGCGGTCATTGGTTCCGGAGTGAACATCGGTGCAGGTACAATTACGTGTAACTACGATGGGCAGAAGAAGTCGCGGACCGTGATCAGTGATGGTGCTTTTATCGGCAGCAATACTAATTTGGTCGCTCCGGTTACCGTCGGAGAAAGTGCCTATATTGCCGCCGGATCCACGATCACCAAGGATATTCCGGACGGTGCACTGGGTGTTGCCCGCAGCCGGCAAGTGAACAAGGAGAATTGGGTGGCTGCCCGTAAAAAGTCTTAAGTTTGACGTCGGCTGGGACGGGTGATATAA
>JAAYHC010000013.1 GCA_012735535.1 Bacillota bacterium
CGCTCGATGAACTCGCGAACTTCTCGGCCGCGCTCGCCAATCAAGGCGATCACGTTGATATCAGCTTCGGTATTCCGGGCGATCATCCCCAAGAGCGTGCTTTTGCCGACACCGCTGCCGGCAAAGATCCCGACCCGCTGGCCCTTGCCTAAGGTCAACAAAGCATCGACCGCCCGCACACCTACACTGAGGGGCTCGGTGATCCGTTGACGGTTTAGCGGGTTCGGCGGCTTGGCATCAAGCGGATAACTCTGCGGAAGTTCGAGTAAACCTTTGCCATCAATTGGTCGGCCTAGTCCATCGAGAATCCGCCCCAACAGCTGGGGACCCACGGGAACCTGCAAATTCTGCCCGGTTCCCCTCACCCTCGCACCCGGGCTTATCCCACTCATGTCGCCAAGCGGCATCAGCAGAACGTTATCCTCTTTAAAACCAACAGCCTCCGTGGCGATCCGCTGACCGTCCGGACCGATTATCCAGCACAACTCCCCTAAACGAACATCGGGGCCGACCGATTCCACAGTCAGGCCCACCACCCGGGTAACTCTCCCATAGGTTATCAGCGGAGAAGCCTCGGCTAACTCGGCATATACGCGCTCAAGATCAAGTATCACGGTTTGCTGCCTCCTTTGCCAAAGCCGTCCGCAAACAGCTTTCAAGCTCGGCAATCTGCGCCTCAACCGAAGCCTCCACCGTCACTTTGCTAGTTGAGACGATGCAGGAATACCGGGGCAACTGGGCATCCGGAACAAACTCGAGTTCATACTTGCTCGCCAAGACGCTCGTATCTTCGGAAATTCGGGTGAGAATATTCAAATCTTCAGGATGCAACCGGACCAGTGCCCGTGTCACTCCGTCCACTTTTTCAATGGCTCCGGCCAGAATATTCAGTAAGACGCTCGGATCCACTGAAACCGTAGTCCTAATTATTTTTTCGGCAAATAACAGGATGATCTTTAGTAAATCTTCCAGAGCTGTGGAAATGACCTCGCTCCGCTCCTGGCTCAAGCGATCACAAATCATGGCGCATGTTTCTTTGAACTCAGCCATGGCACTAGCCAGTTCTGCTTCAGCCTGACGGCGCCCCTCTAAAAGCCCTTGTTCAAAGCCTTCACGGGTCGCTTGCTCGCGGAGCATCCGCGCCTCTTCTTGGGCTTGATGAAGCAAAGCGGCAGCCTCCTCCTGAGCCTTGGCCAAGATTTGAGCTGCCTGTTCTTGTGGATCCTCCTGGGGAACCGATTCGTTCTGATCATCGGAGCGGCATTCTATCAACTCTTCGACATCCGGAATCGGAATTTTGACTACCCGCTCGATGCCTTCCTCGGGGATGAAAATGGATTTAATAATCTTAGACAATTATCTCATCTCCTGAACCGCGGGCAATGATAATCTCACCGGCTTCTTCTAATTTACGAATCACATTGACAATCCGCTGTTGGGCATCTTCGGCATCGCGCAAGCGAACCGGGCCCATAAACTGGATGTCTTCTTTGAGCATTTCGGAAGCCCGTTTCGACATATTCTTGTAAATCCGGTTCGCCACTTCTTCGCTGGCGGTCTTAAGCGCCAAAGCCAAATCCTTGGAATCCACTTCACGCAGAACTTGCTGAATGGCGCGGTCATCAAGCAGGATAATGTCTTCGAAGACGAACATCCGCCGCTTGATCTCTTCCGCCAAATCCGGATCTTCCTCAGAGAGGGTTTCAAGAATGGTTTTTTCCGTACCGCGGTCTACGCGGTTCAAGATATCGACTACCGTGCCGATGCCGCCGGCGGTGAGGTAACCCTGGGTCATATACGTCGAGATCTTCTTCTCGAGCAGATTTTCCAGCTCGGTGAGCACCTCCGGCGAAGTCCGATCCATGATCGCGATTCGGCGAGCCACGTCAACCTGTTTTTCCGGATCGAGAGCCGACAGAATGACCGCAGCCTGCTCGGGATTGAGGTATGACAAAACCAACGAAATGGTTTGCGGATGCTCGTTCTGAATGAAGTTGATCAACTGGGCCGGGTCGGTGTTGCGCGCGAAATCAAACGGCCTGATCTGCAGGGTCTCGGTTAACTTTTCGATAATATCCGCGGCTTTGCGCGGACCAAGCGCTTTCTCCAAGATCTCTCTGGCGTAATCAATACCGCCCTGCGAGATATACTCTTGGGCCTGATAAAGCTGGGAAAACTCCTCTAGAACCTTGTCACGCAAATTAGAATCAACCTTGCGCAAATTGGCGATCTCCAAAGTTAGAGTCTCGATCTCGCTTTCGTTGAGATGCTTAAAGATTCCGGCAGCAATCTCCGGACCAAAAGCAACTAACAAAATCGCCGCTTTCATTTTCCCCGACAATTGTCTGGCCATTAAACTTCATCCTCCGTAAGCCAGGTGCGGATTAATTTCGCCGCTTCTTGCGGTTTTCTGCTGGCGAAATCTCTTAACTGATCCTCGAGTCGGCGGCTTGTCGAATCCTCCACCGCGAGCAGATCTTCCTCTACCTTAGCTTTTGCCTGCTCGAGCAAGGTGCTTAGATCAGTCTCCGCAGTTTGCTGTTCGGCTTTACGCTTGCGCAAGGTCAGGAATACAGCCACACCGCCAACAACCAAAAGCGCTGCAACAATGGGCCAGTACTGCTCCCAGAATGATGGCGCGCTGACGACCTCATATTCCTCAAAGACCGGTCGTTCAAAGGTTAGACTTTCGATTGTGATTTGGTCACCACGGCTAGCCGAGAAACCAACGGCTGACTCAACAGCCGATCTCACCCTGGCCAATTGCTCCGGTGGGAGTGCACCGTCCAACCATACAGCCACCGTAAGCCGGTTAATCGACCCCGGCGGTACAATCGTCCGCTCGTTGACTTTGTTTAGTTCATAGTTACGGGTAATATCCTGTTTGGTATATGAAGAAGTTGCGCTATCCGCCGGCGTCTCATAGGTCGGAATATTGGAGGTAATCCCTGGAATGCCGATCGGCTGAGATCCCCCGCCGGTGTAGGTTTCCAAATAAGTTTGCTCGCTACGGATCAAGCCGGACTCATCCAAGATCGGCTTGAAAGTTTCCGCGGATAGCTCTCGGTACTCAAAATTGAGATCGGCATTGACCCGGACAACCGCTTTTCCAAAGCCGAAGACCCGCTCCAGCATGCTGCGGACACTTTCGGCCAGTTTCTGTTCAACAGCTTCGGTGAGAGCAAGTTGCGCGGTAATCAGCTCGCTATTAATGGGCATGGTGGCTCCAATATTCAGGTTCTGGGAGAGAATGTTGCCATCTGTGTCGAGGATGGTCACATTCTCCGGGTCGAGGCCGTCGACCGATGAGGCCACCAGATGGGCAATACCCCGAACTTGCCCGGGAGTAAGCTTCGCGAACGGACGCAGGCGCAAAAGCACGGAAGCTGTTGCCGGCCGCTCCTCCGCAACGAACAGCGACCGCTCAGGCTGCACAATATGCACCCGAGCATCCGCCACTTCCCGCATCTCCCGGATCGTCCTGGTTAGCTCTCCCTGCAGAGCCATATTATATTGAATGCGGCGTTCAAAGTCTGTTGTGCCAAGAGAGTTGTTCTTGAAAAGTTCAAAACCCACTACGCCACCCCTGGGCATGCCGGCCGAAGCCAGCTTGATTCGGGTTTCGTAGACGAGGTTTTCAGGAACAAGAATCGATCTCCCATTAGCGCTTAATCGATACGGGATTTGATCCTCCTTCAAGGCACTGATGATCTCACCCGCATCGGTGGGATCCAGGTCGCTAAAGAGAGTAGCATATTCCCCAACACGAAGTGTGCTGACTACGAGAACGAGACTGCCGATCAGGAGGGCAATCCCGATCATCAAAATCAGCCTTCGGCTAGGGCTGAGTTTTTCCCATATTTCGCCCAACTTAGGACTAATTTTCTTAAGCCACGCTGTCATCTGCACACGCCAATTCCATGTTAGATTTGCATCCGCATAACTTCATTATAGGCATCCATGATCTTGTTGCGAACCGCCATCATGAAGTCCAGCGCTAACCTAGCCTGCTCCGTGATAACCATCACTTGATGCAAACTCACATCATCGACACCGGTGGCCAAAGCGATCTGGGCCTGTTTTGCTTGGTATTGGAGGGAGTTAACCTCGCTAAGGGTAGATTTAAATATCTCAGCAAAACTTGGCGTCTGGTCATCAGTACTTTTTTCGGATGGAGAAAGAGAAAAACTGACGGGCTTGTACAGCTTTTCGAGACCAAATGCCTTGCTAATATCAGTCATGCCGTCTCCCCCTTACAGGCTTACTTGCCGATCTGTAGCGCAGTTTGCACCATCTTTTTCGCTTCGTTGATTACGGTCACGTTGGCCTCATAAGCCCTGGCTGCCGAAATTAAATCAACCATCTCGCTGATTACGTTAACATTCGGCATGCTGACGTATCCATTGGCATCTGCATCAGGGTGACCGGGGTTATAGACTAACCGGGGGGGTGTCTGGTCTTTAACGACTCCCAAAACCTGAACCCCGGCCGGCTGACCTTTGTCGTACTTGGTAGCAAAAACCGCTAGATGCCGCTGAAACGGGCCACCCTCCGGAGTTCGCGTTGTGTTGGCGTTAGCAATGTTGTTTGCAATCACATCCATCCGGAAACGCTCAGCCGTTAACGCCGAGGCCGAATGCTCGATTGTACTAAAGAGCCGCATACCTTAACGCCTCCCTTCATTAATCACAGACCGGAGCAAAGAAATCCGTCTGCTGAGTAGGTCGGACAGAGCCGAATACATCAGCGAATTCTCGGCCAGCTTGGCCATCTCAGCCTCGATATCCACATTATTGCCATCAACACGGATCCGTGAAGAATCCGCGACTTTAATGGGTTCAAAAGCAAGACGAGACACCCCTGACCGTCCGGGCAGATGGTTGACGTGCGTAGTGACCATCGTCGCCCGACCGGAGACCGCATGTCTGAGCATCTCTTGAAACGGGACATCCGATCGCTTATAACCAGGGGTGTTGGCATTGGCGATATTGTCGGCTAACGCCTTATGTCTAGCCTCGGCCCCATCCAGTGATTTGGACAGTAGGGAGATCGACAAGTCCTTTGTCAGCCGATCCAGCATGCCATTTACCCCCTAAACGTGCCAAAATTGCTAAAAACTCATGAATCTAGGATATTTGTGAGTTTTCTACAAATAGGAATAAACTCCTTCATAATAGGAAAGAAGACCTAATAGGAAAGAAGACCTAATTCAAATTGGCAAGCTCCGGGAGTAAATACTCATTGAGCACCTTGATAAACGTTCCTTTCATCCCCAAGGATCGCGTTTCAATAACCCCGGCTGACTCAAATTTGCGCAGGGCATTCACGATTACCGAACGAGTAATCCCAACCCGGTCGGCAATCTTGCTGGCGACGAGTAGCCCTTCGTCTCCATCCAACTCCTGGAAGATATGTTCGATAGCCTCCATTTCCGAATAGGACAAGGTACCCAAAGCAATTTGCACCGCTGCTTTCTTGCGGGCTTCAGTTTCAATCTGCTGGCTACGCGCCCGCAGAATTTCGACCCCGACAACCGTGGCGCTAAACTCCGCCAGGAGCAGGTCGTCGTCGTTAAACTCTTTGTTAAAGCGAGCCAAGGTTAAAGTTCCAAGGCGTTTGCCGCCGGCAAATATTGGGACGATCGTGGTCACTTTGCCGGAAAAGACGCACCCCGCCTCATGTTCGAAGACACACTTTGTATCATCAACTTCAACATTGGTCACCGTCTGCGTAATACGAAGCAAGCGATTGTTAAAATCGGCAGGAAAACCTCCCCGATCAAAAATGACTTCCTCGATAATCCCACACTGGAAATCATGCATCAAAGCATGTCCCAGCAGGTTACCCTGATGATCAACCAGGTAAACATTTGCATCAATAACATCACGCAGTGTTTGCGTCATCAATTGAAAGTCTACGGAGTTACCGGCGGTCTGAACGAGTTTGCTAATTTCGCGCGTTTTTGCCAATAGTGTGTTCACGATTGCTGCTTCTCCTTTACATTAATCACAATAATCATAATATGTAATGGGACAAGTCAATACTTCCCACAATGTCACCCAAACGAGTCTGAACATACTCTTCATCAATGACGATTTCGGTCCCGGCATATTGGGGAGCATTGAAGGAAATCTCCTCCAGTACACGTTCGAGAATGGTGTTGAGACGGCGCGCCCCAATATCTTCAGCCCGCTCATTAACCTCATAAGCGGCCTTCGCCAAGGCTTTTATACCTGATTCGGCAAAGGTAACCTTAACCCCTTCTACCCCAAGTAATGCCACATACTGCTTGGTCAAGGCGGCCTTCGGCTCAGTCAAAATCCGGGCAAAATCCTCTTTGCTCAAACTTTTCAGCTCAACCCGGATCGGAAAACGCCCCTGCAACTCAGGTATTAAATCTGACGGTTTGGACTCATGAAAAGCGCCGGCTGCAATAAACAAGATGTGATCGGTTTTAACCGGCCCATACTTGGTCATGACCGTTGAGCCTTCGACGATCGGGAGAATATCGCGCTGCACCCCTTCGCGCGAAACATCCGGCCCGCTCATCCCTTTGTTGCCCACGATTTTATCAATTTCATCGAGAAAAATTATCCCGGAATCCTCAGCTCTCTTGATGGCTTCAGCTGTAACCTCATCCATATCGATCAGCTTTTGGGCCTCTTGTTGAGCGATTATTTTCCGGGCTTCCGAAACCGTCACTTTGCGGGTCTTTTTGCGTTTGGGCAAGAGCCCGCCAAAAAGATCATTGAGATTGACTCCCATCTCCTCGATGCCGGTGCCGCTAAAAACCTCGAGCATCTGCGGGGCTTGATCTTCCACCTCAATCTCAACGATCTCGTCCTCGAGTTTGCCTTCGGCCAGCAGCTGTTTGACCTGAGCACGTTGCTCGCGTAATCGGACAGAATCGGTAGAGTCTGTCTGCTCGCCGGCCGGCTCGTTTGCCGAGGAGCCTAATCCGAAGAGGGCCTCAAAAGGGTTTAGTGCTGTACGCGACGGTTTCGGGGCCGGGACTAAGATTTCGAGCAGGCGCTGCTCTGCCAGGGCCTCCGCCTGGTCTTGAACTTCCGCCATGCGTTCGTTCTTGACCATTAATACGGCGGTCTCGACCAAATCCCGCACCATCGATTCAACATCACGGCCGACATAACCGACCTCGGTAAACTTGGTCGCTTCGACTTTGACAAACGGCGAATTGGCCAGTTTGGCCAAGCGGCGGGCAATCTCGGTCTTCCCCACACCGGTTGGCCCGATCATCAAGATATTCTTGGGCAAGATCTCTTCGCGCAACTCTTCACTCAGCTGCCTCCGGCGATAGCGATTGCGCAAAGCGATCGCAACCGCCCGTTTGGCCTCATCCTGACCAATGATGTATTTATCGAGTTCGGCCACGATCTGCTGCGGAGTCAGCTCCAACGAGTCAGGCATGCCAATCCCTCCTAAATCGTCTCCACAGTAATCCGGTCATTGGTGAAAATACAGATCGAGGCGGCAATCTTCAAACTCTCCTCCGCAATAGCGGTGGCACTAAGATCGCTATGCTGGTAAAGAGCTTTGGCCGCGGCCATGGCATAAGGCCCGCCGGAGCCGATCGCCATAACCGGCTCGTCCGGTTCAATAATCTCGCCATTACCGGATATTACCAATATTTTATCGCGATCGGCGACCAATAGCAAGGCTTCGAGCTGACGCAGAATCTTGTCTGAACGCCACTCTTTGGCGAGCTCTACCGCCGCACGGGGCAGATTGCCTTGAAACTGCTGAAGTTTGGCTTCAAATTTGCTAAATAAGGTAAAGGCATCAGCCACAGAGCCGGCAAAACCGGCCACTACTTTATCGCCAAATAAACGGCGTACTTTGCACGCCGTATGCTTCATAATCGTTTTCTCAGCAAAGGTCACCTGGCCGTCGCCGGCAATTGCCGTCACACCATCTTTTTTGACTGCCACTATCGTGGTTCCTTGAAACATTGGCATACCCCTTTGCTATCAAGCTATGATATCATATGTTCTGAGTCTTCGCAAAATGTTCCAGCACCACTAACGAGCGTCTGGCTTTGGCCAACTTCCGCTCCTTCTTGCTGCGAATCTTCTCCGGCAAATCCGGCAAGAGGCCAAAATTAGCGTTCATCGGCTGAAAATCAGTATGCCTACGATCGGTAATATAGGCCATGAGACTGCCCAGCATCGTTTCGGCCGGCCAAATCAGCGGTGGTAGTCCGGCGAACCTTCGCGCCAGCATAAGCGCGGTATATAGGCCGCTCGCGGCAGATTCCAGGTATCCCTCGACCCCGGTTATCTGGCCGGCAAAAAAGATCTCCGGATGACTGACCAGACTCATATCCTCAGCAAGTAGCTGCGGTGAGTTGATATAGGTGTTGCGGTGCATAACCCCATAGCGGACGAACTCAGCCTCCGCAAAGCCGGGCAAGGTTCGAAAGACGCGCTTTTGCTCTCCCCATTTGAGCCGGGTCTGACACCCGACCAGATTTAGCAGTCGACCTGCTTCATCTTCCTTGCGCAATTGCAACACCGCCCAAGGCCGATGGCCGTTGATTTCCAAGCCGACCGGGCGCAATGGGCCAAAGCGTAACGTGTCAAGGCCGCGACGGGCCAACTCTTCGATGGGCATACAACCTTCAAAGAGAATGAGCTTGTCATGTTCGGCTAAAGGGACAACTTCGGCGGTGGTAAGTTCACGCCAGAAAGCTTCATATTCTTCGCGATTTAGCGGGACATTGAGGTAATCCCCCGGCCCTTCGTCATCATAACGCGACTTCCAATACATCACCGACTCATCCAAAGACTCCCGCTCGACAATGGGCGCGGCGGCATCAAAAAAATACAGGTCGGCTTCACCGGTCAGATCTTGAATAGCCTCGGCCAAACCCGGCGAGGTAAGCGGACCGGTAGCGATCAAGACCAGCCCGGAGAGTTCCCGCAATGAAGTAACCTCTTGCCTAATAACAGTAATCTTGGGATGAGCTGAGAGCTTGGCCGTGATGTACTCGGCAAAACGTTTGCGGTCGACCGCCAAGGCCTTGCCCGCAGATACCCTGGTCGCATCAGCAGCTTTGATCACCAAGGAATCCAAAAGTCGCATCTCAGCTTTGAGCAGTCCGGCACCGGTTTCCAACCCTTCCGCACCAAGCGAGTTGCTGCAGACCAACTCGGCAAAATCGCCGGTTTGGTGTACTGCGGTCTGAGTCTCCGGCCGCATCTCGTATAAGCGGACCGCAATCCCCCGCTTTGCCAGCTGCCACGCTGCCTCAGAGCCGGCCAGACCGGCACCGATGATCTGGATGGCTTCGCTCATTATTTTTCATCCTTCTGGCGGTACCCGCACTCATTGTCAATGCAGACCAAAGTTTGCTTGCCGCGGCTGCCCTTTTTGACCAACATCTTATTGCACTCCGGACAAGTTTCGGAGGTCGGCTCATACCAAGAAACGAAATCACACTCCGGATAGTTGCTGCAACCATAAAAAATCTTGCCGCGCCGGGATTTCCGTTGCACGAGACTGCCGGCGCACTTGGGACAGTTAACGCCGAGTTCTTTGACGAGCGGCTTGGTGTTACGGCACTCCGGAAAACCTGGACAGGCGAGGAATTTCCCGTAGCGACCATGTTTGATTACCATGCGGCGGCCGCACAGTTCACAGACCTCATCGGTTTCCTCATCAGGCACCTCTACCTTCTCCATCTCCGCTTTGGCCTTTTCCACCTGCGGCTCAAATTTGGCATAGAAATCGCGCAACAAGCCCCGCCAATCTACGCTGCCCGTTTCCACCGCATCCAGCTTTTCCTCTAATTCGGCTGTAAACTCAGTGTCGATAATATCAGGGAAAAATTCGGTGAGCAGGTCGACCACGACAAAACCTAACTCGGTCGGTTTAAAGGTCTTATTGACCATCTCCACGTAATCCCGGGATTTAATGGTTTCAATGGTCGGCGCGTAGGTGCTGGGCCGGCCGATCCCTAACTCTTCCAAGGTTTTGACAAGTTGGGCCTCGGTGTACCGAGGCGGCGGCTGCGTAAAATGCTGACTCGGTGTCACCCCGACTACCTCAAGAGGTGTGCCCTCGGCTAGCAACGGCAATTCGGCCTCACCGGACCGCTCCGGTTCGCCGTAGACCTTGAGGTAACCCGGAAATACCAAACGTGAACTGGTCGCAGTAAACAGCAGATCATCCCCGGCTATCTCCAGTTTCTGCGTATCGTAGACGGCCGGACTCATCTGGCTCGCGACAAAGCGCTCCCAGATTAAGCGGTACAGGCGCAGATGATCTCGCTTAAGCGCTGTCTTTAACAGCTCAGGGGTGCGCAGAACCGATGTCGGCCTGATCGCTTCATGGGCCTGCTGGGTATTGCGACCGGCCGTCTTATAATAGTTCGGCTTCTCCGGCAAATACTCCGCTCCCAAACTTGTGTGAATATACTCCCTGACGCCGGCAATGGCTTCCTCGGCGACCCGAACGGAGTCGGTGCGCATATAGGTGATTAGACCAACCCTACCTTCGCCGGGCACATCCATGCCCTCATAAAGGTCTTGCGCCAAGCGCATCGTCTTTTTGGCCGAGAAGTTCAGACGTTTGGAGGCCTCCTGCTGGAGGGTACTTGTCGTAAATGGTGGTGCCGGGTTGCGCCGCCGCTGGGATTGTTCTGCTTTGACAACCGAGAACTTGGCCTGATTAATCCGTTGCACGATCTCGTCGGCCTCAGCAGCTGTGCTGATCTTGGCCTTCTCGCTGCCGACTTTGGCCAACGCCGCTACAAAACGGTCGGTTCCGGTTTCGAAGGTGGCCTCAATTGTCCAATACTCTTCCGGCTGAAAAGCCTGGATTTCCCGTTCGCGATCACAGATCAAGCGCAGCGCAACCGATTGTACGCGTCCGGCCGATAACCCTTTGCGCACCTTCTGCCAGAGGATCGGACTCAATTCATACCCGACGATCCGGTCCAAGACCCGCCGGGCCTGTTGCGCGTTGACCAGAGCTTCATCGATCGGCCGTGGTGAACGGAGCGATTTTTGCACAGCGTCTTTGGTAATCTCATGGAAAGTAATCCGCAGCGGCTCTCTAGTGTCTAAATTCAAGAGTTGGCTCAGGTGCCAGCTAATAGCTTCACCCTCGCGGTCAGGGTCGGTAGCCAGTAAAACCTTATCGGCTTTCTTAGCCTGGGCCCGTAAACTCGCGATTAACTTGCCCTTGCCGCGAATGGTAATGTATTTCGGTTCGAAGTCTTTATCGATATCAACCCCGAATTGGCTTTTGGGAAGATCACGGACATGGCCGGCTGAGGCTTCGACAGTATAGCCTTTACCGAGGAACTTTTTGATGGTTCGAGCTTTAGCCGGAGATTCGACAATTACCAATTTGTTAGCCAAGTAGGCACCTCCGATATATTTTTATCCTGCTTAGTTTCCATAATATTATAGAGAGGCCGCTTCATTTTGTAAACTAATAACTGCCTTGGACCACAAGGGACCAGGGAGCAGCCTTCCGTCCAGCGAGACGGTGATGAACTTGTTTAATTGCAAATTGGTCAAGGCATAACTTAGTCTCCCCATCTCGATCTGGGTAGTCTCCAGCAAGGCTTCAACCGTTTCCGTTCCGAGCGTTATCTGCTGCAAAATTGTCGCTTCCACCTCGGAAAAGACTATTTTGTCTGCCCCGGTAGTGTGGCCGAAATTCAGCAGTGCTAATTCTTGCAAAAGATCGTCGACCCCGGTAATCAAGCAGGCCCCTTGCTTAACGAGACGGTTTGACCCAACCCAATTGGCCTGATAAATCGCGCCAGGAACCACAAAGACCTCGCGACCTTGTTCCACCGCGAAACCTGCCGTAATCAGCGCCCCGCTGCGCGCCGGGGCCTCAACCACTACGACGCCTTTGGATAAGCCGGAAATGATCCGATTTCGGGCGATAAACTGCTGCGGATAAGCCGGATAACGCGGCGGATATTCGGATAATAGGAGCCCTCCCTCGCGCAGAATCTCTCCGGCCAAACCACGATGTTCTTGCGGATAGATCTTGGCCAATCCGCCGCCCAATACAGCGATGGTCTTCCCACCAGCTTTCAACGCCGCACGGTGGGCGGCGCCATCGATACCGGTCGCCAGACCGCTGACGATCACCACCCCGATCTCCGCGAGGTTGTAACTGAAATCCGAAGCGATGTTCAAGCCCTGTTGCGTTGCCCGGCGCGTCCCGACTACTGCCAAGCATAGACCGCGCTCCGTCAAACTCAGATCTCCTTGGTAGTACAGTACAGGAGGCGGAGAATCGATTTTGCGCAACTCCCGCGGATAATTGCTGTCAAGAATACAGACGAGGCCGGTCTCAGATTCCGCCAACTCACGCTCACGCCGGGACAACTCAACTTCCCAATCCATCTTCCGACAGTGCGCATAACAATCCGGCGGAACTCCGGCAGCCTGCCAAAACGCCTGATCAGCCTGGAGAATCGCTTGCGGTCCTGCCGAGTTCGCGAGCAGTTTGGCCAGCCGGCTGGGTCCAAGGTCGGGAATCTGCGCTAAAACAGATAAGATCAAGGCTTCTTCAGACCACAGCACCGGCTTCGCCTCCAATCATATCAGATATCTCGAAGCGGTACTGGCAGGCCTCGGCCACGTGTTCGACCGTAATTAGCTCACTGCCGGTTAAAGCCGAAATCGTCGAGGCCACCGAGAGCAACCGGAAATAGGCCCGGGCGCTCACCCGCCGATTTTGCACCAACGACCGCAATAACTTCATCGCTTCCGGCCGCAGACGGTCTCGCAGGGTGCCGGTTCGCCTACCTAGCTCCGCTCGCGCCTCCTGGACCGAACAAACGAACTGCTCGCCCGGAACGCCCTGCTCCTCCCATAATGGCCGAGCGATGGTTAACCGCAGATCAATGCGGTCGGCCAACGGTCCGATTACCGGTTTCAGAAAGCCGGCAACCTCCCGCTGCGAACATGTACAGCGCTCCGGATGGAAGTGATGATAACCGCAGGGACAGAGATTGAAAGCACAAACCAGTTGCACAGCAGCAGGCAAAACCACTTGTTTAGCCGAGCGGCCGAGGACCACTTGTTTGGCTTCGAGCGGCTCCCGTAAAGCGTAAAGTACTTGACGCTGAAATAGTGGCAGCTCATCCATGAACAGCAGCCCACGGTGGGCCAAGGTCAGCTCGCCGGGTCTGATCGGGACTCCGCCGCCGAGTAAGCCGGCTCGGGTTAGGCTATGGTGAGGTTTGCGCAGGGGTGGTACCCCTTGGAGTACTTCAGTAACCGGCAAACCAACTGCCGAATATAGCTGTGCCACTTCCAACCGTTCCCGCGAACCAAGCGGTGGGAGCAAGCTATGCAAAACAGCGGCCAAGGAGGTCTTGCCCACCCCAGGAGGGCCGATCAAGGCCAGATGATGTGCGCCGGCTGCGGCAATGGTCAAACAGCGGCGGACCAGCACCCCGCCGATAATGCCATGAGCGACCCAAGGATCGAGCGAACGGGCGGCCGGCAGCAGCCGTCCGGAAGTCCGGCGCCAGCCGATGGCAGCATTATTCATCGCGCATACGAGTCCGGCAAAGTCCGTGACAGCATGGACCCTGAGGCCGGCCACCGCCTCCACCTCGGTCAGGTTTCCCGCCGGACAGACCAAGTTCAACCCATGCTCTGCCGTCAATAAAGCAATGGGTACAGAACCGGGAATGGGCTCAAGATCTCCAGCCAAAGACAGCTCTCCGACAAAAAGACAATCGCGCCAAACCTCGGCCTTGATTTGGCCGGTCGCGGCCAGAATGCCTACGGCTATCGGCAAATCTAAAAACGACTGGGCCTTAGGAAAGTCGGCCGGCGCCAGATTAACTGTAATTCGTCTAGTGGGAAAATCCAGACCGCAGTTGTAAAAAGCGGCTCTGATCCGATCACGACTTTCTCTAACGACCTGGGCAGGGCGCCCGACAATTTCGAAGGCCGGCAAACCCCGGTTGACATCGACCTCAACGCGCACCAACCGCGCCCGTAAATCGCTAATCACCGCGCCCCAAACAGCAGCATACATCACCACCACCTCCGGATGGTGAGAAAATGCGGCAGCAGGCGAAGATGAATCCGCCGGGAGGTCAGCACGATTTCAACCAGGTCAAACCGGTAAGATTGGTTGAATCCATGGTTTTCGGACAAATACGTAAGCGCCGCCCGATACAAACATTGTTGTTTTCGCCGGTCAATGCTCTCAGCCGGTGTTTCCAGGGCCGTGGCTGATCTCACCCTGACCTCCACGAAAACCAGGTCCGCCTCGTCCCGGCAAACGAGGTCGATTTCACCGCTCGGGTAAAACACATTGCGCGCTACAATCTGGTATTCAAGACAAGCAAGCCAGTAAGCAGCTAACGCTTCACCGGCTTTCCCTAATGTGGCTCGGTTCAAAATGATCAGGCTCCTTTTCGCACAGGGTCGAAACAGGAGCAAAAGACCGCCGATGAATTGGAGACGGGCCCAACCGGGCCAAGGCCGCTAAATGATCAGAAGTCGGATAACCTTTATGCTCCGCGAAGCCGTATCCGGGATACAGCGCGTCCAGATCCACCATTAAAGCATCCCTGGTCTGTTTGGCCAGAATTGAGGCTGCTGCAATGCTGACGGAAAGCGCGTCACCCTTGACGATTGCCCGTTGAGGTTGGGACAAATGCGGACAGGGAGAATTTCCATCGATCAAAATACACTGACAATCCACCTGCAAATCACGGACTGCCAGAGCCATCGCCTGGTAGGTGGCTTGCAAAATGTTAAGCCGATCAATCTCGGCCGGCTCGACAATGCCAACGGCATAGTCCACCGCCACCGCGGTAATCTGGGTCAGGAGTTCATCCCGTTTCTGCGGGCTGAGTGCTTTGGAATCGGTGAGTCCCGGGATGTAACAATCAGGAGGCAGAATTACCGCAGCTGCCACCACCGGACCAGCTAACGGGCCGCGTCCGGCTTCGTCTACCCCGCAAACCAGTCCGCCCGCCTCCCAAATCGGCCGTTCAAACCGGCACATCGCTTGCCACTGTCGGGCCAAACGGTCGGCACGGTCTTTGCTCCGGTAGTAGGCTGATAGCAACCGGTGGACACCTTGCCGAGAATCCTCTGCCAGCAAAGCCAGAAAATCTTGGGGAATAGTGGAAGGATCGCTTCTGGCCAGGATGGCTGCGATCTCTTGAATAGTGAGCTGTCTCGGATCAGGAATGGGGTTCATCACTTTCGAGGATTTCGTCTTTAGAACTCATTATCCCTCTTCACCGTAAAGCAAATCATCCGGGAGTTCCAAAGTAATCCGGCCGAGCTGGCCGTCACGAAACTCTTTGAGCAGGGTCAGAGCCATCTGATTGGGATCACCAACTCCGCCCGGACGCAGATAACCGCGTTTAGCGGCAAGGGCGATCAAGTAGTCATAAAAAGCAGGTAAGGAGCGATCCGCGGGGACCGGCAAACCATAACGATCGGCGAGTGAACCGGGCGCCTTTTCTTCAAGGATTTTCAAGAGATGCAGCGCCGCCTCCTCCACATCAAAACGCTGGTCGCTGATTGAACCGATCAGTGCCAGGTGCAACCCGGTTCGCTCATTGGCAAATTTGGGCCAGAGCAGCCCCGGAGTATCCAATAGTTCAAGTTGCGGGTTTACCGAAATCCACTGTAGTCCTCTGGTAACACCGGGCCTGTTGCCGGTTTTGGCCGAAGCACGCCGCCCGATCGCATTGATCAGAGTCGACTTGCCGACATTGGGCACTCCTACGATCATATACCGCTTAATTTTCCGGCCCTCACCCTGTGATAAAAAGGCCGCCAGTGCCTTAACCGAAGAATGATTGCGCGGGTCAACCACAAAAAAGGGGATGCCTTGGTCACGAAAATGCTCTGCCCACGCCGCTGTTCCGGCGGGATCGGCCAAATCGGCTTTGGTAAAAACGACAAACCGTTTCTTGTTCGCTCCGACCTTAGCAAGCTCAGGATTGGCCGTACTGAGTGGCGCCCGGGCATCGCGCAGTTCTACTAAGCCCTCAACCAACTTCAAAGACTCTTTGAGTTGGCGCAGGGTTTTCGCCATATGCCCCGGAAACCATTGAACCTGCATCACAATCCTCCTTGTAAAAAGGCCGACTTAATCTGATAAGTCGGCCTTACCCTCGTCTTACCGGCGTTCTTTGATCCTAGCGGCTTTACCCCGAAGCTTACGGAGATAATACAGGCGGCTACGCCGAACTTTACCACGGGCCACCACCTTAATCTCGGCAATTTTCGGCGAATGTAACGGGAAAATCCGCTCAACACCGACACCGTAGGAGATTTTGCGCACCGTAAAAGTCTCACTCAAACCGCTGCCACGTCTGCGGATGACAACACCTTCAAAAACCTGAATCCGCTCACGGCCACCTTCAACGACCTTCACGGCCACTTGAACTGTATCACCAGGACGAAACTGGGGAAGATCCTTCCTCAAGCAGCTATTTTCCACTGCAGAAACTAAATCCATTCTGATTCGCCTCCTTTCGCTAGCGAAACTTTAATCTGTTCTAAAAACTTGCGATCGTCAGTTGTTAGCTCAGCCTGGTCCAACAAATCAGGTCTGCGCAAGTAGGTGCGTAACAACGACTGCTCCCGGCGCCAGCGTTCGATCTCGGCGTGATGACCGCTCAGCAGCACCTCCGGAACTGCTAAGCCCTCCCAAACCGCCGGCCTGGTATATTGGGGATATTCGAGCAATCCCTGTTGAAATGATTCATCTAAGGCCGATTCGCTAGAACCCAAAACACCGGGGATTAGCCTGATCACCGCATCTACAACAACCATCGCCGGAATTTCACCGCCGGTCAGCACATAATCGCCGATCGAGAGCTCTTTAGTGATCAGTCTCGTAATTACCCGCTCATCAACACCCTCATAATGTCCGCAGACAAAAACTAGACGTTTCTTGCACGCCAAATCGGCAGCCGCTTTCTGCGAAAAGACCTCACCCTGCGGCGAAAGCAAGATGACCTCATCCGGTGGTTCAGCCATGGCTGAGACCGCTCTGATGGCTTGCGCTAACGGTTCCGGTTTCATCACCATGCCGGGCCCGCCTCCATAAGGGGTATCGTCGACTACTTTATGTTTCCCTTCGGCCCAGTCGCGAATATTGTGGAGCCATATTTTCACCAGCCCCGACTCCTGTGCACGTCCGAGGATGCTTTCGCTGAAAACCCCCGAAAACATCCCTGGGAAAAGTGTAAGGATATCGATGCGCACTATAACTCCTCCAACCCCGGCGGGATCGTCACGGTAATCACTTTGCCCGCTAGATCGATCTGGTGTACAAAGGCCTTCACCATCGGTAGCCACAGATCCGCGCCGCAACTGGTTCGAATGCGTAGCAAATCATTGCCGGGATTGTTGATGACCTCTGTTACGTGGCCGACTGTTGTACCATCCGCTTCCACGACCGTTAAACCGATTAGATCATCGATATAGTACCGATCAGGCGGCAAAGGGAACCGTTCACTTTCCGGAACCAGCAAGTATGAACCGACAAGCCCTTCGGCGCCGGCCGCATCGGTAATACCCCCAAAGGCAAGCACCAAGCCATTTCCGGCATACTCTGCCCGCTCTAGTCTCAACGGTAGTGGGAAGTCAGCCTCCGGATCCCGGCTAACGTACAAGCGCTCGAGCTGAGCAAAGCGCTCCGGGAAATCGGTCAGCAATTCGGCACGAACCCAGCCTTGCTGGCCATATACACCGACTATCCTGCCCACTGCGACGTATGACACTAGAACCTCCTACTCAACAATCTCAAGTGAAATCTTGCGGCCATCTTTAACCGCCGCCGCCTTAAGGACGGTTCGCAACGCTTTAGCGATCCGACCTTGACGTCCGATAACCTTCCCTACATCCTCATCGGCTACCTTGAGTTCGAGTCTAATCCCATCCTCGTCTTCGAAGGCAACCACTCGGACCTGTTCCGGGCTATCGACCAGCGATTTGGCCATGAATTCGACAAGTTCTTTCACAGGACCAACCTCCGTTTATCCCTCGGTGCCATCCGCAGCGACGGAGACCTTGCCGGCCTTGGCGTAGTGGAAGCGCTCCAAAACACCGGCCTGACTCAGAAGCCTGCGCGCAGCCTCCGAAGGTTGGGCGCCTTTGAGAAGCCATTGGACCGCTTTATCCTTATCAATGGATAGCTCAGCCGGCTCAACAACCGGATTGTAGTACCCAATCTCCTCGATAAACCGCCCGTCGCGCGGGGCGCGAGAGTCTGCAACGACTAACCGATAAAAGGGGCTCTTTTTGGCACCCATTCTTTTTAGTCTGATCTTAACAGCCATGGAATTCACCTCCTAAAACTAGTCATCTATTTAAAGAGTGAAAATAATCCACCCTTTTTCGCTTTCTTCTCCAGTAAGCCTAGCTGCTTCAGCAGCTTCCGCGACTCCTCAAATTGCTTTAACAATTTATTGACATCCTGCACCTTGACCCCGGCCCCGGCGGCAATCCGTCTGCGCCGGCTACCATCGATAATCTCCGGCCGGCGCCGCTCCTCAGGAGTCATGGACTGAATCATCGCCTCGATCCGGCGCAGCTGTTTTTCATCAACCTTAATCTTATCCAAGCCTTTAATCTTGTTAGCCCCCGGCAGCATCTGCAGTATCTGATCCATCGGCCCGAGCTTGCGCATTTGTTCCAACTGCGCCTGGAAATCCTCAAGGGTAAACTCGGCCGACAGCATCCGTTTACCCATCTTGAGCGCTTCGTCCTGGTCGATGCTGGCTTCGGCTTTCTCAATCAGGCTGAGCACATCGCCCATACCGAGGATGCGACCGGCCATCCGGTCCGGGTGAAAGACCTCTAAAGCATCGCTCTTCTCACCAAAGCCGCCGAACAAAATCGGCTTACCGGTAACCGAACGTACCGAGAGAGCGGCTCCGCCGCGCGCATCGCCATCAAGCTTGGTGAGGATAACACCGTCGATGTTAATCGCGTTGTTAAACTCTTCGGCCACCGTAACCGCGTCTTGACCGGTCATCGCGTCCACGACTAAGATCGTGCGGTACACCGGAACCCGTTCCCGGATACGTTGCAGTTCGCCCATCAGCTCGGCATCGATGTGTAGACGGCCGGCTGTATCAAGAATAATCAAGTCATGGTTATGGTTTTTGGCATACTCGAGAGCCTCGGCGGCAATAACCACCGGATCCTGTCCGTTAAGAGCAAAAACCGGAATATTGAGGCTCTCACCGACAACTTGGAGCTGTTTGACCGCTGCCGGCCGGTAAATGTCGCAGGCCACCAACAGAGGACGCCGACCCTGCTTTTGCCAGTATTTGGCGAGCTTGCCGGCTGTCGTGGTTTTACCGGACCCCTGTAAGCCGCAGAGCATAATGATATATGGGGGTTTGCCCTCAAAGCGCAGCTGGACGGCGCTCCCGCCCATCAGCTCGGTCAGTTCGTCGCGGACAATTTTAATCACCTGCTGAGCGGGGGTCAAGCTGTTCATGACCTCTTCGCCCACTGCCCGCTCTTGGACCCGGGCGATAAATGTACGCACTACCTTAAAGTTGACGTCAGCCTCGAGCAAGGCTAATTTAACCTCGCGCAAGACCTCTTTAACATCTTTTTCGCTCAGTTTGCCCCGGCCGCGCAGGCGCTTAAAGGTGTCTTGCAATCGTTGCGACAAACCCTCAAAAAGCACAATACCCCTCCAAAAATCAAATCTGTTCGAGTTTGGCCAACTCTGCTGTCAGTTCCTGCAGATATGAGCGGGCTTCCGTAGGAAGGTCGGTATCTGCCAATTTGACCGTCAAGGCTTTGAGGCGGTCGATTACCTCTCGCCGGCGCCGATCACGGGCTGCCAAACCTAATTGCTCTTCTAAGCAGCGCAGTTGGGTCAGGGCCCGCCGCAGCAGATCATGGACCCCCGGCCGCGAAATCCCCAAGTTTTCGGCAATTTCCGCTAAAGAAAGATCGTCCTCATAGTAGGCGGACATCACTTCGCGTTGCCGCTTAGTCAGCAACTTGCCGTAATAATCGAGTAAGATCGCCGCCTCGGTCCGCTCTAGCAACGCAAAATACCCCACCTGTTAAGTAGAAATACTTTACACACAGATGAAGTATAACGCATGGGAAAGCTCGTTGTCAACAATTTTCTAGCTGCGATCGAAAATGGCTTCAACGAAAGCCTCGGTATCAAAAGGCTTCAAGTCTTCGACTCCTTCGCCGATCCCGATAAACTTGACCGGAACGCGTAAAGTATTGACAACTGCGGCGACAATCCCGCCTTTGGCAGTACCATCAAGCTTGGTCAGGATAATGCCGGTAATCGGAACAGCTTTAGCAAAAAGTTTGGCTTGGTTAAGCGCATTTTGCCCGGTGGTCGCATCAACGACCAATAAGATTTCATGTGGAGCGCCATCCATGGCCCGACCGATAACACGACCCACTTTTTCCAATTCTTGCATTAAATTGGTTTGGGTATGCAACCGGCCGGCGGTGTCAATGAGAATATAATCCGCCCGCCGGGAAAGCCCCGCCTGGACGGCGTCAAACGCTACGGCAGCGGGGTCGGAACCCATCTGATGCCTAATCACTGCCGCACCGGCCCGTTCACCCCAGATCTCCAACTGCTCGATGGCGGCAGCCCTAAAGGTATCTGCAGCGCCCAAGACTACTTTCTGCCCTTGCTCTGCTAAATGATAAGCCAGCTTGCCCACGCTGGTTGTTTTCCCGGTTCCATTAACCCCGACAATCATGACTACGGTCGGCCCGGACGGGTTCTTGATCAAAACCCCGGGCTCGCCGATGAGCTTTTTCAGCTCATCTTTGAGGAGCCACCGTAACTCCTCGGCGGCCTTGATTTTCTCAGCCTTGGCCCTCTGGCGCAAGGTCTCAACCAGACCGACGGATGCTTCCACACCTAAATCGGCCTGAATAAGAATGGCCTCGAGCTCTTCATAAAGCTCTTCGGTCACCTCGGTCTGTCCTTGAATCAGCGACTCGATTTTCTCGGCAAAACCCGCCCGCGTCTTGGCCAGCCCCGCCTTTAACCTGCTAAAAAAACCATCCTTAGCGATGGTTATGCACCTCCCACTAACCTACTGTCAAGTCTGATAGTTTTACCGAAACCACCTCGGAATATCCTTTGTCTTTTTGCATGGTTACTCCGTATAACATATTCGCTAACTCCATAGTCGCTCTGCGGTGGGTAATGACAATGAACTGCGTACGCTGGGCGAACTCCCGCAACACCTCGCCAAAGCGATCAAGGTTAGCATCGTCCAAGGCCGCATCCACCTCGTCCAAGATCGTAAAGGGAGCCGGATTTACTTTCAGTATGGCTAACAGCAGGCTGATGGCCGTTAAAGACCTCTCACCGCTTGAGAGCAAGGCCAAATTCTGGAGCTTTTTCCCGGGCGGCTGCGCCATAATCTCGATCCCGGTTTCGGTGAGATTGTCCGGTTGCGTCAAGGTGAGGAATGCCTCGCCGCCCCCGAATAGGCGGGCGAACATCTCGCGAAACTCCTTTTGAATCTGGGCGAAGGTGGCAGCAAACTGCTCCTCGGTAGTCGTTTCGATTTCCGAGATCACATTGTCCAGATCCTGTTTAGCTTGGACCAGATCATTATATTGACCGGTTAAGAAATCAAAGCGCTCTTTGGCAGCTTGGTACTCCGCTTCAGCATCAGGATTGATCGCCCCAAGCATTTTAAGTTTGCTCTGATACTCAGCAACCTTCGCTCTGGCCTCGTCCAGATCCACTCCTGTCAAATCGACCTGATCGACCTGTTGCTCTGTGAGGGCATAGTTTTCTTGGGCACGTTCCAACAAGGCTGCTTGCTCTGACCGGAGGCGGGTCAATTCGAGTTCCTGCTCATGCAGCTCGGTTGTGAGATTGGCCACCTCCCGCCGTAAGAGCCGCAGCTTGTTTTCATTCTCGGCCAATCCGGCCTGCAGCGCTTCACGTGCGGTGCGTTTCTGGCGATACAGACCAACAATTGACTGTTTGTCCTTTTCCAAGCGCTCTTTAGCCTCTCCGGCACGTTGGATGGCCGCTTTAGCCGCGGCGATCTCCTGCTCTGCCTGGCTGATCAAGAGTTGGCACTCATTGATCCGCCCGCGTAAAGTCTCCTGCAGAGCGACAGCCTGTTTGAGCTCAGCCTCGGCACGATCAAGCTTTTCTTTTTCAATTGCCTGCGCGGTTTCAACCTGACCGGCCAGCGCTCTCTGCCGGTCCAGCTCCGCTTGGGCCTCTTGCAGCTTGACCTTGGCTTGACCCAAAGCCGCTTGTGCTTGCTCACGAGCACGATTAGCGGCAACCAGTTCCGCTTGCAGTTGGGCTTTCGTCTGGGCAACCTGAGTAGCGGTCAGGCTCTGAATCCTCTCACGAAGAGCCTCTCTCCTTTTCTGCGCGGCCTCGATTGACTGCTTGAGCGCGGCCAACTCTTTTTCCACGGCCACTTGCTCAAGACGGCACTCCGTATGTTGCCGATCATTACCGGCCAACTCAGCCGCTAAACGTTCCTCAGCAGCAGCCAATTCGGCAACCGTTTGCGTGACCTGCGCGAGTTTGCTCTTCATCCCGGCAACCTGCTCCGCAAGCTCGCTGATACGCCCGCGCCGCTGGAGCAGACCGCTGGTATTTTGGCGTTGAAAACCACCGGTCATCGATCCGCCGGGACGAATCAGGTCCCCTTCCACCGTAACGACTTGGTAACGGTACTGGGTCTGGCCGGCGATCTTTCGCGCCGTGGTCAAATCCTCGGCCAACAGACAGCGACCCAATAAATAATCTTTCAGCCCGGCCAGGTTAGCAGCTGCCGAGACCATCTCGGAAGCCAAGCCGAGAAAACCGGGGGTCTCTTTAAGTTTGGCCAGCTCTGCCGGGGGAACCGGACGTCCGGAAATAATGTTTAAGGGCAGAAAAGTGGCCCGCCCGGCTCGATGCTGTTTTAACCAAGAAATCGCTGCTTCAGCCGCGGCGTCATCAATCGAGACCAAACACTGGATATTGCTGCCTAATGCGGTTTCGATCGCCACTTCGTAACCTCTGGGTACCACCAGCAAGTCGGCGACCACACCGATGATCCCGGCTAACCGACCGGACTGCGCAGCCTGCACTACCTGCTTGACCCCGGCGAACAAGTCCTCGCCGCTCTCCTGCAAATCCCGAAGCGCGCGCAGTTCAGACTCGGCGCGGCCCAATTGTTCTTTGCATCGCTCCGCTTGGTGGCGTTGCTCCTTGATTTGCGCCTCCAGGTCGGCCTTAGCCTCAACCAACTCCTGCCTCCGACTTTCAAGGGCGGCCAGCCTGTCCTCCGCCTTGCGCAGGGCTACCTGTTTGGCTGCATACTCTTGTTGATACTCGGCCAGTTCCGCATCAATAGCCTTAATCTGCTCGGCTAGGCGCGCTGATTCGGCCGCAGCTTGCTCGCCTTGGGTTTCGACAACTCTGATCCGTGACTCAAGCTCCTTAACGCGATCCAAAGCTGCAAATAGCGCCTGTTCTGCGTTGGCCGCATCAGCTGACGCCTCAGACAATCTGGCTTGGGCAGCCCGGACACCATCACCGGCAGCAGCGACTTCGCGGGCAATTTGCTCCGCGCGTTCAACCGCCTCCGCCAGCTTCGCGCGGCGTTGTTCGATATCGGCCTCGGCCTGGACCAGCGAGTCGGTTAAAGCAGCGAGCTCTTTTTGGCTGCGGATAAGCTCAGCTTGCCAACGATCCTGTTTTTCTTCGGCCAAATGTAACTGGGCCTGGCATTGTTCCAAGGCCCGGGTGAGCTCCAAGTCTTGCAGGCGGAGCGCCTCCAAGTCTTGCTCCAGTGTTGTTAGAGCTAACTTCTGCTCCTCCAGAGCGGCTTCACCGACGCTCTGCCGACTCAACGCCCCTGCCTGTTCGGCTCTGAGCTTGTCCACCTGTAAACTAAGTTGCTGAATCCGCTGTTTGCCGGCGAGATATCGCTCGGCCAATAACAAGACCTCGTTCGCTTGCAGCGCTTGTTGATATTCCCGGTAGCGCTGGGCTTTGTTGGCTTGCCGGGCAAGCGGTCCCAACTGCCCCTTGATCTCATGCAGGATATCCGCTAGACGAACGAGATTGGTTTCGGTCTCGGCCAGTTTGCGCTGGGCTTCTTGTTTACGGATCCGGAATTTGACAACCCCGGCAGCCTCTTCAATAAACCGTTTCCGGTCTTCTGAATTCGGACTCAAGATGGTGTCGATATCTTGCTGGCCCAAAACGCAAAAAGCATCCCGCCCCACTCCGGTATCCATAAACAGCTCTTGGATGTCCCGGAGGCGACACGGATTGTTATTAATAAAAAACTCACTCTCTCCGGAGCGATAAACCCGACGAGAAATGACGATCTCGTTATAATCGAGATTGAGCCGGCCATCCGAGTTGTCAAGCGTCATAGTGACTTCGGCCATGCCGACGGGTTTACTCCCTTGACTGCCGGCGAAAACCACGTCCTCCAGTTTGGAGCCACGCAGATTCTTGATGCGCTGTTCACCGAGGATCCAGCGGATCGCATCAGCAATATTGCTTTTCCCGCTGCCATTAGGGCCAACGATACCCGTAATCCCCGGTTCAAATTCAAGGGTGGTGCGCTCGGCAAATGATTTGAAACCTTGCAGTGATAAACGTGCTAGATACAAAAGCACACCCACTTTTCACCAAAATACAGCTACCATTTTATCATAGCCCCTAAAAAAAAGGAACCCGCCTGGGGCTAGCTGGGCGGAGCTAATAATCTGTGGTTCCAACTCGCCGCATTTCGGGTAAGTCAAAATTATAGTAGAGGTCTTCACGACGGCGCGTTTTTTTGGGCACCTGCGGGCTGAGCAATGAACCGTATTTGTTCACGATCCGCTGTAGTTTTAACCGCACCCGCGTCCGGGCATTATCAATGACTTTCGGTGCGATACCATACTCTTCTTGGATCTCGTGGTAGCTGTACCCCTCAAGAAGCTTGCGAATGACCGTATACTCAAGAACAGAGAGATGATCCCGCAAGAGCTGATCGATTCGTTCGTCGATAAACCTCGTCTCGATCACCTCTTCCGGATTGGATTTCTGATCATCATTCTCGATAATATCCATAACCATCCGGGTTTCATCCAGATTGATGTAACTAAACAATGAAACTGCATCGTTTAACGCCCGGTGCTTGTTGCCGTTAATCCGTTTAATGACATTGTAGATCTTGCGGATGATGCAGATGTAAGCAAAAGAAGAGAACTTAATGTTGTATCTGGTATGATCATACTCGTTAACCGCATTGATCAGCCCGATCATACCTTCTTGCATCAAATCTTCGAATTCAAAAAACTTGGCGTAATAATTGCGGACAATATAGCGCACCAGTGGAGTATACTTTTCGACTAACTGCTCCATGGCGTCGCAATCACCGGCCCGAACACGCGCCAGCAGCTCCAGGTCACGAATCTGATTATCCCCAAGCATACAGATTCCCCCACACGGTTTCTTGGGTAATCTATATGCTTGTCTAGGCAGAATATTACTAAAAGTGGCCTAGCTATCTTTTTTCCAACAAAAATTTGATGGCGGTCCGCCGCTCGCCGTCGATCTCAATCTCGTTGAACGAAGGGATGGCAACCAAATCAATACCATTCGGAGCAACGTAACCCCGGGCAATCGAGATCGCCTTGATGGACTGGTTAACCGCTGCGGCGCCGATGGCTTGCAGTTCCGCACGCCCTTCTTGGCGTACTAGGGCCGCAATTGCCCCGGCTAATGCTTTGGGGTTTGATTTTGCCGATACTTTGAGTATTTCCATATGCTATTGCCTCCTGGTTCTATCCTGCAGCTAATACAGCGAAACGTCGGTTCAAAGAATCTAAAGTGGCTCGGACCGTAGCCAGAATCAGATCTCGTTCAATAATGCAAGTGCCCAGCAAGGTTTCTTGGCGGTTAGGATACAGAATAGTGACACAGCTTACTACTACGTCATTATGCGCAACCCGTTCGATTGCGGTGCCTTCCAAGATCAAGTGACAAGTATCCGGCAGAAATTGCGCAAGCGAATTCAAGACTGCCGTGGCGACCAAGCGCATCTTATTGGCCACCGTGTCAGCGCCCGCGGCGGTTCCCCGCTTCGTTTGCCCGTTGAAGCCCAGCTCCACCGAGACTTCGGAGATTAGGCCGCGACTACACGTCTCAATCCCGCAAATCTGCACCCGCATCGCCTGAGGACTCTTTTCTTTCTGGCCGATCCGGGCAATACTAATTATATTCTTATCAATAGTAAGATTCCAGCGCGACGTTAACAGGGTTTGGATATCCTGAGCCAGATATTTGGGGGCACGTTTGCCATCATACAGAACGTGAATCTCAATCAGCTTGCCGCTCCGGTCGGTTACCAAACGACTGGCAATTACACCGGTGATCTGGTTGATGACCGATTCGATCTCGCGCAAGAGATCCGTGGTCAAGCCGCTTGCTTGCCCCTTCGCCAATTACTTCGCCTCCTCGGACCGGCATAACAAAGCATTAATCAGCCTTTATATTTCTTTCCGACGATCGGAGTTTCCTTTATCATGCAGATCTGCGAGCATTTGCAGGGTCTGTTTGGCCGCCTTCTGCTCCGCCGCTTTCTTCGTCCTGCTCTCGCCCGAACCCCATTGCCGTCCGGCGAACTCGACCACCACCTCAAATTGACGATCATGGGGCGGACCTTTACAGGCGACCTGCTGGTACTCAGGGGTCAGGGCATACAGCTTATAGACCTGTTCCTGCAAAATCCCTTTATAATCAGTATTCAAATCCGGATCGATCGTTGCAAAAAATTGCTGCCAATGCGACAAGACCCAGGATTTAGCCTCGTCCAACCCGCGATTGATTGTTAACCAACCGATGATCGCCTCAATCGCGTCCGCCTGCACCGAAGGACGAAAATGCTGATTCTCATTGCGGGCACCCGCCCCAATTCTCAGCAGTTCGGCGATACCGAGCTGGTCGGCCAACTCAGCCAGCACCCGCTCCCGGACCAACTCACTTTTTAATCTGGTCAGTATGCCTTCGGGGTAATCCGGGTACCGGAGATACAGGTACTCGGAAATAATGAAGCCCAGCACCGCATCGCCCAAGAACTCCAAGCGTTCATTGGACAAACGCCGGTCCCCGAACTCATTCGCCCACGATGAGTGAGTTAACGCCTGCAAGAACGAGTCGGCCTCGTCGCCACTTATCGGATAGATTGCTTGTAACCGGCGTATTTTTTCAGCGTCCACACTTATCCCCGATAGTATTTCAGTACGATGACGGCATTGTGGCCGCCAAAACCGAAAGAATTCGAAATGGCATACTCAATCTGCCGCTTGCGCGCACCCTCCGTCACGTAATCAAGGTCGCACTCCGGATCCGGTGTCTGATAATTAATTGTCGGGGTCAGCACACCGTGGTAAACCGACAAAGCGGTCACAACCCCTTCCACACCACCGGCCGCCCCTAGGAGATGGCCGATCATCGACTTCACCGAGCTGACCGCTAAGTTGGAAACATCACCCAACGCCGCTTTAATCGCCTTAGTTTCCATAGCATCATTAAGTTTGGTGCTGGTGCCATGGGCATTGACATAGTCAACCTGCGCACCGCTGATCCCCGCTTCGGCCAGGGCCAATTTAATCGCCCGAGCCGCACCCTCACCATTCGGTTCGGGCGCAGTGACGTGGTAAGCATCGGCAGTGGCCCCATAGCCCACAATCTCGCAGTAAATCCGGGCACCCCGGGCAAGAGCGTGGTTAAGCTCTTCGAGTACAAGAATACCCGCACCTTCACCCATGACAAACCCGTCCCGCTCCGCATCAAAAGGACGTGAAGCGCGCTGCGGATCATCGTTACGGGTCGAAAGCGAACGGGCAGCGCAAAAACCGGCCAAACCCAACGGCGAGATTGCGGCCTCAGCGCCACCGCAAACCATCACATCGGCACAGCCATACTTAATTAGTCGAAAGGCTTCACCAATGGAGTGGGTGCCGGAAGCGCAAGCGGAAACAGCCGCAAAGTTCGGACCCTTGGCACCGATGGCGATGGAGGTCTGACCGGCCGCCATATCCGGGATCATCATCGGGACAAAAAAGGGGCTGATCCGGGAAGGCCCTTTGTAAAAAAGCGTGTAATACTGCTCGTGCAGGGTTTCCATGCCGCCAATTCCGGCGCCGATGACTACGCCAACCCTCTCCGGGTCGACCTCAGCTTGCGCCGAAGCCAATCCGCAGTCTTGCCAAGCCATTAGCGCAGCGGAAACGGCAAACTGGGTGAAACGATCCATGCGCCGGGCTTCTTTACGGTCCAAGTACTCCAAAGGATCAAAATCCTTGACTTCAGCGGCAATCTGTGTTGGATACTCACTCGCATCAAATCTGGTAATCTTGTCGATACCCGACCGGCCCTCCAACAATGCTTGCCAGGTCTTGTCCAGATTATTGCCAACCGGTGTAATCGCGCCAAGACCTGTAACGACAACTCTGCGTCCCATCGGTACCCCCTCATTTAGCGGAGGGGAGGGCAAGCCCACCCCTCCAAAGTGAATATCACCGCTTATTCAATCCGTTCTTTAATGTAATTGACCGCATCACCAACGGTAGTGATGCCCTCTGCGGCTTCATCCGGAATCTCTAAATCAAACTTGTCTTCAAAAGCCATGACCAACTCGACAATATCCAGAGAGTCCGCGCCCAAGTCATCAACAAAGGAGGCACTCATGGTGACCTCTTCCTCTGCCACACCCAACTGTTCAACCACGATTTCCCTTACCTGTTCGAACACGTCCATGGTTTTCACCTCCTTCCAAGATAAGAGCCTAATACATTACTAGCCCACCGTCAACGACTAACGTTTGCCCGGTGATGTAAGATGCATCTTCGGAGGCCAAGAAAGTAACGGCTTTGGCCACATCATCCGGACTACCCAGTCGGCCCAACGGGATATTGTTCTGATACTGAGCAACAACTTCCGGTGGAAGCTTTGCCGTCATGTCACTCTCGATAAACCCGGGAGCGACAGCATTCACCCGGATATTACGGGCCGCCGCCTCCCTAGCTATGGATTTGGTAAAGGCGATGATCCCGGCTTTAGCCGCCGCATAATTGGCCTGCCCGGCGTTACCGATTATCCCAACCACCGAAGCGATATTGATTATCACTCCGCTTCTTTGCTTAAACATCGGTCGCAAAACCGCTTTGGTACAATTATATACACTAGTGAGATTAGTATTAATTACCGAACTCCAAGCCTCTTCGGTCATCCTGAGTAACAGTGTATCCCGGGTAATTCCGGCGTTATTAACCAGGCAATCCACCCGCCCCCAAGTTTCAAGGACCTGCTCGATCAGGGCAGAGGCCTCTGCGGGATCACCAACATCCGCTCGGATTGCAAGAGCCTCGCCACCCTGGCTCCGAATAGCCTCCACTACCTCTTCGGCCGCGGCCGCATTACTTAAATAATTGACCGCTACCTTCGCTCCAAGGGAACCGAACCGCAAAGCAATGGCTTTGCCGATACCGCGTGAGCCGCCGGTGACAATCACAACTTTATCGGTAAACACAAGCCCGCCTCCTCCAGTTTATTACTGCTATAACAAAGTATCAACATCTGCCAATCGGCTGATGTTTATACGCTGCAGGCCTGGATCGGTCCGTTTCACCAAGCCGGTCAAGACCTTGCCGGGTCCCACCTCGATCACCGTTCGGACTCCGGCCTTGCTCAGCCAAACCACCGTCTCCGTCCACCTGACCGGCCCGGTTAATTGGTTGATTAAGGCTTCACGTATTTCAGCTGCCGTACGCAGCATCCCGCCGGTCGTCGGTGAAATGACAGGCAAACTTGGCTCTTTAAATGCAAACTCGTTTAATACTACGGCAAATTCTTTGGCAGCGCCACTCATCAAAGGCGAATGAAACGGACCGCTGACCCCGAGGCGCACCACTTTAGCCCCTCGCGCTAGGGCCGCCTCGCTAAACTCGGTAATCGCTTCGTCCAAGCCCGACAAGACAGTTTGCTGCGGCGAATTGCGATTCGCCGGATAGAGGCGGTCGGTGAGGCCAAGCTGCACGAGCAAAGATTGGATCTCAGCATAATCTAAACCCATTACCGCAACCATACCACCGGAAATCCGACCGGCAACCCGCGCCATCAGCGTAGCTCGCTCTCTAACTAACTGTAAGACCTCGGCGATACCTAACACCCCGGCGGCATACAGGGCAGAATACTCCCCCAAGCTATGGCCGGTCACGTAGCCGACGCGCGTTTGCGCGGGTAAACACTCCCACAGAGCGGCCGATACGGTCACAATGGCCGGCTGGGCATACTCGGTCCGGTCCAAGAGCGCTTGGTCGTCGCCAAAACAAACACTCAACAGATCTGGAACAATTGTTTGCGCCAAATCGAAGACCTCTTTAGCAACTGCGGACTCGGCATAAAGGTCTGCACCCATCTGGATCTGCTGACTGCCTTGTCCTGGGAATAGAAAGGCTTTATCCATTGAGCTGTCTCCTATCATACCATTTTAAGACGGCGCTACCCCAGGTCAAGCCGGCCCCAAAACCGACCAACAGGATGTTATCCCCATCATGAACCCGCCCGGCAGCGACCGCCTCCGCCAGAGCAATTCCAACCGAAGCGGCAGAAGTGTTCCCATACTTATCGACATTCAGAAAGACTCGTTCGTGCGGAACACCCATGCGGTGCAAAGAAGAGTCGATGATCCGGATGTTCGCCTGATGCGGAACGAACAAATCGATATCCGCCAAGGTTAAACCGGCTTGCTCAATCACCTGTAAAGTTGCCTCTTCCATTACCTTGACCGCAAATTTAAAGACTTCGGGTCCGGACATTTTAATGTAATGCTCTCGGTTTTCCAAGGTTTCCGGGCTCGCCGGCCGGCGGCTGCCACCGGCCGGAAGATATAAGTGGTTTCCGCCGGTACCGTCTGCACCCAAGAGCGAACCCAGGATGCCATACCCGTCCGGCACGCGTCCGACAACCGCCGCAGCCGCACCGTCACCGAACAAGACACAAGTTCTCCGGTCTTGCCAATCCGTCAACCGCGACAGGGTGTCGGCCCCAACCACCAGAACATTTTGGTACAGACCGGCAGCGATGAACTGGGCTGCGGTAATTAAAGCGTAGACATAGCCGCTGCAGCCGGCGGACAAGTCAAAAGCCGCCGCCTTGGTTGCACCCAGCGCTGCCTGCACCAGGCATGCCGTAGCCGGAAAAATCATATCCGGCGAAATCGTGGCCACGATGATGAGGTCCAGTTCGTCCGCACCCAGACGCGCATCCAGAAGCGCCTCTTGGGCAGCTGCTATGGCTAAATCACTTGTCGCCTGCTCCGCCGCGGCAATACGCCGCTCGCTGATCCCGGTCCGCGTGGTAATCCATTCATCCGAAGTATCGACTAACTCTTCTAACTCCCGATTGGTCACAATCCGCTCGGGTAAATACTTGCCCAAACCAATGATCCCGGCCGAATAGATCAATGATGTCTCCTGCCTTTATCTAAAATGTGATGTTTTGCTTTAACTTTTCAATCAAACCGATCTGCACACTTTCTCTAGCTACTCTAATGGCATTCATAATGGCTTTGGCATCGGAACTACCATGGCTAATAATGTAGACCCCTTCTACGCCCAACAAAGCTGCGCCACCAATCTCTGAAACATCCAACCCCTTTTTCAGCTCATCTATCCGGCGCTTAACCGTCAGGCCGGCAAACTTACCGCCTAATCCGGTGAAGATCTGCTCCTTGAGGATCAGGCCAAACTGCTTCCACATTCCTTCTACCAGTTTTAAGACGATATTCCCCACAAAACCGTCACAGACGATCACATCGGCTGTTCCCGCCGGAATATCCCGGCCCTCAATATTGCCGATAAAGTTGAGATCAGTCGCCGAGCTGAGCAGCTGGTAAGTTTCCTTTGCCAGCTCATTGCCTTTTTCGGCCTCCTCACCGATATTCAACAATCCGACTTTCGGGTTGGCCACCTTAAGAATTTGGCTTGCATATATACTGCCCATTTTTGCAAACTGCATTAAATGGTTTGGCCGGCAATCCGCATTGGCGCCCGCATCGACTAGTAGGGCAAATTTCCGGCCGATCGGTAGCGGAACGCCGATCGCCGGGCGTTCAACACCGGCAATCCGGCCGATCTTAAAAAGCGCCGCCGCCATCGCCGCCCCGGTATTACCGGCGCTTAAAGCGGCATCGGCTTGCCCTTGTTTGACTAAAACCGCCGACCTGACTACACCTGAATTCGGCTTGGTCCGCACGATCTTCCCCGGATGCTCATCCATCGCCACCAGTTCAGGAGCATCATCGATTTCCAGCCGGGAATGATCATAATTGCGGCCGCGCAATTTGCTCTCAAGCAACTCTTTCGGTCCGCAGAGGATCACCTGCAAATCGGAGAATCTCTCCAGGGCCAGCAGTGCTCCGTCAACGTTGATCTCAGGGGCGCGATCCCCGCCCATAGCATCAACCGCTACTCGTATCATAATTACACCTCGCTTAACTATTGCTTTCTATGGCGAATAAGAGGAACTCTCCTTGGAAGACTTCACGCCCCCCTGCAGTGCTGCGAACCTTAATGGTCCGTTTCCGTCCGGAAATGTTCGTTACTTCAGCTTTGGCGACAATCCGTTCCCCGACCCGCACCGGTGAAACATACTTAATCACCGCTGAACCGGTTAAAGCCACCGGTGCATCTACAGTTGCGGTGGCTAACGAATTGGCCTGAGCAAAAATATGGTGACCTCTGATAATATCAGAATTAGCGAAGGCCATGGATTTTTCGGTGTCCAAAATGGAAATGGCAGAATGGTCCAGTTCGATCTCGACCAAATCACCAATGATGTCCGCCGAACTAATCGAGCGTAAACGGGCATGCGCTTGTTCAGCAACTTGTTTTACCCGCTGGCGCAACTCGGGTAACCCCAGTTCCAGCCGATCCAGACGGACAGTCTGGATACTGACGCTAAAATGTTCGGCCAGTTCCTGATCTGTTAAAAATGGATTGCTGGCCAGTAGATCCACCAGGGCCTCTTGACGTTCTGCCTTGCGCATCTTCACCGGTATCTTCACCCGATCAATTAGTACTTGCTATTAATATCTAGTGTTATTCTTTCTGAAGCCGAAAATACCTTCTGATACTGAAAAAGAATTTCCAACAACTTGTCCGAAAAATCAAAAGGTGTGGATCGTCCTGATCCACACCTTATAAGGTTCCTCTATCTCTTACTCAGCTACCTTCACAACCTGTCTCCCATCATAATAACCACAGTTTGAGCAGGCCCTGTGCGGCAGCTTCGGCTCATGACACTGCGGGCAATCGGTGATACTGGGAACACTGGCTTTCCAGTGAGTTCTCCGTTTGGCACCTCTGGTGCTGGAATGTTTCCGTTTTGGGTTAGCCATCAATTACACCCCCTACTCACAAAAAAGATGAAGACAAAGAAAACAATCAATCTTTGCTAGCCAACAGACTCCGGAGCGCCTCCAAACGGGGATCTACCTCCTCGTCTCGGCAATCACACTCGCTTTCGTTGCGGTTGTGCCCGCACCGCGGGCAGAGGCCCTTGCACTCCTCATCACAGAGCATCTTGATCGGCATACCTACCGCCAGCTCATCTTCGACGACTTGCGTCAGATCAAGAGTGGTACCTTCGTATCCGTAAACCTGATCTTCATCATCGAATAAACGCAGCGGATCGTCCTGGCCGGATCTTTTCTTGTACTCGGCTGAAAACTCCAAGTCTACCGGATACTCAAAAGTGCGGAGGCAACGATCACACTGAACTTCAAGACCGGTTTCAATCCTGCCTTGCACTAAGAGATACTTGCCGGTATTAGTGACATCTCCGGAAACCCGAATCGGCTCAGCAAAGCCGCTGACGGCGAAAGGAAACACCAGCGGCAACCGCTCAACCTGAAAATCAAAATCGACAGATGCCGCCTTATCCCCGACAATGGATGAAACATCAATCTTCATGAGAGACTTCCTCCCAAACTAGCATGATTATACCCAAGCGGCCGAAGGCTTGTCAACAGCTAGAAACAATCTAGCCCGGCTGCTGCCAAGACCATCTGCTGGTGATCCGGATCAACCTTTTGACTTTGATGAATCTTGCTACCCCAGAAGTGAATGCAAAAGTGCCCGGGGAAACCGTTATCCTTGATCCGTTTATTGCCATGGGGAAAGCCATTGACCGAAGCGGCAATTTTCAGGCCGCGCAACTCAAAAATGACGGCCCGCCTGTTCCACGACCATGCTCCGCCAAAAATCGCCTTTAACTGCGCCGTATCCTGCGCCGTCACCGGCTCAATATCGGCGTGCAGGCTGCCGCCCAAGCGTACCACCTGCAGTGAAAGCCCGGTGAGCACATCGGTAATCCTGGCTTCATCGCCGACTTTAAACAAATGATTCATCCGTTCCCAAGGAATAATGAGAACCTCTCTAGCGGCTGCTTCGCGCAGAAAGAAATCTTTCGGCAGCTTCACCTTGAACCCCACCGGGAGGCGCGCCGGGTCCTTAACCTGATTCACCCGCACCAATTCGGCTGCCGCCAAATCAAAGCGCCTGGCCACCGACCAGAGAGTTTCGCCTGGATGCAGCGGATAAACCTCCTCATCCAAACTTCGCACATAACTGAGCAATCTCTCCCAAGTTTGCCCGCCAACAACCCCATCAACAACTAGGCCGCAGTTATGCTGAAAGATCCGTACCGCCAACTCGGTATCGGAGCCAAAAATGCCATCAACCGTTGAGCGGTACAAGCCCAAGGACCCCAGAATGGTCTGTACTTGTTGCACGAGCGGGCCGCTAGCTCCCTGCTTGAGAGTTGGCGGAGACTCGGCCAACACTTCTGAAGCACAAGCCAACATCACTAGTCCAACGAGAATAACAGTTTTAACAATCCTTTTATTTCGCCACATCTCCATGCTCTTTCCGGCTCCCGTACGATCTGCCGACTTTATCCAGAGCTGCAAAAATCTCCGGCAGCTTCTCTCGCGCAGCGGTTCGACCGAGCTCGATCGTCTGGGCAGCATCAGAGAGATCGAAAGGTCGGATCGCTCCAACCGCCGGAGTAATCAGCACATCTGCCTGCCGAATCTTGTAGGCATTAGCCTCTTCTTGCATGATCACGACACTTTGCAGCATCACGTCAATAACCGACTGCACTTTCATCGGGATCACATCACCGCTAACATCAACGGCAATCACCAGATCGGCGCCGAGTTTCTTGGCCGCTTCAATCGGAATTTGACTGCGAATCCCGCCATCAACCAGGAGCCGATCATTCATTTTGTACGGTAAAAAAACCCCTGGTATCGATGCGCTGGCGATCGCGGCCGCAGCGATGTCACCACTGGTTAACAGCAGTTCCTCCCCGTTCGCAATATCAACCGCTACCGCCCCGAACTTGATCTCGAGTTCTTCTATTTTTTTCTGCCGACACAATAGTTGGAGCAAGTGGTACAGTTTTTCCGTTTTCAAAAAGCCCAGGCGCGGTACGGTTAAATCAACTAACTGATCCCACTTTAAGGTTAAGACCAGTTTGGCCAACCATTCCAGGTCGCCCCCGGCAGCATAATAGCCACCAACAATCGCTCCGATGCTGGTGCCGGTAACGATATCCAGCGGAACCCCTGCCTCTTCCAGGGTGGCCAACACCCCGATATGCGCCAGCCCCCGCGCAGCACCGCCACCCAAGGCTATGCCTACCAGCGGTTTTCCCATTGCAACCTCACCTTGACCTACCTGGGAGCGTATGCTCCCATAGCATATTCAAACTACCCTGAAAATATAAATAAGCCGACACAGAAGAAAGGGAATCGACATGCACAAATTACGCACGCCGAGCAAAACCGGTGCCTATTTTTTGGCTTTCCTTGCTACTTTAATAACCATCGCCGTCGTCCTCTACCCGGAACAAGCATACGAAGCTTCGCTTGACGGGCTAAAACTATGGTGGGATATCGTCTTTCCAGCCCTTTTGCCCTTCTTTATCATCTCGGAAATCCTCATGGGCCTAGGCGTAGTGCACTTTATCGGCGCACTGCTGGAGCCATTGATGCAGCCGCTCTTTCGGGTGCCCGGAGTCGGCGGATTTGTCATGGCTATTGGCCTCGCCTCCGGCTACCCGTTGGGAGCGAAGATCGCGACCAGACTGCGCGAGCAAAATCTCTGTACCCGCAATCAAGCGGAGCGCTTACTCTGCTTCACTAATACCGCCGATCCCTTATTCATGGTCGGTGCCGTCGCCGTCGGCATGTTTCACGACGTCCGCCTCGCGTCAACCATCGCCGCCGCCCACTACATCAGTAGTATTATGGTCGGACTGACGATGCGGTTTTGGGGCCAAGAAGAGTTTGAGCAAAAGCGACCCCAAACCACTGCAGCCAACCTAAACATTTTCCGTCGGGCCCTCCGCGATCTCTACCAAGCCCGCAAGACGGACGGACGGCCGATCGGCAAACTACTAGGTGATGCGGTCACCAGCTCGATGAATACCAGCCTGTTTATTGCCGGCTTCATCATCCTCTTTGCCGTACTGGTCAAAATCATGTTGGTCACCGGGGTTATCGACTTCTTGGCGACACCGCTGGCCTGGATCTTACAGCCGCTGGGCATCAGCTCAGAGGTCGTCTTCCCCCTGGTTAGCGGACTTTGTGAGATTGATCTCGGCGCGCACCAAGCCAGTCTGGCGCCGCTGGACCTGAAAACCCGGCTCATCCTGGTCGGCGCCATCATCGCCTGGAGCGGGCTCTCGGTTCACGGCCAAGTTGCCGCGATTATCAGCACCACCGATATGCGCTATTACCCGTATCTGTGGTCCCGCATTCTCCACGCAATTTACGCCGGACTGATCACCTACATCATCTACAATCCGGAGCAACCTGCCCTCGCAAGCATACCTAGCTTTTGGCAGCCTTTCAATAACTTCTGGGTCCTAAATCTCGAGCTGCTCTCGGCCAGACTGTTTACCGCGGTGTTCGGCTTGGTCGTCCTAGGCCTCCTGGCCGCACTTATGCGGACCGGTAACAAAATTGGCCACAGACCGCGGAAAGTTAATCCCGTTTGAGCTTCTGGCGACCTTTTTCGATGACTGCCAATGTCCGTTGCAGCAGCCCTGCCAGGTCGGATAGGGTGCGGTCGACATATTCGTCGGCTCCTGCAGTCAAATCCTTGGCCCGGGCCTGAGCTTCTTTTAGAATCTGCTCGGCCTGGGCCTTAGCTTTAGTAGTAATTTCGTGTTCATCGATGAGCTTGCGGGCGTAAGCTTCCGCCTGGCGAATAATCTTCTCGGCATCCTGTTGACCGGCCGCCATTAGCTTGTCCCGCTCATTTTCAATTTGTTTGGCCCGAACAACCTCGTCCGGCAAGGCCAGCCGGATCTTTTCCAGCATGTCGAGGAAAAACTCCCCATCAACCACCACTTTATCGGTCATCGGAATGCGCGGGGCTTCAGAGATTGCCTCTTCCAACTGCTCAAGCAAAACAAGCAGATTTGTCCTCATTGGTCGGCTTCCTCCTTAGGCTGGAACCGTACTCCCAGCACGTCATATAACGCCTTCTCCACCTGCGGGGGAACCAATCCGGTCACCGGCCCGCCGAACCGGGCCAGCTCTTTAACCGCGCTGGAGCTAAGAAAAGTATACTCGGTACTGGTCATCAGGAAAACGGTTTCGATCTCCGGTGCGATTTTCCGGTTCATCAGAGCCATCATAAACTCATTTTCAAAATCGCTAATTGCGCGGAGACCGCGGATTATCGCACTCGCACCCACCGAAGCGGCATAATGGACGGTTAGCCCCGAAAACGAGTCGCAGACTACGTTGTCAAAGCCTTCGACCGCCAGCCGCAGCATCGCTAAGCGGTCTTCAATTGAAAAACAGGCTTTCTTATTCGGGTTGACCGCAATCGCGACAATCACTTTGTCAAAAAGCTGCCGCGAACGCGCGATGATGTCTAAATGGCCGTTAGTTACCGGATCGAAACTTCCAGGGTAAACTGCAATTTTCACTGTTCTTCCTCCAGATCGGATTGGCGATAAAAACAGATTGTTGTATCGCCATAGCCTTCGCTACGCTGCAATTTGAATCCTGCAACTTGCGCCAAAACCTCCATCTTTCTCGGCTGTTCGACCACTACCAGTGCAGAGGGCGTCAGCAGCCCGGATTCGCCCAAGCGCGTTAGTGCCTGTTCATAAAGGCCGGCAGCATATGGTGGATCAACAAAGGCCAGGTCAAAAAGGTGCCCACCAGGTAGATAGCGACCGGGAGCCGCGAGGACTCTGAGCGTATCGGCAAGTAGAACCTTTGCCGCCTCTTGGAGCTTAGTCTTGCCCAAATTCTCGCGGATAACTTTGACCGCCTGCCGATCCTTATCGATAAACACAGCTTCAGCGGCGCCTCGGCTTAGGGCTTCGATCCCTAGGGCACCTGAGCCGGCAAAGAGGTCCAAGACCCGGGCACCGGATATATCACCCAAGATATTAAAGAGCGATTCGCGCACTCGGTCCGCGGTAGGCCGCGTAGTCAGGCCTTTCGGCGCCTTGAGCGGGACGCCGCGGGCTATTCCGGCAATTACGCGCATTAGCTCAACCACTCCCCTTGCATGATCTTGGCGGCAAATTCACGATCAACTTGCCGCGCCAAAGGTTCATATAACTCGCGCCAGTTCATCGCAGCCAACCGGGCCGCCCTGGCGAAAGCTCGCTCATAAACCTCCGGATGTTTGAGCATCGTCTGGAAAATAAGATCCTGGGCGCCGTGTTGGCGCAAGCCAAAAACCTCACCCGGACCGCGCATGCGCAAATCGACCTCGGCGATGCGGCTGCCCTCATGGATCTGCTCCAAGGTCTGCAATCGTTCGATCGCGGCCGGCGTCGGATTGTCGGCATGCAGAATGCAGTATGATTGCCGCTTCCCCCTGCCCACTCGGCCGCGCAACTGATGTAATTGCGCTAAACCGAAACGATCCGCATTCATGATAATCATAAAGGATGCCTCGGGCACATCCAGGCCGATTTCGACAACCGTAGTCGCCACCAGCAGCTGCACCTGACCATCGCGGAACCTACTCAAAATCGCCGACTTATCCGCCTCAGACATACCGCCATGGAGAATCCCGATGGCCAGCTCGGGCAAGATCCGCTCTTTGAGCTCGGCAGCAAACTCCAAGACTCCATACACGCCGGGTAAATCTCGGTTGGCCTCGATGAGCGGGCAGACTACGTAGCCGCGATAACCTGCAGCCACCTCCCGTTTTACGAACTCCCATACTCGCGATAAACGGTCGGAGTTAACCCATTTGGTAATTACGCGGCTCCGCCCGGGCGGCAGCTCATCAAGGATTGAGTATCCGAGCTCGCCATAGGCCGCCAAAGCCAAGGTGCGCGGGATTGGCGTCGCCGAAAGGATCAGCACATCCGGTGCGAAGCCTTTACTGGACAAGAGCTGCCGCTGTTCGACCCCGAAACGGTGTTGTTCATCTGTTACCGCCAGGCCCAAGTCGGCAAAGCGAACGGCCTCTTGAATCAGCGCGTGTGTGCCGACAACCAGATTACATTCACCGGAAGCCAAAGCTGCATAAATCTCCAGCTTTTCCTGCTCCGGCAAATCTCCTAACAGCAACCTGATCTGCACGGGAAACCCGGCCAAGAGGCGGGACAAGTTCCGGTAATGCTGCTCGGCTAAAATACTCGTCGGCGCCATAAAGGCGGCCTGGTGACCATCCTCGATGGTCTTGAGAATGGCCAGAGCCGCCACCAGGGTCTTTCCCGAGCCAACATCGCCCATCAACAAATGCTGCATCTGTTTCGGCTCTGCCATCCGCGCCCAAATCTGCTCGGCTGCCCGTTGCTGCGCACCGGTAGGAGTAAAAGGCAATCTCTGCAAAAAAGCCGCAATTAAAGCCCCCGGCGGGGTATGTTGAACTCCGTTGGCCGCCGCTTCGCTTTGGCGCTGATGCAGAGCGAGCGCATAGTATAATAGCTGTTCGAAGGCGAGACGTTCCCGCGCCTTTTGCGCCCCACATGTTCCGCTGGGAAAATGCAGTTCATGTAAGGCTGTAGTCAGATCCGGCAGCCCTTCGACCGCGCGCACCTCCGCGGGCAGCGGATCGACGAGACGACCACCGATCTCATCAAGGGCCGTTTTAATCACTCGGCGTAGGGTTTTTTGGTTAAGCCCGCTTGTTAATGGGTAGATCGGTGTAATCCGCCCCAAATTGAGTGAATTTTGCGTGCTTCGCGGCTCAACCTCCGGGTTTTTCATCAGCAGAAAGTCACGTTCTTGTTCCACCCGGCCGAAGACGCAAATTTCTCGGTTCTTTTCTAACAGTTGATAAATCGGAGTAGGAATTGGCAAGCGCTGTTGGAACCAGATCAGACCGAGTTCGCCTGACCGGTCTTTCAGAATGGCCTTGGTAATAATCAAGTTGCGCCGGGTTCGCGAACGGTTTTCCACCAACCGAACGACCCGACCGCAAACGAGATATTTCTCTCCTGGTATTAGCTTGCTAATGAGAGCAGTCGTACCGGCATCTTCATATTCTCGCGGATAAAAGAAGAGCAGGTCATACAGGCTCACGATCCCTAGTTTGGCCAATACTCTTGCCCGGGCCGGACCGATGCCCTTAACCTGAGTAACCTCCATCTGTTTTAGCTCATCAACAAAAATGCCACTCAACCTAGTTCTCCTGTTTGAAACGGCAATTACTTTCACATTGTTGAGCCAGAAGCTTCCCGGTCGGGGTGACCGCCAAACCGCCACGCGAAGTCTCCCGCAGATCCGGGTGCATCCGCTTGCCGATATCAATCATGGCCAAAACCGCATCATCCAGCGGGATTTTGCTGCTAACCCCAGCCTTGGCCAGCTCAATGCAGATCAGCGCGTTAACGGCAGCGGCCGAGTTGCGCGAAATACAAGGTATCTCCACATAACCGGCCACCGGATCACAGGTCAAACCAAGCAAATTCTGCAAGGCCAAAGAAGCGGCATCCAGACAGCCCAGGGCAGAACAGCCGGCTAAGAACGCCCCACCGGCCGCCGCCATCGCCGCGGCCACCCCGATCTCCGCTTGACAGCCAAGTGCGGCACCAACCAACTGAGCATTTTCGGCGGCGACCTGGCCAACCCCGGCGGCGACAAAGAGCGCAGCTAAGAGCTGATCCTGATCCAACTGCAAGGCCTCGCCCAAAGCGATTATCACCCCCGGGACAACCCCGGCAGCACCGGCGGTCGGAGCAGCACAAATCCGGCCCATCGACGCGTTAACCTCGGCGGTGGATAAAGCATACATCGCTGCTTTGAGGTAGAGGCAGGAGGTCAAGGTGGTCTGCTCTTTCAGGGCCTGCATTAACTGGAAAGCAGCTCCGCCGGTTAAGCCCGAACGGGAGTAAACCGGCTCTGTTAAGCCCCGCTTGACCGAGTCCTCCATGACCAGTAAGTTCTGGCGCATCTTGGCCATAATCTGCTCCACTGCGAGCTCTGAGGCCGCCGCCTCGGCCCGAATGACCACCTCAGCCAAGGTCAAATTATGCTGTTCCGCCAAGGCCAACCACTCTTGGGCAGTAGTAAATTTCATAACAACCCGCCACCTTTACCTTTTGCATTAGAGAGCAGCAACCATTCGAACGCGTTCCACACCGCGAACAGCAGCGATGCTGGCTGCCGCATCAGCCGGGATGGGCTCATCAGCCTCAATGGTCATCAAGGCTTTTTCCCCTTTGCCGGAGCGGGATAAGCTGAGAAAAGCGATATTCACCCGGTGATCAGCCAGAATTTTGGTAACGGCAGCCACAATCCCTGGTTCATCACGATGCTCGGTAATTAAGCAATGCAGCTCACCAGTGAGCGCCACCGCAAACCGGTCAATGCGGGAGATGAGGATTGTCCCACCCCCGGTTGAATGACCAACAACCGTGGTGCTGGTTCCATCGGCCAGTTTGCACTCGAAGACCGCCGTGTTCGGATGGATCTCCGGCCCCAAGTCAACTAGGGAAAACTCAATCTTGGCTCCGCTGGCAGCAGCAAGTTGGCCGGCATCGCTAATCGCCGGATCACTCTCGGATAAGCCCAACAATCCGGCGATCAGGGCCAGATCAGTTCCATGGCCCTGATAAGTTTCGGCAAATGAACCGTGCAGCTTGATATGTACCTGGCTCGGCAACCCGCCGACAATGGTGCGGACCATCCTCCCCAGGCGCACGGCACCGGCGGTATGAGACGAAGAAGGGCCAATCATGATTGGCCCCAAAATATCAAAGACACTGTGTCTTGGCATGGCATTCTACTCCAAATTGATTATTCAACCGGGAGCCAACAAACCCCGACCGTCTTCGGCCCGGTATGGGTGGAAATCACCGGTCCCATTTCCATAAAGATTACGTCACCGACCAGGTTCAGCTCCTGCTTGAGTTGGTCAACGATCTGCTCAGCCTCCTCCCGGGCATCGACATGGGCCACAAACAACCGCATCGGCCGCTTGCCGGCTTTGCTGACAGCATAGTTTACAAGTGACTTGACCGCTTTGGCTCTGCCCCGTTCTTTACCAACCGGGTGAATAATGTCGTCGATGCGGATTAACACCTTCATCGATAGAATCGAGCCTAACAAACTGGCTGCTTTCCCAATCCGGCCATTCTTTTCGAGATATTCCAAGGTGTCAACCAATAAGATGTTGCCGTCAGCTGCCGCCGGAATTAGTCGGTTTAGTAAATCAAGAATCTCTTCTTTGGATTTGCCGGCCTTGGCTGCTTCCGCCGCCAAACAGACCAGCCCGCCTTCGGCCATCGTCGCGCTGCGCGTATCCACAATGGTGATCTTGGCCTCCGGTAACATCTCGGCGGCTAGGCGCGCCGACTGAATTGTGCCGCTCAACTTTTCGCCGATATGAATGGAAATGATCTCGGATCCATCTGCCGCCAGTTGCTCGTAAACCTCTTTGAACGCTCCAGGGGACGGCTGTGAGCTGCGCGGCATTACCGCCGACTTGGTCAGCTTATCCAGAAACTCCTCCTGCGAGATGGTGACCCCGTCAACGTACACCTCATCACCGAAATGAACATTCAAGGGCACAATTGTGACACCAAGTTCCGCTGCCAACGCCTTGGGAAAATCGCTGGTACTATCGGTTACGATCTTTATTCCCACAGTAAATCCCTCCGTAAACCGTTATTCAACTGAGATAAAGTAGAAATAGAGCGGCTGACCGCCGTAGTGGAGTTCGATTTCGTAGTCGGGAAACCGTTCTACCAGCTCTTTATAGAGCTCTTCAGCTTCAGCCGAGGACACATCCGCCCCGTAATATAAGCTGATCAATTCCGAGTCCTCATCCAACATCACCTGGATGAGCTCAGAAGTGACTTCTTTGGTGGTTTTACCAACCGTGCGAATCTCGCCATCTAACAGACCGATAATATCCTTTTCTTCAATTTCCACCCCGTTATAACGGGAATTGCGGATGGCGTAGGTTACTTCGCCGGTCTTTACGGTGGCAAAGGACGAAGCCATATTGGCCTCGTTCTCTTCGATTTTCTTGGAGGGATCGAAGGCAAGTAGAGCGCCAATCCCCTGTGGAATCGACTTGGTTGGTATCACAACGACTTTTTTCTTAGTCAATTGCGGGACCTGCTGGGCGGTTAAGACCACATTACCGTTGTTGGGCAGAATAATCACTTGGTCGGATTGACAGCTTTCGACAGCCTCCAATAAATCCTGGGTGCTTGGGTTCATCGTCTGACCGCCATGAATGATGTTGTCAACCCCTAAAGACCGGAAGATGCGCTCCAGGCCGTTGCCGGCCACAACCGATACCACCGAAACCTGGCGATCTTCAACAACGTTGGCAAAAGACTCCGGATCATCCTCCAAAAGAGTTGAGACCTCGGAATCGGTTTCGCTGGCGCGCCGGTCAAAGTTGGCATTCTGTTCGGCCATATTGTTGATGTCAATCTCCAAAAGATCGCCCAAAGCTCCGCAGTACTCCAGAACCCAGCCAGGGTTATTAGTGTGAATATGGACTTTAGCCAAATTGGAGTCACCCACGACGAGCAAGGAATCGCCGCGCGGTTCAAGCTTAGCCCTGATCTGGTCCAGATTTAAATTCTTGCCTCTGACCAAGAACTCGGTACAATACTTATATTTCAATGATTCTTCGATCGTTTGCTCACTGAGGCCTAAACGCTCCGAGGCGCCCCGCGCTTTCTTGGCTTGATCTTCCGCGACCAATTCCCAATCGATCTGTCCGCCTTTGAGGATCTTGATCGCACCTTCCCAAGCCACTAGTAATCCCTTTCCACCGGCATCAACTACGCCGGCCTCTTTCAGCACCGGCAAGAGCTGCGGCGTCTTGGCCAAAGAGCGGTTACCTTCGAGGAGAAACACCTGGGCAACGGCAACAATGTCCGCGTTCTTTTTCGCCTCTTCCACCGCAGCCGTGGCAGCCTCTCTGGCTACGGTTAACATTGTCCCTTCGACCGGTTTCATCACCGCACGGTAGGCCTGCTGATAAGCAGATTTTAAGGCGGCGGCAAACTCCTTGGCGTTGAGACGCTCTTTACCCTCTACGGCTTGGGCAAAACCACGAAACAGCTGTGATAAGATAACACCCGAGTTGCCTCGGGCACCCATCAGAGAACCCTGCGCCAAAGCCTGGGCAACCTTGCCGACGGAGTTGGAATCGACTTTCTCCGCCTCGCGCGCCGCAGACTGCAGAGTTAAAGACATATTGGTGCCGGTATCACCATCGGGAACCGGGAATACGTTCAGGGCGTCTACGCCCCCTTTGTTAACAGAAAGCCAACTACTGCTAGCTTGGATCATTTGTTTGAGCAAAGCACCATCTATAAACTCTAATTGCAACCTCAAAACCTCCTGCCTGCGGGGACCATTAAGCCAAGGCTTCTTTGGTCACCCGTACACCCTGAACGTGGACATTGATGGCTTTGACTTTGGCGCCAACCAACCGCTCCACGGTGTATTTGACTTTTTCCATGATGTTGTGGGCAACTTCGGTGATGTTTGTGCCGTACTCTACAATAACATACAGGTCAATAACTAGTAAATCATCTACTACATTTACCTCTACACCACGGCTGAGGTGCTCCTTCTTCAACAGCTCACTCAAGCCATCCGAGATATTGCGATTGGCCATACCCACCAGGCCGTAGCACTCCATTGCCGCTACACCGGAAATAACACTAATGACCTCATCGGAAATGTTAATCTGTCCGAACTCATTGGTCATTTCTTTACCCATGTGATCCCCTCCAGAAATATTACGCCTCTTGCCCCTCAAGCAAGTGATTCAAATCAGCTAACAGGGCATCCAGATTGATCCCGTGCATCCGCGCCCCATTTTCCAAAGTCTCCATGGTAGCGCCCATGCAGCCAAGACAACCCATGCCATGGTTGGCCAAAACATCTCTGGCTCCTGGATGCTGCCGCAAAACCTCAATAATCGTCATATCTTTAGTAAACTTGAAATTATTCACGCACATCCCCTCAAACCGTAAAGTTTACCCGCCTATATTCTCCTAGCTTGCCAAAAATTCCTGCCATTTGCAAACTCCTGCGCTATCCGTATTATATGTAGCGTTAACCTTGTCAATCCTTGGCGAAATTACTCCTTGTCAGAGTCTGGCCGGTATGGTAAAATGCCTTTGTGTACTTAAGGAGGTGAAGCTCGTGGCAAAAGTCTGCATAGTCTGTGGTAAAGGTGTTTCCTCCGGGCACAAGGTCAGCCACTCCAACATCAAGACTAATCGGAGGTGGCGCCCCAACCTCCAAAAAGTTAGAATCATCGTACAAGGACGCCCACAACGCGAGTATGTGTGCACTAAGTGTCTAAAAGCCAGCAAGGTTCAGAGGGCGATCTAATACTAAGCTTTTGAGTACGTAACCCGCAACCAGGCGGGTTATTTTTTTGGGGCTAAAACAACGAGACCGCCCACAAGGAGCGGCCCCGTAGACAAGCTATTACGCCGATTATGCCGAATGGGTTTTACCTCTGCTGCTCGCCCACTCCTGCAAGCTGACCCAGATGCTGGTCGAGATAAAAATGGAAGTCAAGCTACCAATAGTAATACCGATCAGCACAGCTAAACTAAAGGTTTTAATGGTCTCGCCGCCGATCAACAGGAGGGCCACTACGGCAAGCAAAGTGCTAATGGTAGTATTGATGGAGCGCGCGATAGTATCATTAATACTCTTGTTGGCAATCTCGGCGAGGGACTCTTTTTTCCGATAGCGCATATTTTCACGGATCCGGTCGAAGATCACTATTGTATCATTAATCGCATACCCGACTATGGTCAGCATCGCCGCGATGAAAGTACTATTAATCTCGGTGCCAATCAACGCGAAAAAGCCGAGGGTGATGAGGACATCCTGGATCAAAGCGATGACCGCAGCTACGCCAAACTTGAATTCAAACCGGAAGGCCACATAAATCAGAATGAGAATTGACGCAATCACTACCGCCCGGATGGCATTGGTGTAAAGCTCTTTACCGATCACCGCGCCGACCGTATCGGTACTGCTCATCCCACGCTCAAGCGGAGCCACCAACTGCTCTAAGCCTGCATCAAGCTGTCTCTCCTCTTCAGGTGAAAGGTAGCGGGTTTTGAGGATGATCCGCCCTTCACCGGCATTCTGAATAGTGGCTGATTGCGCCAGTCCCAGCTCAGCCAGGGGTGCAGTCGCTAACGCCTGGCGCAGCTCTCCCTCTGTCACTGGTTGGGTGAACGTACGTTGCAGAATGGTTCCACCGGTGAAATCAATGCCGAGGTTTAGGCCGCGGGTTGCCAATAAGAAGATGCTCGCCAAGACCAAGAGCGCTGAAATGATAAACCATTTACGGCGATGGGTAATGACATCAACTTTAATACGGTCAAAATAGTACATCCTAGTGAACCTCCCCCGCCTGGCCAAAGTATCGGGCATATTTCTCCGGATTGCGATCAACCAATATGGTCAAGAACGTCCTGGTGACAAAGATAGCAGAAAACATACTCAATAAAATGCCGACCGAGAGCGTAACCGCAAACCCTCTCACCGGACCGGTGCCGAAATAAAAGAGGATAGCTGCCGTAATTAATGTAGTAATGTTGCCGTCGAAAATACTCGACCACGCCCGGGCAAACCCGGCATCCACCGCCGGTCTGATCTGCTTGCCTTTTAAGCGTTCCTCTTTGATCCGCTCAAAGATCAGCACATTGGCGTCAACCGCCATACCCACCGAAAGGATCAAGCCGGCAACGCCGGGGAGAGTCAAGGTGGCCTTTAAGCCCGCCAGCGCCCCCAATAGCAGCACGAGATAAATCGCCAGCGCAACATCGGCCAAAGCGCCGGGTAGACGATAATAAAAGATCATGTACAAGACCACCAGAATCACGCCGATGACTCCGGCCCGGATACTCTGGTCAATGGACTCCTGTCCCAAAGTCGGTCCGATTAACCTGGTCTCTGCAACCCGCAGCGGAACCGGCAAGGCGCCTGCTCTAAGCAGCGTGACCAAGCGTTTAGCTTCCTCGACCGTAAAGTTGCCGGTAATCTGCCCCTCACCGTTGTCAATCGGGCTTTGGATCACCGGGTTGGAAATGATCTCATCATCCAGTACGATCGGAGCCTGTCTGCCCAGATTGGCCTTGGTCATTTGGGCGAACTTTTCCGCGCCCTCTTTGTCCAGAACAAAAGAGACGGCCGGACGGCCCCACTGATCCTGTGAAAGGGTTACCGACTTGAGGTTGGCCCCGGTAACCACCACTTTGCCATCGGGATCCCGGAATTCTAGTACCGCCGTCTTACCAATCACTTCGATCGCTTTTTGCTGATCCGCAATGCCGGGCAAATCCACAATAATCTGGCGAGCACCCTTGATCTGGATCACCGGCTCGACAACCCCGAGGTTATCCACCCGGTTGCTGATGACCTCCCGAACCTGCTGCATCATATCTGCTTCGACCTCATAGCCCGGTTCGACCTCGAGAATAACGTGGACGCCACCGGCCAGATCGAGACCCGGACGGATCGGCCGGAAATAAATGAAGGCTCCGGCAACAATCAATACCAGGACGATTAGTGCCAATCGCCAGCGGTTTTGCTTTCGCATGCCCGTTCCCCCTAACAAAATAAAAGTACAAGAAGAATTATACTCCTGGGCTAGCCCTTTTTCAATTGCAGCTACAAGAGCTTGTTACCATTAATCACCAAGCCAAACCGGCAACCGAGAACTTCGGCCGCTCGCCGACACATGATCATCCGGCTGAGGAAGATCTCAAAATACTCCATCACCGGGGTAATCTTCACGTCAATAGTGATATCCAGGGTGATCGCGCGATTATCGCTGTCAACCGCCAAGAAGGACTTGACCGCAGCGTAGTTCACCCGATCATGGATATCAAACTGAGCCGGATCTTTACTGCTGCGCACCCGGCTACGGTGCACATCACTTTTATCCGCTAAGATTAATGCCGCGGCTACCGGGCTGACCGCCTCTCCGTGCTCTTCCTCATGGTTGCCGATCGCCCCGAGAACAACCGCAATTTCATCCGGCGGCATACCTAAGCGGAGCAATATCGGATAAGCAAGACAAGCGCCGGATATGCCATGACGATCCCGGGCAATAACATTGCCGATATCATGGAGATATCCGGCGATAGCTGCTAATTGCTTATCCCGTTCCGGAAATTGGAGTCGATCGAGAATGTTATAAGCGATATGCGAAACCAAATCGACATGACGAAGGCCATGTTCGTTAAAGCCCATGGCCAAAACATGCTCATTGGCCTTTTTGATCATAGCCTGCACAGCATGGTCACGTTTGACGTCCTCAACTGTCACATGTTTACCCAATGGTAAGCCCCCTACTAATTGCAACTGCTTAGGAGATTACCTGGCTGACAGCTCCTCGGGTGGTTTTAATCTCGACTTTATCGGCAACTCTGATGATCAGAGTATCCTCTTTGACCTCGACTATCTCACCGTAAATCCCGCCGATGGTGATAATTTTATTGCCTTTCTTTAGCCCGTCGAGCATGGCCTGGCGCGCTTTCTGCTGCTTCTGTTGCGGTCTGATGAGTAAAAAGTAAAAGATCGCTAACATCAGCACAAACGGAAGCAACGCGCTAAACAAGGATGCACTTTGCGTAGTTTCTGCCATGGTGTAACCTCCCAATATCAGTTTGCTTTGAACTTAGTAATTATTCCCTTAACTTTTCATTCAATCCTGCCTAGCGATAGGCAGCATATTTTTTCTTGATCTCGCCGAACCGGCCGGCCTCGATAGCTTGGCGGATTTCCTGCATCACCGCGAGCATGAAATACAAGTTATGATAGGTTACCAAACGCAAACCGAGAATCTCCCGTGTGGCAAAAAGGTGTCTGAGGTAGGCCCGGGAAAAAGTCCGACAGACATAACAATCGCAAGACGGATCCAAGGGCGAAAAGTCGCGCGCGTACTCGGCATTTTTTATCACCAGCCGGCCGGTGGCCGTTAGCGCAGTACCGTGCCTGGCCAGCCGGGTCGGCAGTACACAGTCGAACATGTCCACTCCGCGGTCAATGGCTTCCACCACATAATCCAGGGAACCAACACCCATCAAGTACCGCGGTTTCTCTACCGGCAATTCGGGCGTGGTCACCTCGAGCATCTCCAGCATCAATTCTTTTGGCTCGCCAACACTTAACCCGCCAATTGCATACCCGGGAAAATCCAGCTCGACCAGGCTCGCCGCTGATTCACGCCTAAGATCCGCATACATACCTCCTTGAACGATCCCAAATAGCGCTTGCTCGTCCGGGCGACGATGCGCCTCTCGGCAGCGCCGGGCCCA
>JAAYHC010000085.1 GCA_012735535.1 Bacillota bacterium
AGAGTACCTTTTTACGTTGTTTGAACCTACTCGAAGAGCCGACCTCGGGCGAGGTTTGGATCGATGGGGTCCAGGTCAACCGCCCCGGCGTGGACATCAACAAGGTGCGTGAAGAGGTGGGGATGGTTTTTCAGCACTTTAACCTCTTCCCCCATATGTCGGTGCTGGAAAACATCACCTTGGCTCCGATGAAGGTCCGCAAATGGGAGCAGGCCAAAGCGGAGGAGTATGCCTACGAGCTGCTCGACAAAGTCGGTCTGCGCGACAAGGCCAAGGCCTATCCGGACCAGCTCTCCGGCGGTCAGAAACAGCGCGTCGCCATTGCACGGGCGCTGGCGATGAAACCGAAGATCATGTTGTTCGATGAACCGACTTCGGCGCTGGATCCGGAGATGATCGGCGAGGTCTTGGATGTCATGAAAAAGCTCGCCCGCGAAGGAATGACCATGGTCGTCGTAACCCACGAGATGGGCTTTGCCCGCGAGGTTGGGGACAGAGTTCTGTTCATGGATGATGGTTTGATTGTTGAGGAGAATGTCCCGGCAGAGCTCTTTGCCAATCCGCAAAACGAACGGACCAAGTCCTTTTTGAGCAAAATTCTCTAATACGATTCAGAGTCTGCTTGCGGCACCGTCTCTGTTGGCGGTGCCGTTTCCATTTGCGGTCCTAATTGGGCCAGGAGGATGCCTGAGAGGATGAGCGCTCCGCCGATGAGGGTCTTCGCGGTGAGCGCCTCGCCAAGGAGAAAATAGGCGAAGACCGGGGCGATGACCTGTTCGAGCGAGAAAATGATCGCCGCCCGGGTCGAGGTGGTGTGTCTTTGTGCCCAGGTTTGCAACAAAGTCGAGGCCATGGTGGCCAGGATCGCCAGATACGCGAGGCCCCACCAGACGGAGACCGGAAAACCCCGGAAGTCGGGTAGTGGGCCCCTGAGGAGACCCAAAACGGCGCAAAAGAAGGCGGTAAACCCGATCTGGATGGTAGAAAAGGACACCGGCGAGATCCAGATCGCATATCTTCCGACGAAGAGGATGTGCCCGGCAAACGAGAGGGCACAGGCCAAGGCGAGTAGGTCGCCAAATCCGATCCAGCCGACGAGGTCCGGTTCAAAGGAGAGCGTTGCCAGACCGCAAAAGGAGAGTAGAGCTCCTACTAAGGCTGTCCAATGCGGTTTCTCTTTGGTGAGCGCAATGGCTAGAAGCGGGACCAAGACAACCGAGAGACCGGTGATGAAAGCCACCTTGGAAGCGGTAGTGTATTTGAGCGCTGCGGTCTGGGTCACAAATCCGGTGCATAAAAAAAAGGCTGCTCCGGCACCGAGCTTGATCTCGGACCAGGTGTACCTGCGGCGGGAGAGAATCAAGTGCACCGAGCGCAGGATGATCCAAGCCAATCCAAAGCGGATCGCCAAATAGAGAAAGGGGTCGAAATGCTCCACCCCTACCTTAGTAATGGAAAAGGTCGCCCCCCAGATGAAGGTGACCAAGACTAGGGCTAAATCACTTAACCACACCATCAGAGACAACACCACTGTTTGCCGAACATATCTCGATTACTTCGACTTAACCCGGGTGGTTCCTGCCACGAGCGATCAGGCAGGGCAGACACAATATTTTTAGGGCGGCCGTATAAAATGTGGTGAATTGTCCAATATTGGTAATAGCCTCGATTAATAGCTCCAGCTTGACATGTATTCCTGAATATGGTAGCATGCTTTTAACGGTTGGACCTATTTAAGCGGGTGTAACTAGTAAGGGCCCTGGAGAAGGGTACTCGTAGGAGGAATGTTTTACAATGCAAGGAAAAGTCAAGTGGTTTAGTGCAGAGAAGGGTTATGGTTTCATTGAACGGGAAGATGGTGGCGATGTGTTCGTCCACTTCTCTGCGATCCAGGGCGAAGGTTTTAAGTCCCTCGAGGAAGGGCAAACCGTCGAGTTCGACATCGTCGAAGGACAAAAAGGCCCGCAAGCTGCCAACGTAGTTAGGATATAAATTTACCGTTTGTAATTTGTAATGTGGCCACCAACCCCGGGCCGAAAGGCATCGGGGTTTTTATACTTTTTCTGCGGACAGGATTTTTGTACCAATGAGGAAAATACTAATAAGTGAAGACGGTCGGGAGGAGTGAGAGTTATGCAGATTGTCGTCAAAGGTAAGAACATCAACGTCACACCAGCTCTACGCGATTATGCTGAGAAAAAGGTTAACAAAATACTCGGGTTTTTCGACGAGGTAGCCGGCGGCCGGACCGAGGTTATGCTGCGTACCGAACGGGAGCACCACATTGTCGAGGTAACAGTGACGGTCAACGGCCTGATCTTGCGCGGCGAGGAAGCTACCAATGACATGTATGCTTCAATTGACGGTGTGGTCGATAAGATCGAGCGGCAGATCAGAAAGTATAAGACTCGGATTAACCGCAAACTACGTCAAGAAGGGGCCAAAGACCAGTCCGCCGCGGCTGCAGCAGCCGAACCTGTCAAGGCCGGCGAGGGTAACGAGCTGATTCGGATCGTTAAAACCAAGCGTTTCGCCATGAAACCGATGTCTGCTGAGGAAGCCGCGATGCAAATGGATCTGCTCGGACATTCCTTCTTTGTCTTTGCCAACGCGGAAACTGATGAGGTCAATGTGATCTACAAACGGAAAGATGGAGCTTACGGATTAATCGAACCCGAGTTTTAAGTGAAACTTAGTTGAATTTAGGGCACAGTGCAAACTGTGCCCTAAGTGTCTCTTGGCTCCGAAATGCCATTAAATATATTAATAGGCAGGAATTCCCTGGCTGAGAGAGTAAATATTACGGATAAGACCAGCCAGTGTTGATGGGTGAGTGTCAATTGGAGTCCGTCAATATTGCTCCTGACCAGTTACTCGCTGCCATTGAAGAGGTTGCCGGGGTGGTAATGGCCAAGCCCGAGTTTAACGAGTCCGGGCATCTTATCCAGTTGCATGTCATTGCCGGCACGGAGCGGAATCCAAAGCAGATTGTCCGCGATATCGAATCTGTTTGCCGGACCCGCTTTGATCTGGAAATAGATCATCGAGTAGTTAGTGTTGCCCAAATCGAAGGTGAGGATGAGGGCGACTTTTTTATTTCTCGTCTCTATCCCCAGAAAATCGAATTTTCAACGAGTGGTTCGGTGCTCGAGGCGCGGGTGCACTTAGCTTCAACTGACGGAAGCGAGTATTCCGGCTCTGCCAAGGGACCTGCCGCGGCCGCCAACAAGATCCGGTTGGTGGCTTTGGCTACGTTGGAAGCCATTAAAGAGTACCTTCATGGCTTTGTTGAGTTGATTCTTGATGATGTGCACAAGTTTAATATCGGAAGCTATGAAAGTGTTTTAGTCGGTTTAACTCTAGTAACAGCAAAAGGAGATGAAAACCTGGTAGGTTCTGCGATTGTGCATGCCGATTTATCCGAGGCGGTAATCAAGGCTGTGCTCGATGCCGTGAATCGACGGGTCGCACTGCTCGTAGCCTCATAAATCCATGATCGCAGCGACATCAGGGATCAGGTGCGATTTGAGGATAATTACATAGAGTTTAGAAAAACCGGCAGCTAAGTAGATTAACGAGTGTACCGAGATACGGATAGCAGCGGAAATGATTAGCGGAGACCCCTATGTTGCCTGAACTTAGCGGACAACCAGGCAAACAACAAGGTAAAGGGGGTCATGAGCTATGGCCAAGATTATCCGGATTCTCGCCGTCCTGGCCACCATCGTTCTTGCTGGTGGGGCTAA
>JAAYHC010000086.1 GCA_012735535.1 Bacillota bacterium
CCTCCTACCAGTAGTTACCTAGCCAAGTTTTTTAACACAAAACTTTGAAGGGCTATACGTTATTATCTTCATCCAGTAGTTTCCCCCTATGGGTAGTCCTGGTTCTTCCTACCAGTAGCCTTCTTCCTGGTTCTCCTTATTGATCATAACTAAAAAAGAATACTCCTGTTCACCAGTATAAATACATACCCTACCACAATTTATCTACCACAATAAGCAGAAAGGGCATTAACTACGGATATATAATCCTGTGTAGTTTAATTCCGAGTAGTTTACTAGGAAGTGCTATATATTTTTAGAGTTTACAGAATATTTAGGTAAATAAAATATTTGTTTTTTTCTCGTTGTCCTTAACCCGGCCATTAACACCTTAACAACTATCTGAAGTTTCTAAAGGTGTATCAATTTTTTTGTTCTTTGAAGGCCAAGCAAGTATAGCAATAGGTATAGCAATTGTATAGCAATAAAAACTTGACAAGCTGAACCTAAGAATGGATAATGTAGGCAAAAATAGCAGGTAACAAGGACTTTAAATGGCGGCCCCGAGAGGAGTCGAACCTCTGACACATGGTTTAGGAAACCACTGCTCTATCCACTGAGCTACGGGGCCGCTAAAGCAACTGATATTATATCACATCTTCACCGGCGCTGTAAACAAAACCGCCGGATGCTGTTCAGATCAGCTACCTTATTAAACGTTAATCAACTTTAAACCTGTCGACCAACTGCTGCAGTTCTTCATGCATCTTGGCCAATTGCCGTGCCGAAGTAGAGATTGCTTCGATCGTGACCGTCTGCTCTTCGGCCGATGCCGACACCTCTTCGGTTCCGGCAGCCGCTTCCTCCGTAATCGAGGCAATCTCACCAATCGCTTCATCGATACCCTTGGCAGCTTCGACTAACCGCGCAATCTTCTCCGCTACCTCAGAAGTGCTCTCCATCACCTTGTTGGTGCTCTCATTAATCTGAGTAAACTGTTCGTTTACCTCATCAGTAGCCAGTTTGAGCTCCTGCCCGGCAACCTTTGAATGTTCCAAAGCTCCGTTGACTTCAGAGATATAGCGTTGGACGTGCTCGATCAACACGCTGATTTCCTTGGCCGACTGGTTGGCTGATTCGGCCAGCTTTCTGACTTCCTCGGCAACTACGGCAAAACCGCGCCCGCTTTCGCCGGCCCTGGCTGCCTCAATAGCGGCATTTAGCGCTAACAGGTTGGTCTGGTCGGCAATGCCCGTGATCATCTCCACGATCTTGCTGATTTCGTCGGCCCTGGCCATCAGATCGGCCATCGCCTGTTGAACATCCTCATCGATCCGATTCCTCTCGGTGAGCGCGCTTCGCTGTCTTTCCGCAGCTTCAAGGCCTTTACCTACTTTGCTTCGTGCTTCACTAGAAGCCTGATTGGTCTCGGATATGTTGGCATCAATCGTTTCAACTAGTGAAACCGTTTGGGCCACCAAGCGACTGATCTGTTCAGCCTGCTGGGCCTGTTGGGTCGCCCCAGTCGCTAAATTGCCAACCGTAGTTGCCACTTGTTCGGTAGCATGTGTGACCTCATTTAATGATATGGCCAGCTCCTGCGAGGATTCTCGTACTTGAGAAATAGTATGGACTACATTCTTAATTAAATCTCGTATATTGCTAATAGCACCATTAAGAGCTTGCGCCATCGCTCCTACCTCATCCTCTGAGCGCACATCGGCTGTACGACTAAAATCTCCCACCGCAAGGTCTTGAGCAAGCCGGTGCACATCCTTCAGGGGACGGACAAAAGCTTGAACCAACCGATAGATCAACAATAGAGATAGCAATAGAGAAATGAGAATAACCGCAATTGCTTGCACCCGCGCAGCAGCCAATTGGTTAAGTGTCTCTTCTCGGGAGAGCACCGCTTTGATGTAACCCCTAGTATCTCCCTTATAATCTTTAAAGGGAACCAGCACAATCGCTTGTAACCCTGAATCGGTCGTAAAATACTGCATCGTACCGGTTGTGGCCACTTGGCGAATCAAATCGGCGCTGACCTCAAAAATATCTTCAGTGAGTGTTCCGGCTAAACGGAGATCACTGCCGCCGGCATTAGCCCACGCCACCGACTGATCATCCGGAAACCGGTAAATAAAGTATTCTCCCGGATAAATCTCGGCGATCTGCTTCAGAAAAACCTCCCCAAAATCCAGGCCATATTCGGCGCTGCCAACATGCTCACCCTGGTAGCTGACCGGCACAACTACTCGGAAGCCATAACCACCTCTGCCCTCTTCCAACCCCATCACAATCTGTTGGGTCCGGTTGCATTCATTGACCGTAAAGCGAAAACTCGACAGGTCATCACCGTAATTATCTATGCTATGCAATCGTAAAAAAGCGATGGATTGCGGGGTATGGAACTGAAACTGCGCAACACCGTCAGCCTTGATCTCCTCATAAACGGGTGACAACATCGCAATCAGGGCCTCGCGGTCCCGCTCAGCAAAGGCCCGGGCGATCTCGGGGTTCGAAGTAATCGATAAGATCGAGAGCTTAGCCCTTTCCAAAAGGTCGAGCATTGCGTTCTCGATTGTCATATTTAATTTTGCATAGGAATCATGTTCATACTTGGCGATTAATTTTGATTCGTTGTAGTAATTGACGAGACTTAATCCAGTCATCAAGATACAAAAAAGCACTCCTAAACTAATCATCATCTTAGCCATCAAGGAACGAGGCTTTAACTTTTCCAATAGTGTCACTCCCTCAATCACTTTGGAATAATTATCTAGCTAATACCTATTTCTTACATTTTTCTAGCACTTCCTGCATTTTGTTATATTTTTTCCTTTTTCAGACAATTGAAACACCATAAACTGCTACCGCGTAATCTCGGGCATCATAAGAGGTGTAAGCTGCACCTTGCCAGAATTATCCTAGGTGTGAGGTGGTGTATTTTGATGCGTGTAAACAAACCGTCCAAACAGGCGCTGTTATTGATGCTCTTAGTAGTTATACTCATTGGCATTACTGTTTCGGCTTCCGCAGCCGAGATCTACTACCTCTCCGCCTCCGGCACTGTGGACAACACGATGTACCGCTACCTAAGCCGCGGCATTGCTGCGGCCGAAAAAGCCGGGGCAATAGCCGTCCTCATTGAGGTGGACACCTTCGGCGGGCTGGTAGACTCCGCGGTCAACATCCGCGACGCAATCCTGGAGGCCGATGTGCCCGTCATCACCTTCGTCAGGCAGCGGGCTTGGTCAGCGGGCGCCCTGATCTCCTTAGCCGGAAACAAACTGATCATGGCACCCGGAGCCAGTATCGGTGCGGCCGAAACCCGGCCAAACGAGGAGAAATACATCTCTGCTTTCCGCAAAGAGTTCCAAGCCACTGCCGAAACCAGGGGGCGCAACCCTGAAGTCGCCGCGGCAATGGTTGATGCCGACATCACCATCCCTGGGATTTCCGAAGCCGGAAAACTCCTCACCCTTACCGCGGCCGAAGCGGTTGAGCTCAAAATCGCAGACGCCATCGCCCCCACCCGTGAAGCCGCCATTCATGCTGCAGGGTATGAGGGGAAGCTGGTTCCGATCAGCAAAACCTTTTCCGATAATGTTCTTGGCTGGATAACCCATCCCATTATTAGCGGATTGCTGCTGGCTATTGGCTTTACCGGTTTGGTCCTGGAGGTTTTCACCGCCGGCTGGGGCGGCTTTGGTTCACTCGGTCTGATTGCTCTCGGCCTCTTCTTTGCCGGTCACGTCTATTCCGGTTCGGCCAGCTTGAATCTGGTGCTTTTGTTTGCGGTCGGGCTTATTCTGCTGTTTATTGAGGTTTTCCTCCTGCCCGGTTTTGGCATCACCGGTATCGGCGGCCTCGCCCTGATTCTGCTGAGCATTTTCTTGGCCTTTGACAATTTCTCAGCAGGTTTGGCAGCCATCTCGATCTCGCTTTTAATTAGCACCATCTTTATTCTGTACGGCCTCAAGAAACTGCCCCGCAGTAAACTGTGGAACAAACTTTCGCTAAGCACCAGCCTTACTAGTGAACAAGGTTATCTGCCGCGCCAGGCGCGTACCGATTTGCTCGGACGGACCGGTCGGACCGTCACCGCTCTGCGGCCGTCCGGAACCGCCGAAATCGACGGTGAACGGGTTGATGTCGTTTCCGAAGGCACCTGGATCGATGCCGATCGGCCAATTATCGTGACCAAAGTCGAGGGCCTTCGTATTGTCGTCCGCGAACACTCAGCTGAGGAACAATAATATTGTGAAAGGAGTTTGTGTTGATGGTTGATTTGCTCTTTATTTTAATCTTCATGATAATTCTCTTCTTAGTCAGCGCTTTCTTCTACTTTATTCCGGTCGGTCTCTGGATCTCGGCCATCGCAGCCCAGGTCAAAGTTAGTATTGGGGCCCTGTTTGGAATGCGCTTGCGCCGGGTTGCGCCTGCACGCATCGTCAATCCGATGATTAAAGCGCATAAAGCCGGAATTCCGCTAAGCAGTGATATGCTGGAGGCCCACTACTTGGCGGGTGGTAACGTTGACCGCGTTGTCGATGCACTTATCGCGGCCCAACGTGCTGATATTCCCCTCTCCTTTGAACGCGCCGCGGCTATTGATCTGGCCGGCCGTGATGTGCTGGAAGCCGTGCAGATGAGTGTAAACCCGAAAGTCATTACTACGCCGCCGGTATCCGCCGTCGCCATGGATGGGATCCAAATGATTGTCACTGCCCGGGTAACGGTGCGGGCCAATATTGATCGTCTCGTCGGTGGCGCCGGTGAGGAAACCATCCTCGCTCGGGTCGGTGAAGGTATTGTCTCCACCGTAGGTTCCGCAACTTCACATAAACAAGTCCTCGAAAACCCGGATGCCATCTCGAAAACAGTCCTGGCCAAAGGCCTCGACTCCGGCACCGCCTTCGAAATCCTCTCAATTGACATCGCCGATGTCGATGTCGGTAAAAACATCGGCGCCACCCTCCTGACCGACCAAGCCGAGGCCGATAAGCGTATCGCCCAGGCCAAAGCCGAGGAACGACGCGCGATGGCGGTCGCTTTAGAACAGGAAAACCGGGCCAAGATCCAAGAAATGAAGGCAAAAGTCGTCGAGGCCGAAGCTCAGGTACCATTAGCGCTCGCCGCAGCCCTCCGCGAGGGCAAACTGGGAGTCATGGACTACTTTAACCTGGAAAACATTAAAGCCGATACCGCTATGCGGGAAAGCATCTCAACCATGGATGAAAAACGTCAAGACAAGGAGCGCTAAACCATGGATGACCTGATAGGTCTACTGATATTCCTGTTCTTTATTTTCGCCTCCCGGATCGGCGAGCTATTGGAGAGGGGCGCGAAGAAGGGCAAAAGTCCGCCCCCGGAGCCGCCTCGCCGTCGCGCGGTACCAAAACGACCAACTTTGGCCGAGTGGCTCGAAGAGCTGGAGCGGAGAATGTATCCACTGGAGCGGCCGGAACCGTTATCCATACCTGAACCCGCAGGGGAACCCGTGCCGTTAGCGCCCTCCGAGCCGACCGTTCAGGTTCGGCCGGCTCCGGAAACCGCCTTCCCGCTGCACACTCCGCAGCCGGAACGGATCGGTCTCACCGGCACCACTCTGCGCGAGCCAAGCCAAACCGCAGAGCGGATTTTTGGGCCGACCGATCTGCGCAGAGCCGTGGTCATGAGCGAAATCCTCGGCCCTCCGCGGTGCAAACGGCCATGGCGGCCAGGGCGCCGATAATCCTAATTGGATACTACAGGCGAAGGATACTTCCTTCGCCTTGTGTTTTTTATAACAACGCTCGGAGTAATTTCGCAACCACCTCAACACTATTGTGGGTAGTGTCAATGATGATATCCGAGCTTTTTTCTAATAACGGTAATACATTGTAATAACTATCTATTATCTCCGCCTGTTCTTCCGGACTCTTGCCATAATTGTGGCTCGTTCGCTTGGCCACCCGGTCCAGCATCACCTCGAGATCCGCTTTGAGCAGGACAACATGTTCAAAGTAGTCATAGAACTTCCCTTGATTGGCATAACAACCGGAGAGAAAGAGATGGGATTGCTTGTACTCCTCTAGCAGGGCAGTGATTTTGGCCTCATCCTAAACCCGCTCAACGACTCCATCGGTCATGATTTCCGTTACATACCCATAGTCAGTATCAACGACGTTATAACCCCATTTGCCTAACTCTGCTAAGACGCTGGACGTGCCAACCCCTGATAGACCGGTAATAAAAATGATAGCCAAGCTTATCCCTCTAATTCCCGCAGCAGCTTCGCGGTCAAGACCTCAACATTGCGTTGCAACTCGTCGAGCTCGGCTGCGGTAGCATTCTCAATATGGATGCCGGCAATCGCGACCACCGTTTGCCCCGTAGCCTTAGCAATCGCCTCGGCCACCGGTTTGGCAACCAGATCATCTTTGTGGCCCAATAGCGGTAGCGAGCTGGTCGTACAGCTGATACTACCGTCACCTGTTAAGCTCGGGCGCGGCTGGGCGATGACCACCGCCCCCACATGCGGCTTTTCACCGCCTAAAAGATGCAGGATATAGCCTTCAGCGGTAGCATGGAGCGCAGCCTCAACCCGATACTTGCCTGCACCTTCCGATAGCCGCATCTAACTATCCCCGCCCCGCGTGTAGCGCGCCAATTCTTGACTGATAAAGGTCCATAAGAAGGTACCTACAGCTAGATCATCAAACCAGCCGACCAAAGGCACGAGATCCGGGAGTAGATCAACCGGGCTTAAAATATAGATGATTAGCCCGATTATCAAGAGCTTGCGACCGGCGGGAACCTGGGGATCGAAGAAATAGCGTAACAATGAAAAGAAGCCCGGCCGTTTGGCAGGGCGTTGATAACGTGGTGTTTCAAACTCTGCCGCCGGTCTTTGTTGGCCATCTAATTTACCCACAAAGACCCCGGTGGTCTCCTCCTCAGTGTGGGAAGTAACCTGCTCACCGGCAGGTACGTCAGCCCCACAATAGGGACAGACCTCGGCGAGCAATACCTCCTCGTGACAGTTTGGACACTGCACGAACAAACCTCCTCAAAACGATTACGAAGCCTTCGTTTCGTCCGCAGTAGAACCCTTTCTGGCATAATCCGTGGTGTAAAAGCCGCTGCCTTTATAAATCACCCCGGTGCCGCCTGAGATCACGCGAACAACCTCCGCGCCGCAAGTCGGGCAAGCTTTTAGCGGTTCCGCGGTGATTTTTTGAAAGAAATCAAATTTGCCACATTTGGGACAATTGTATTCGTAGGTAGGCATGTCTCGTACACCTCTCCTGGAATATTGTGATTACAATTCCTGTTATAGCTTCCCGGCTATGGCTTGTCAAGAGTGCACGGCGACGTACTCCCAGCGTCCCAAGAGGGATAACTTGTATTGGGCGGCCATAGAGTAGACCCTATACTCTTCCTCCCAGGTGCTCGCCGGCTCACTCCCAAATATTCTAAGCGTGGCGATGTAATCTCCAGACTCCCCCGGTTTGACCTCTTTGATCTCATAGCCGCGGATCTTTTCCGGCTGCGGGCTCGCTTCTATCAACCGGCTGAACCGATAATACGATTCAGGGGTGAGATAAGCATTTAGCCTCGACAGGCCTCCGGCCATCCGTTCATGCATGAAGCGCTCGATCAGCCGATATAATCCGGAGGGTATTTGCTCATCCTCTACCTGCTGATAGGCTAAATACTCGCGGTCAAAACTCGGCCAATCGCGGACAAGTAAAGTGTAATGGGGCGCGTAAGGTCGCAGCACCCGAAACCAGTTACCATGCACCTCCACCGCCCACATCTGCTCATCATACCCTAGGAGCAGAACATAATCCGGTATGCCCACCAGACTTTGCTCTTCGATCACCCCGTTATCGTACAGAGCAGCGAATTTGGCCAAGACCGTATCACCGATATCCGTTCCGGCGACCCATTTAGCCAGCGGAATTAGTCGGTCCCCTTCGCTCGTTGGTCGGTAAACAGCCAAGACTGTAGCTTCGTCGGCCTTGAGCATACCCACCGATAAATGGTTCAGGCCGACCGCTATTAACAAGATAGTCAAAACACCACCGATAACCGCTGCACCAATCCTCGGCAACACTGGGCTCACCTTCGTTTCCGTTATTAGCCTTCCCTCTGGTCTATGCTATAATGAAGACGGTGACCAAGATGAAAGCAACTGCTCTGCCGGGCTCTTTTACCGTACCTAACTTAGCCTCCGAACTGGGGCTAGCCCTCAAACTCGGTCAGGTCTTATCCGCTCGTGTGCTTAGTCTCAGTGGTGAGCGAGCCGAACTGGCCATCGGGCAATGGAAATTCACCGCTAGCTTGGCAACCAAATTGCCTGATACTTCCCGGGTCTACTTACAGGTCAAAGAAATTGCTCCGGACAAAGTAGTTTTTCGGCTCCTCCCTAATCCCCGTTTCGCCAAGTCCGCGGCCGATCCTCCCGAAAACGAGCGGATACCGCTGAAAAAGCTGGCCCCTTTGTTTCAGCAATTCATCAAACCGCTGGAATCGGAAGAACAGCTCGCTAAAGGTTTACGGGCCTTTCTCAACCTGCCTCTGCGGGATATCATTGACACAACCAAAGCAGAGTCCTTCGGTAAACTGGTGGAAACCCTCCGGGCACTGAATAATCCGGAAAACAGGCACGACCTTGAAGCCCTGACCCTGTTTATTCCTGTTGCCGTCGAAGACCAGGTCTATGATGTTTTCTTCAGCGTTGGGCGGGATAGCCGAGCCAAATCTGCTCAGCCACGTCCGCTCCAGGCTAGCTGCTCTCTAGAGACCGCTAATCTCGGAACGATCACCTGTGAAGCTATCTTGGCGGGCAAAACCCTTGATTGTCTCATCCGTTGCAACGCCGAAGCCGCAGCATTAATCAAGCAACACCTTCCCCGGCTCGAGCAGCGTTTTGCAGCGCTTGGCTTTACCACCCGCTACCTGACGGTCACCCAAGAACTGCTGGACCACCGTCCGCCGCAAATACCACGGCTCTCAATTGATTTCCGCTTATAGGAGGCTACATGAATAAAGATAAGAAAGCTGCCGCTCTCAAATATGACCCCTTGACAGATGCTGCGCCACGCGTAATCGCCAGCGGAAGCGGCGAAATCGCCGAACGCATCTTGGCCATCGCAGAAGCGCATGGGATCGCCATCCACCAAGACTCCACCCTGGTCGAACTCCTCGCGGCGCTCGAGCTGAACTCAGAAATCCCTCCTGAGCTTTATGGAATCGTCGCCGAAATCCTCGCCTTTATTTATCGCCTGGATCAGCAAGCGAGTACCAACTGACAAGCTCCGCGAATATATTAATAACGGTTGAGTCCAGCGCGAAGGAGGAGCTTTCATGGGGACTAAAAAAACTGAGGGCGCCAAGAAGGCTGCACCCAAGAAAACCACCGCAAAGAAAAAGACTTGTGAAGACTTAAAACCTGAGCCCAAAGCTCCGGCAGCCAAGCCAAAAAAGAAGCAGGAGAAGCTGGCTCCACTTACTTGGAAGCCATTTCCCCCGCCCATTAACAGGTAAACTTTTCTTTTCACCGGGTTAGTTCGCCCGGTGTATTTGTCTGAAACAAAGGCAGCCGGAGAGCATTCTCACCCATAATGGCAGCTAACTCGCCTGCTTCCAGCCCATACTCCTGCAACATTTTATATTGCTCTCCCGGCCCCCGGAAGGGATAATCTGTTCCAAACAATACTTTCTCAACACCATGTGCTCTGACCATTTCGACGAATTCCCGCGGCGATAAATGTTCCGCACTCGAGGCGGTATCCAAGTATGCCGCGGTACCGATCAACCACCGCCAAGCCTCGTCCCATTGCCGATACCCACCCATATGGGCGATGATGATGTTTAACTTGGGAAAAGCTTTGACGATCTGTGCTAACCTTTTCGGATGTGAATAATCGAGATGATCGTATCCGGGATCATTTCCGGCGTGGATGAGGAGCACTGCACCATCAGGTAGCGCCTCAAAAATCGGCGCTAGCCGTGGATCATCTGCGTAAAAGGCTTGAAAATCCGGGTGCAGCTTTAAACCACCCAGACCGGCTGCAAAGGTCCGCTCGAGCTCAGCACGGCAATCGGGATAGTCCAGATGGATCGTGCCGAGCGCCTTGAGCTTCTCGTGGCGATTTAACTCAATCGCCCAGTTATTAGCCGGGCGGACTTGATCCGGGGTTGTGGCGGCCGTGCTGACAACTCCCCAAGTAAACTGATCGCGCTTGAGCAACTCTACATATTCGTCCAGCAAACCGCTGTAATCGGCTTGCTGGTGATAACGCCGGGCGATATTATCCACCGCTTTGGCGGCAATCTTACTGGGAAAAACATGGGCGTGGATATCAATTAAAGTGGACATTAAGTACTCCTTTCACGCTGAATTTTAGCAAAGAAAAGAAAAACCTCCATCACCAGGTGGCTTGGAAGTTAGACTGCAAGTGGCGCGCCCGGCAGGACTCGAACCTGCA
>JAAYHC010000087.1 GCA_012735535.1 Bacillota bacterium
TCAGTCGCTTCCTCGCCGACGATCGCCCTACCCACCAACCGATCATGCACTAAGCGAATCCCCAGGCCCAAAGATCCTAATAACGCTTCAAGTCCGCCGGTCTGCGCCAATTTGATCTTTTCCTGCAGACTAGTGTAGAACAGAGGCTCGAGTTTTTTCGCCTCCCGTTCAAAGATTAAACCCCAATACTGCTCGAGCACCTCCAGGAGTTTCGAGCGCACCCGTTCCGGGTCGGCCAACAAGCCCCGGATTAGCTCCGGATCACCCAAATGTGGATATTTCTCTAAAAACTGTTCCATCAAAGCGGGTTGTCGGATAAAGCGAATCAATTCGCCGACTTTGACCTCCCGGCCGAGCATGAAATAGACGAAGAGCGCTTGTCCCATCTCGGATAGTTCCGTTGAGACGCGTTGCCATGGGAATAACTTCTCCCCTTCTATAGCCTCTACCAATTGCAGAACGCAGCTCCACTGGCCAAAGTTTGTGCCCAGGTGTTCAAGGTCGGCCGCCAGTTCTCCCGGCAGCTCCCTACCTACCCGCAAGCACCAATCCAAGCGGTCTTGATGATGGGAGGAGTCCGATAAAACATGGAGTGACCAGACCATCTCCTGAGTAAGCGAATACTTGTAAGTGACCTTTTCAGTCCAATCCGTTCCGAGCGGCAATACTGCTGGCACAAGCTCCCCTCCAATTGATCCATCTTAGCATATTAGCTAATTAGCAATATACGCTACGCGGCTAGCAAAACACCTTCTCACAATGAAAAAACCTGTCAGCGAGGTTAACGCTACAGGTTTTTTCCAGCACTCTGAGCGAAGACACTTCTCTTGTGCCAGCGGCCTTATCGCTCTCATGCTCATTCGGTTTGCTCTTAGATTAGCACATTATTATCTGTTACGATGTCGAACTACGTCGATGGATGTCGAATGAGCAAATAATTTTAGAAGGTGAGCGAAGCATCAAGCACTACTGCCTTCAGCGTGTCTTTTTCCGGGTCAAAGCTAACGCCAACGCCGGCATGCAGCAAGGCTAAGTTGAACCCTACTCCGGCGCGATACTCGGTAACCCCACCCTTGCTAACCATGCCGCCACGCAGGCTCAGCGCATTGAATAAAGTATTCTTCTCAACGCCGAAGTGGACAGGACCGTTGCTGGAAACATCTCCGGCAAAGGTGAAACCAAAGCCAGGACGAATGGCGATCCCCGCCCGATAGCTCGGTTCGAGTTTGTCTTTAATTTCCTTCGTCGATACTTCTTGACCGTCTTCAGTAAGCTTTTCTTCATATTTGATATTTGAGAAGACATCCTGAGCCACAAAACCCAACTGGATAATCCGGGTCAATCCGGTTGAGAAGGCCAGATCAACAGAGTACCCGGTACCAATTCTCTCGATATTAAATGTGGTTTTGTCCGTATTATTTGTTAACGGATTGTATTTCTCATGCTCTCCCCTGGTGTATCGACCATCTCCCACGATCTTCAAGGCAGCACCAAGATTAAACCGCTTAAACGGCTGGGCATATGCTAATACGGTATTGGCCCGAACGCTGGCACCTAGATCGCTTTTGGCGGTACCTTCCAGTTTGTCATAATCAACTTTAGTCTCAGCCTTAACATCAACTTCCATGTTGCCATACAGACCTACGCCGATCCGCCTGGTGGCTGCCGCCCCCAAAAATCCTCCCGAGACATTGGCCTTGAGATCGAGGTTTTCCACCTCTTTGATCTTCTGCGGGTCAAGTAAAACCTCTAATGCTTCCTGAGAGTTTTTCAGATCCTCACTGGCCAAGCCCGCACCAAAGGCCAAACTCAAAAGGCGGATATTCGGGAGCCTGGCTGGGTTCCAGTATACAGCGGTCGCATCATCAACCACCGCTGTATACGCGCCGCCCATGGCAAAAGAGCGAGCATCAGGCTCCATTGCCAATACAGCCGAACTTCCTGCAATTAACAAGATAATCCCAATTAATAGCAGTACTCGTTTGATCATCCCTGATCCCTTCTTTCGTAAAGTGTAATAGTTCCTATTTCTCGGTTTTCCACATTTACTTAAAAATACCTTCCCGTGCCAACAGCAGCCGCTTGTAACTCGTCCCGCAGGAAAATCCCCCCAATCCATTGCGGGCCAAGACCCGATGACACGGAATGATGATCGGCACCGGATTGGCTCCGCAGGCTTGTCCGACGGCTCGCAGCGCCTTGGGCGCACCGATGTGTGCTGCAATCTGTCCATAGGTCGTGGTTTCTCCAAAAGGCACCTCCGCCATGGCCCGCCACACCCGTTTTTGAAACTCCGTACCGGCTAAGGCTACCGGCAAGTCGAAAACTTGGCGCTCTCCTCGCCAATATTGCCAAATCTGGTTGGCGGCCTCCGCCAGTAATGGGGACGACCGGCGAACAAGTTCATGGGCAGAATAATACCGGCCGGCAAAAACGTTCAGTGCTTGGAGCTGCTCCTCTCCCAAGCCGAGATAAATGAGGGAAACCCCATCCAACTCCGCCAAGAGCACCGAACCCAGTTGGGGCAGTCTGATCATATCCCAAGAAATCACGGTGATCACCCTAATAACTAAATCTCAGCCCCAGCCGACGGTAATCAACGGTAACCAGACGTTCTTGCGTAATGGGATCCAAAACACGCCAGCCACCCAATCCGGCGGTAGCTGATACTTTTTCTCCTAGGTCATAACTCAGGCCGAAATAGTATTCGGAAATATTGCCGGTGAACAAAGTGTCAAGCTGCGGGTCCGGCAGGGTAATACTCACCCCTTGTAACAGTGGGGCAAAGGAAAACAGGCCCTCTAAGTGCAACTTGTCGGTAAAGTCCACGCGGGCACTGCCCCCAAACTCAATCCCCTCCAATTCGGTCTGGGGAGTTTGACCGGAACGATAGACGATCCAGGTCGGTCCGGCAAAGAATCTGACGTTATCCCAATCAAAGACCACGCCGGCTTTGAGCCGCTGCAGGCCCGAGACAAACGAAAAATCGGTGGTAGAAGCGGTAAAATCCATGGTTAAACCCCAGCGCGTTTCGGGAAAAAACCAGTCGCCGGAGACGGTGACAAGCGAGAGCTGTTCACGCTCGACAAAAGTAGCCGGTGGCTCAACCATTAACCCGGAGCCATACCCGAAATCTATAGAGATACCGGCTTTAACCGGTACAGCCGCCGCCAGTAGCGTCACAACCAATAAAGTCAAAATTCGGCGCATAAACATTCCTCCGCAGTGAATTACTTCTGGCTCCAGCTGTTTTTACCTGCGCAGGCCGACTGAATAAGATTTGCCATCACGCGAGAGGATGGTCTGAGAGGCGCAAAACTGAGTTCTTCGCGAGACGAAACACTTTGTAGCAGGATTCGGTCTAACTTCAACTTCGTTGGGCGGTTTGTGTTTTTTCCAACTGCCGCGGGAATCCACGGCCCAAGACCTCTGCGGTTTCGTGCACTGTTACAAAGGCTTTCTCGTCGATCTCGGCAACAATATCCTTTAACTTGGCCAGTTGTGTGCGGGATACGGTGGTGATCACAATTTTGAGGGCGTTATGAGTATAACCGCCCTCACCATGCAAAATCGTCACCCCGCGGCGCAGACGGTGAATAATGGCCTCCTGGATCTGGTCGGCTGATTGTGAAACGATCATCACCCACATGCCCCGGTTGAGACCTAACTGAACCCGATCAATAACCATACCGGTCACAAACATGGAGATTAATGTATAGCCGACCAAACGAAAGTCATAGATAAAAATACCGGA